>JBAYZI010000109.1:0-9393 GCA_041672585.1 Cloacimonadales bacterium (SeqCode) | reverse complement strand
AAGATTCGGCAAAATTGAAAAAGGTGAAGAATAAACTGATTGGCAATAAAGATAAACAGCTCGAAATATTTGAATTAGAAGAAGAACAAACTGATTTGCAGAGAGAGTTGGATTTTATAGAATAAGCCTCTTTTTTGCAAGTACAGATTTATAAACATTTATTTTGCCTAAGCAAGGGATAAATAGAAAAAGCCGGCAGCAATTAGAGAGAAATTTCTCGTTTATTTATGCTAATTTGATAAAATGCTCAATGATTTATAGATTTACCTTCTCTTCCGCCTATTCCAGCTGGAATAGGACGGGGTTGGTTGGTATTTCCAAACCCGGGGGTAATCTTTGAGTGCGTTCCCAGTGAAAGAGGTCTCAGCCTGCTAATAATTGGTGTAAAAGCAAAAGGGCGGAAAATGTTCCGCCCCTACAATTCTTAATTATTAATTAAAGATCTATTTCATCTGCCACAAAGTAACAGACGCTACTTTGAGCAGCATATGATGGGTACATTTGTGAATAAGGTAAGGTATTTCTTCAGAATTTCCAACTTTCTTAAACTTCTTTTCCAAGATTCTCTCAATAGTAGTTTCTGATTCAACAATCTCGCCATCTTCACCTCTAAACCCGCCTAACAAGTTCTCTTTTGCAGAGAATTCAGGTGAGCAACCGGTAGTATAGGCAATTACTAAAAGTCCATTTTTATTGAGTCTGGTATGAATCATTTCTAAGAAGTTCTTAGGATCGTAAGCTTTATGCAGCATAACTTCTGAGATGATTAGATCATAACCGGTATATTTATCTAAAAGGTTGGAAGCATCTGCTTGGTAGAAAGCTACTTTGTCAACAGTTTCGGACAAGCCAAAATCGCTTAAATACTTCTCATGATAATCAACAATACTACCTTCATCGATTGTAATATAGTGGTTATGCCCTTTTTGTTGCATATCTACAGCCAATTTAAAAACACGTGCTGAAAAATCAATTCCCTCGACAAAATCAAAGGATTTGGCTAATTCAAACACAGTTCTTCCGGCTCCACAGCCAATTACCATAGCTTTTTTGTGATTAGTTACCTCGGCTAAAGCTTTTTCCACTAATTGAGTGGAGAGATTCTTAATACTGAATTTTTCTTCACCCCAACCTCTTTCACACTCTTCAACTACTACAGGATCTTCTTCATAGATGGCATTATAAGTCTTAATTGGTTCTTCACTTTGCACATAACGGAAACCGGCATGTTGATAAAAGTGTCTGCGGAAAGCATAGCGTGATTCAGGAATAGCAAGATTACCTGTAGAAATCCAGGAACCGCCTTTGATTAGATTATGCTGACCATCAAAAGTAGGAGTTGAGAAGTCATCATAGAGAGGGTGAACTTCAAAACCTTGAAACGCGTAGATCGGAATTTCTGTCCATTGCCACACATTACCTATTATATCATAAAGCGAATCGAATCTGTATTTATTTACCGGACAAGAAGAAGCATATAGTTCTAGTCCAATATTAGCAATAGGAGAATTAGCAGTTGGGAAATGCGGTACTTGACATATTTTATACATTTGGAACCACTCATCTTCTGTTGGCAAGCGGAAAGTAACACCTTCTTGCTCACTCTTCCAGTTACAGAAAGCTTTAGCTTCCAGATAGTTAACCTCTGCAGGCCAGCTCCACGGCATTTCTATTACTTCATAAAGATTTCTCTGATACCATTTATTACTCTTTTTAATCCAGAAAAACGGATGTTTAGCTTTAGCATAACTTACCCAGCCCCAGCCTTCATCTGTCCAATACTCTTTATTGGCATAACCACCTGCCTCTACAAAAGCTAGAAATTCGTGATTAGAGACTAAGAATTTACTAACTTTCATGTTACTCACTTCAGCTTCGTGAACCCCAAATTCATTATCCCAGCCATAGTAAGCATTATCTCTGCTTTTCCCGATTTGCACACTGTCGCCCAGCACATTAATAATCTCATTACGCGGTGCAGGCGGAGTCTCTTTACATGCTATAAAATCAGGATGAGGCACCACTTCTGTTAAAGGAAGTTGTCTGATTAAGACAGAAGAAGTCTCAACATGAATTCTCATATGCTCGATTCCCATAATAATGGTCCACCACGGAGAATCCCAATTTATCGGCATTTCTAAAGGTAAAGTATCTATTAATTTGGTTATTAATTCTATCACTTGGTGGCGGAATTTAGTAACTTCAGCTACTGTTGGCCAATCATAATGAGCTTCATTGAGATCATCCCAAGACATTTCGTCAACCCCAACTGCACACATAGATTCGATAGTTGGATTGATTCTCTCTTTAAGTAATCCGGCTAAAAGAAGCTTATTAATAAAGAATGCAGAAGTGTGTCCGTAATAGAAGATTATCGGATGACGAAGAGGATCTGCTCTTAAATAAAAGGTCTCATCTCTTTTCAAAATCTTGTAAAGTTCTGCTTCTAATGCGTATGTTTCAAGAAAATACTTTCTTATTTCAGCTCTTTTAGCTTTGCTGTCGCCTGTTTTTAAGTTTAACGACTTCATGTTTTCCATGTTTTATCTACCTTTTCTAATTTATACTTATTTTAGGACGTGTTACACCGGCTCTGATTTGAGTCGCCGGATTTAAGTTACAATTATGCCCTTCATTCTTTTTAACTGTATTGATAAATTCATCAGACAGTTTGTACTCTCCAAATCCACTCATTAAGATAAGAGGGAAAGGAATACTTTCATTGCCTGTCAAAGCAACTCCAATCTCTTTTCCTACGAAGTTAATTATAGTTTTCATATTTATTCCTGCAATTATCAAGCCAGAAATCTTCTTAGTTGCTAAAATCTCTAAATCTTGTAGCGTAACAGCACCATTATAGACAACTATTTTATGGGTTAGGTCGCTACCATCATTTAAGTTAGAAAGATAAATCAGCTTGCCAAAATTACTCTTACCAAAGCCAATCACGCCATTATATTCAGTAGCATTATACTCTATTGTAACGCTTTTCTTATCTTCAATAGAAACAACGTTACACGTGAACCCGACCTGATAATTAACCGGGGTTTTCTTATATTGAATAGTAACTTCGCCTTTGGTTGTGTCAATATTGGTAATATAACCTGTGTTAGGTGCTTTCACAATACCTCCGGCAGCTCGTGTAATGTGAACAATGTTTTCATCTTCAAACACAAAGTCACCAAGTTGTACACGCAAAAGATTATTTAGTGATTTAGGCTTCTTATTTATCATTTTTGCTACCGGTATTACCTTGGGTTTTTCATGGTAATCTTGTAACTCGCGAATAATTAGCGTTCCTGTTTTATAATTAATATTCTTAACAATGCCACGCACAGGAGATTGGGCAATATCTATTAAACGCTGATCAAACTTAACAACATCGCCGACTCTCACTAAAAGATTATCTCGGATATCTATGACGCCGTAGCTTTTACCCATTAGCTTAGCTAAACTTATGATATAAATTTTAGGAAAGGAGTGATTATTCACGCCATAGACAGCATCCGGTTCTAATTTATCATTAGGAGAAACTAGAATATTGCCATCATAAGGAAGTTTCACCACTTTAGTAAAGATGCCCTCTTCTTTTTTATTAATAGCCTGTTTAATATGGCTTACCATTTCCAAGCTTTCTAAACCTGCTAAGTTATACAAGTCCAATTCTTTAATCAACTCTCTATTATCAATTCGTTTATTCGGGTAGGTGGTTATGAGCAGAGCTTTATCAGTTTCAAAGCTTGTTTGCTCATCTACATCTTTTATAAGAGCATGGGAAGAGAGCTTAACGGTAATCTTTTGGTTCTCCTTCAGGGGAATATACTTCACTTCATTTATCTTGAAAGTATAGATTTCACTTCCTACTGTTATAGTAAGCACTATTTTGTTGGGATTATTGGTCTGAATAGATGGACTAATCACTGTTCCGAGGTTCTCATAACACTCTTCCAACAAAAGCTTATAAGCCTGCTCTTTATTATGCCTGATAAACGCCCCGAGATGAGGAGAGATAAAGTGTTTGTCCCGCCAAATCTGGGTAATACCTTCTACCTGGAAGCCCTGCATGATTATATAGAAAGCTTGCTGTGGCTTTTGAGCATGAGAAATCACTCCTCCTGCTCCAATCACAATATTAATATCAGAATGGTGAAATTTATTCAGTTCAGCTACTTTTTCCTGATACATCTGATCATAGAAGGGATCTCTAAAGCGTGATTTAACACGCTCTAAGAAGCCGATTTGAGTAGTATTTAAATGCATTTCATAATGTTGTGTTAAAGACAGACGCAATGCCAAGATTGCCAGTGTTTGTTCAATAATCAGCTCGATATCACTGCTTGGAACATAACCGGGATTCAACATTTTATTGCCAATATAGTTTCTCACCAAGTCTTCTGAAAGATGAGCAGGTAAAAGATTATCTAACTCTTCCCAACCGGCATTAGCCACTACATTAGCAATACTATAACTCATTCCGTAATTGGCACTTACAGTACGATAGAGATTTCCGTTAATCACAGAGAAAATATCTGTTGTCGCTCCGCCAATATCTACCTTTAACATACAAGTTTGATACTTATCTTGGAGAAGTTCCATTGCTTTCAGAACGGCTAACGGGGTAGGAAGTATCGCTGCCTCAGTAACTTGTTTCAGCTGAGCATAGCCGGGGGCATTCTCCATCACACTATTCAAGAATAGCTCGTGGATCTTCTCGGTTATCGGTTCCAACACCTCGTCCTGCATGGTAGGTCTAATATTCGGCAACAGAGAAAGATCATATTTATCAAGAAAAAGGTCTTTCATAAAGTCTTGGGCTTCTATATTTCCGGCATAGACTAAGGGTATCTTATTCTCAGTTTCGAATTTAGCAGACGGGTCTCCTAATGAAAGAATCTCAGCTAACCTGATCACACCGGTAAATGCACCGCCATCTGTTCCGCCTGAAAAAAGAATAATGTCCGGATGAGAATTGTTAATTAACTGCAGTTGTTCATAGGTTGAGCGTAAATCATTGATAGCAAGCGTGTTGAGTAAGACACCTCCAGCTCCAAAAGCTGCTCTTTCAGCACTTTTAGCAGAATCAAACAGCGTTAAACCAATCACTAAGATTTGCAAACCACCACCTGCTGAAGAAGTAGTGTAATAAGCCACATCAGGAAGAAACTCCAGCTTATGCTCTGTCGCACTTACTGTTAAGAATTGCTCCCCACTATCCTTCTCTAATTGCTTTATTGCCCGGAAGACACCTATTTTTACATCTTCATAAGGACTCTCAACTGTCGTTATAGCATTGGATAAACCCTTTAAGCTATAAACCCCAAAAGCTTCTTGTAGATAAATAGCTTTGGTTGTGGTACTACCGACATCAGTAATTACAATTCTACATTTTTCCATTTATTTTTTCCCTTATTATTTTTCATTAATTATCTTATGCAACTTGTTTTCCACTATACAATAAAGATGGTGATTTTCTCGTCAACTGTTTTCTTGATTTTGACGAGTAGATAAGGTGATGTACCAACAAAAGGGGCAATAATAAAGGTAAAAAAGCTTTACAAGAAAGTTTCTTGTATGCGCACTTCCAGACTATTAAAAATTAATTTCTTATTTAAAGCCTGTTTATTAATTACGCTTTTCAATTTCTTAATGAATAGTAAAGTTCTTTAAAAGGAGTACAGGCGAGATATGAAAATAACAATCTAGCAGATATTTAGAGATTTCCCTTAAATTGTATAATATCTTTATTTGTCTTTGCGTTTCAGTAATTACCTAAAGATGCCATTCTTAGGGATAATCAGCACTGCATAAAAGCTTGACAAATGTGATTTATAACTTAAAAGTTACCAATATTAATAATAATAGATTACCAAGATATTGTTACTACAATGTCAAGTAATATACCATAATAGCAACACTTAAGTCATTAATAAGGCTTAAATATCCGTTTTGGATAAAACACACCAGATAGTGAAAAAGTATTAATTTGGAGTTTAAAATGAAAAAAAGTATTTTACTTATGTTATTAACATTATTGACGGTAACGAGTGCTTTGGCAACGGTTACGCAAATAGGTAACGGTTCAGAATCACTTTACAATGTGCCTTTACATGCTGCCCAAAATTATAGTTGGTCACATTTTATTTTACCCGGTAATGCAATCACAAATACCGGACTTATTACAAAGTTAGAGTTTAATGTAAGAAACACTTTGGACGGAAGCTTCTCATCGAATCAACATGTTTTTATGAGATTAACCAATGCTACCACTGTAACAAATGCTTATACAGCCAATCCGGGCAGCAACGGTTACACTGAGGTTTTCGATGGAAGCATAGAGTGGAATACTAACGATTGGCAAGGAATTGAGCTAACAACTCCCTTTGCTTACAACGGAACCTCTAATCTGGAAATTATTTGGGAAAATAGGCGTGGTGGTTGGAACCCCTGGTCTCCTGTATTTACAGGTACACAATCTTCTCAAGCTGCTGCATACAAATCCGGTGAAGAATTTCCTGAGACTGTAGGTTCTTTGATAGGAGCTTACCCTAATACTCGTGTAACCTGGCAGTATAGTCCTATAGGGTTGACCTGTGCTGACCCGATTCCCTTAAACTTTCCGGCTATTAATATCATGGGTAATACTGCAAATTATGGGAATAATTATTCATCAAATATGATTACAGGTGGAGATATTGATGCCCGTTATCTTAATGGTAATGATGTAGTTTACCAATTCACTCTTGCAGAACCAAGAGTCTTGAAAGGCACAATTATTACATCAGCTAGCTGGATGGGTGCTTTTATTCTTCAACAAGAGCCTAATGCAACTACCCCTGCTCCTGTGATTTTAAGCAAAAAATCATGGGATGGAAATACTATAACTTATAACGATGATGTGCTTCTTTCCGGAACTTATTATTTGATTATTTCTAGCTATCCCGCCCCGCAGAGTTTAGATTACACTATCAACTTAACGGCTACTATTACTACACTCCAAGGTTCAACCTGTTCTAATCCAATTCCCTTAACTTTCCCGGCTACTGGCATCACAGGTAATACTGCTGATTATGGTGATGATTATGATAATGCTTGGGTAAATCCTTCTACTAGCTATCTCAGTGGTGATGATGTGGTTTACAAATTCACCTTTACCGATCCAATGGTATTGAATGGTACGATTACAGCTGACGGGACATATATGGGTGTTTTCATACTTAAAAATGAGCCTAATTCCACTAGTCCTGCCCCTGTAACTCATTCTGTTGGAGCAAGCAACACTTATTCTGTACAATATAGCAATACACTCATACCGGCTGGTACTTATTACATGATTATTTCGACTTGGATAGCCCCACAAAGTGTAAATTACACTATCAACTTAGCAGCCTCCAGACCCCAAGGTTCAACCTGTGCTAATCCAATCCCCTTAACCTTCCCTGCTGTTAATGTTCTCGGTAGTACAGAAGGTTCTGGTAATGATTACCACCCAAACGATGTTTCTCCCGCTTATGCTGATCTAGATAGTAATGACATCGTTTATCAATTCACTCTTGATAGCCCTATGCTCTTGAATGGTACAATTATCGGAACTAACAGTACCGGAATTAGTGCTTTATTTCTTCAAGATGAACCCAATGCATATAATCCTCCTCCTACAATTCTAAGGGCATGTGCAGGACAGAGTTATCCTCTAACCTATACTAACGAACCTTTCCCTGCGGGAACATATTATTTGATTATTTGCGCTAATGTATGGGTTACACATTTAGATTACTCTATCAACTTAACAGCTACTCCAGCTCTCGGTGTTGCAAGTAATCCTTCTCCGGTTAACGGAGCTACAGGTGTTTTCATAAGTAACAATTTAACCTGGCAAGCAGCTAGCTTTGCGGATGGATATAATGTCTATCTGTCAACTGATCAGACATTTGCCGGCATTTCACCTGTAAATCAAACCGGAAGAATTTATGTTTACAGTAATTTAAACTATGCAACTACTTATTATTGGAAAGTTATTCCTTATAATGCAGCAGGTCAGCCAACTGGAACTATACCGGTCTGGTCATTTACCACTTGCCCAAATCCTTTTACAGATGCAGAAGTTGTCTTGGACGGCAAAAGAGTTATTGATACATGTTTGCCTATGGAAGCAGATAGAAATTATTCAATGTCTCAAAGCATTTATTATCCCGAAGAATTGAATTTCCAAGGTGCTATTACTTCAATTAGCTACCTTTACAACCTAAATTCAGCTTGGTCTGAAACTATAGAAGTTTTCATGAAAAGTACTTCAAAAGATGTTTTTGCAAACATCAATGACTGGGAACTTGCAGACTTTACTCATGTTTATAGTGGTTCAATGGCAGTGAACACTACAGAATCAGTAGTTACTCTTAATCTTGATAATTCATTTTACTATCATGGTACAGACAACTTAATGATTATGTTCTTTGCTACTGAACCTGGGTCTATGTCCGGTAATGACGACTTCTACAGCTATGAAGTAGAAGGCAATAGGTCTCTTATTAAGCATAGCCATAATGTGAACTGTTATCCGAATTTTCCAACTTCCCTTGAATTGGGTGAATTGAGAAAATATCTTCCTGTTACAGGATTTAATTATCAAACCATGTCAGAAGAACCTAACTTTACAGTAAGTGCCGAAACTTTAACTTTCGCTGACCAAATGTTATTTTCAGAGAGTGAACCTCAAACTCTTACTATTTCCAACCTTGGTTTTAATAACCTTGGTATTAATAGCATATCTATTACCGGAGGAAGTTCTGATCTGTTTCAATTGATTGATGAAAATGACTATCCTGTAACACTTGGAGCTTATGAAGAGATGTCAGTTTCTGTGGTTTATTCTCCCACTAGAAGAGGCCCGCATACATCTCAATTACAAATAACTGACAATCAAAGCAGAGTTGTTCATAGCGTTCAGCTTGAAGGTAATGCAATAGATCCTCAAGGTGCTACTTGTTCAAACCCAATTCCCTTAACCTTTCCTACCGGTGAAGTTTCCGGCACAACAAAAGGTTATGGTAATAATTACCGCCCAGAACATGTTTTACCTCATAACGGTGATTTAGAAAATAGTGAAGAAGTTGTTTACCAATTCACTCTTGCTGAAGATGTGTTCCTAAATGGGACAATTACCGGAACTACCAGTACAGGTATTAGTGCTTTCTTTACTCAAGAAGTGCCTAGTTCTGATAATCCTGCTCCAACATTTATAAGTGATTGTTCAGGATTCGAAAATACCTTATATTATACTAATGAAATTCTTTCTGCCGGAACTTATTATTTATTTGTTTTCGGTAATAGATTTGTTAACGATTTAGAGTATACTATCAATTTAACAACTGAGCCATTCCTAATATCAGCGCCAAT
>JBAYZI010000108.1:0-9692 GCA_041672585.1 Cloacimonadales bacterium (SeqCode) | reverse complement strand
TAATGGAAGCAGATCCTGCTAAGCTTATTCATAGAAACGCCTTTAATGTGGCTGCTATGAGTTTTGATCCTGAGATTATTGCTAAAGCAATTAAGCAACACATTCCTGAGTTTAAGCTCACTTATAATGTTGATCCTTTAAAGCAAAATATTGCTGATAGCTGGCCTAACAGTATGGATGACAGTGCTGCTCGCACAGAATGGGGCTGGAAGCCAGAGTATAATTTAGAGAGCATGACAGCTGATATGATAGAGAAATTAAGAGTTAAATTGAGATAGAATTAAATATATTGTTGAAGAATTGAGCGAGACTTATTTTGGGTCTCGCTTTTTTTGTCATAAGAAAAGGGCGTATTCAATACGCCCCTACATCAATTATTCATTATTAATTAAGCTTTTACATTACAGACAATATTCTTGAATCTTGCAGGAGCAACACCGTGTGAAAGGTGCATTGCCTGACCCGGTTCGCCTTTACCACAATTAGAAGTGCCATGGAATACCCATTCAGATTCTGAACAGACAGCATCACAAGCACCCCAGAATTCAGGAGTAATGCCAAAATAAGTTGGTTCTTTTACAATACCGACAATCTCGCCATCAACAATCTTATATCCGATTTCTGTAGTAAATTGGAAGTTATTTCTGTTATCATCAATCGACCAAGTCTTGGTGAAATCGATATAGTAACCTCTTTCGGTACTCTTGATTAAATCTTCTAAAGAGCCTGCTTTTCCCGGAGCTAAACAGAAGTTAGTCATTCTCACAAGTGGGAAGTCATCAGCAAAAGAGGCCAGCATATTGGAAGATGCTTCTAGCTTGAGCTGAGGAGCAATCTCGCGTGAAGTTTGTTGGTCCATTAAGATACCGTTCTTGATAATATCAACTCTTCTACCGGGAACTCCTTCATCATCAACTAAATGGTAGCCAATACCCCTAGGGTCAGTTGAATCACTGTAAATATTTACATGTTCTGAACCATACTTAAAGTTGCCCAACATCTTAGGTTTGATGAATGTTTTACCGGCATAGGATATCTCCATTCCGAGAATTCTATCAGCTTCAGTAGCATGACCTACGCTTTCGTGAATTTGCAAAGCAAGATGTCCGCCACCAATGATTAGATCAGCTTTTTCTTCTTGAATAGTAGGAGCATCTAAGAGGTCTATCACTTCTTTCACTATTTTATCTATATTCTCTTCTAATTTAGCAGCTCTAACAACTTCAAATCCGCCTCTTCTAGTGCTCATATGACCGGGCCATGTTCTCTGTTGCATACCGTTTTTATTAGCTGCCAGCACCGACATTGAAGGCATTGTGTCATAAACAAGCGTATCTACGAAAGTTCCTTCAGTATTAGCATAGACTTTATACTGACGATAGAAGTTAGTGTGAACATAGGAGTGAATTATGCTTGGATTCTGATTGAGTTTAATTGCGATATTCTGAAAATACTCAATTTTCTCTTCATCACTCATTAAGAAAGGATCTTCTTCAGGTCTGAAATAGTAGGAGCCAACAGTAGGTTTAATTGCTTTAAATTTAACAGGTGTGTGCCTAAAGCGAGCACTGTGCTTGGCATTACTAAGAGCCAAGTTGATGAGGCTGTCCACTTTGGTTACATCAACAACATCTGTTCCGGCAAATCCCCAACATCCATTCACAAGCACTCTAATCCCCAAGGCTTCAGCATCAGTAGTTTTAGAGATGTGTTTGAGGTTCTTCTTTTCAAAAAAGATAGTTTGGCTGTCAGTAGAGGTAAATCTTACATCCCCAAATTGGATATCTTGTCCATTAAGTTTATTGATTATATCATATATTAGTTTTTTCATGTTGTTCTCCTATATGGTTTTAGTAGATGAAGAGATATGGAATTTACTAACTTTTACATGTGGCATCTTACTTGATGAGATGCTAAAAGCTCCATAATTAGAAGAGTTAGGCACTACTACGCTACTGTTTTCAATCTCTACTATATTCTCTATGATAGAGCTGATTTTCTCAGTAAATCTAAGGTTATTCACCACTTTAGTAATTTTGCCATTCTCGATCAAGAAAGTTCCATCTCTGGTTAAACCTGTAAGAGAAGTCTCTTTAACATTGATGAAGTTCATATAGTGTAAACTGGAAATATAGATGCCCTTTTTCACGGTAGAGATCATTTGATCTAATGATTTATCACCTGTCTTTAAAACTAAGCAGGAGCCATCGTTACCATTGACAGGAAGACCTAATTTGTTACCATAATAGTTATCAACTAAGTAGTTTTTGAACACACCATTCTCAATCAACATTAACTTTTCGATTTTGCGTCCTTCGCCATTATAGTCAAAGTTAACTAGTTCAGAATCATGTGGATCGTCATACACGGTAATATTCTTAGGGAAGATTTGCTTATTCTCTTTCCCTTCAAAGAAGCTTGATTTTCTATCTAAAGCACTTGCTCCGAAAGAGCTTCCTAGATAACTTAGATACTCGCCAATACAGCGTGGGGCTAAGACTACTTCATAATGTCCAGGATCTAAGTCAACAACTTCAGCTTGACCGGCAATGAGTTTCTTTTCAAAGCTGGTTAAGGCTGCATCAAAGTTTAAACTACTAAGTTGTTCGCCACCAAGAGATTCAAGGATGGTAACCATATTCTTATCAGCAACACCTTTTATCTCCAGCATAATAGGAGAGTTGTAGCTTACTTTGTTGACACCGTTGCTATTGATAATTGTCGAAACTTCATAATTGCAAATAAAAGTTCCGAATATTTTAAAGGCATGTTTAGCAGCAACGTCAGCAAACTTTTGTAAGATCACGATTTTATCTTCTAAAGATAATTCTATTGTGTTATCAACTTTAGCTTTTTCTTCTGTTTTAGTAGGGTCTGCTTCGATATCGACAAAATCCTTATCAGCCGGAAGATTATCTATTAAGGCGTATGATTCGGTAAGTTTATTGTTTAGCTTTTTTTCGTCAGGATCGGAAATAGCAAATGATAGTGATTTCTGACCTTTATAAAGGGTAACCCAAAGTTGTTCACTATTTTTACTAATATTATAGTTTACTTGACTTTGGTAAAACCTGAGAAAGTCTGTTCGCCAGCTACTGTGATTAAAGATATATTTATACCCTTTATTATCAGCAATAATTTTCTTCAGGAATATTTTTAACTGTTCTTGCATTAATAACTCCTATTAATAGTAATTTAAGGTTGTAGCTTGGAAGTTTCTTTTAACAAGTTTTCCAAATCCTCTTTGGTCTTGGACACCTTCCAAGATATCATATATTTTCTCTCCCCTAAGATAGGTTTGAGTTACTTTACAGTTTATTTCTCTACCTTTAAATGAAGAGTAATCATCAATTAAATCCTCTTTTAATTTAGGATCTATCACGATAAAATCTGCATCTTTCTCTTTTTCAAATCCACCTTTAACATGTTCAATACCCAAAATCTTAGCCGGATTTCCTGCTATCATTCTTTCAAGGTTACCCAAGGTCATTCTGCGGGTAAGATAGTATTCAGAAAATAGGAAGGGAATCATATATTGCAAATCAAGATAATTAACAATACCAGCGTAATTTTCATCTGTGTAATTTAGGTCTTGGTTAATAAATCCGCTATCTGTTGAGATAGAAGGGACTTTTCCTGTTTGAATCAAGTTATCCAAGGTTAAGCTTGAATTATCATCTTGCACACCGGGTAGATAAATGCCGTCTCTATTATCTAAGAAATTATGAGGATTAACATCATAAGTACAGTGGTACTTTTTAGTAGAATTCATCACGAAGTCTACTATTTCCGGTGAAACAATATTGAAGAGATGAACTTTAGTCTCTTGTGACCGGCGAAAGAGTTTCTTTACTGCTTCAAATTGAAATGCTCCAATATCTTCCGGAGAAGAACCCTTGCTTTTGTAGTAAGTCGGGAAATCTAAAGGGAAGACTCCAAACAGAATTTGAGAGTTGGAGAAGTCTGTAAACAATTCTAAAATCTCTTCATAATCTAAGGGAGAAATCGCATTATTATTGCTATATAAATAGAATTCAACCCCTACAACCCCTTTCTTAGCCAGTTCCGAAATCTCTTCATTATAATAGGGATAATCATCACTGGTGATCATGCCCCAAATACCATAATCTATAAGAGAGTTATTTTCATACGCTCTGGCAACTTCAGGGAAGTCATAGCCTTCAGTTAAAGGTGTCTCGGTGTTACAACTACCGTCTGCCATATACGTAATCCCACCCATAGCAGCGGCTTTAGAAGCATTGAAGAAATGATTTTGCCAGTTATCTTTATCAGATCTAAAATGGGTGTGAACATCAATTGCTCCGGGAAGGACAAACTTGCCTTCTAAATCTATTATTATTGCGTCAACAGGAGGGGTAATCGAATCTTCACGCACTTCAATAATCTTGTCATCAAATAAAATATCAACTTGTCTCTCTTTAGTAATACCAGCAGAGATAGTTGCATTCTTAAATAGTATCATTCTTGTTCCTTATTTAGTATAAATTACATTAAACAGTGGATAGTCTTCTTACAAAAGCTCGATTTCATAATATTGCATTTTACTTTTCTTGTCAAACAAATTCTTACTATTTCGTGTAATAGTTTTTATTAGCAATGATTTATTAAACTTAGGGTAGGCTTATGGGGTGAAGCTCTAAAAACTTAGTAAATCACCTTATTAATATGGTCAAACACTTCTAAGAGCGGAGGATAGGACAGTCTCTTGCAGGGGACACTCACGGCTACTGCGTTAATATCTCGATAAAAGTACGAATTACTCAAGGTAGTCCCAAGAGAACTCTAAGTTTTAGCCTGGTAACGAGATGTGAAAGCTATTTTATGCAGATAAGTTAGTTAGCACTTATATTCATTCAACTTTATAAATCCTCTCTTCTCTTTATAGATAGATAAATGTATGCTAATAAACTACTAAAGAGTGTCAAGTTAAATATAATAAAAAAAAGTGTAGGCAAGCTACACTTTTAATAATTAATGTTTTGAAATTATTTAAGTATCAGGGTTTTCCTTTTAGTAACAAATCTCTTGTCTTCTTTAACCTGAATAACATATTCTCCGGACGGTAAATGATTTCCGTAAAAGTCTGTTCTATCCCATTGTAAGTTGTAGTCTCCTGGTAAAATGACATCAGAAATAATTATTTTTACAAGCTTACCTTGAAAGTTAAGGATTTCAATTGATACATGAACACCTGCATTACAGGTGAATAAAATGCTAGCATGCTCTTCTATAATTTTAGGTGTTACTTCAAAATCAGTAATGTTATCCAACATTTCTGCTTTTTTAACACTAGCAAATAAAATAAGACTACATCCTAATAATAATAAAACAATCCATAGTTTTCTCATATTTCCTCCATTATTCTACTATTACTATAATGCATTTTATGTTCCACAAGTCAATGTTTTACCTTTTTAAAGTCTTATTTTCTAACATCTTAAGATCCAATTTTATTCTATCAGCTAAAGAGATTACACCGCTAAAAGTATGATCCTCAATAGAATCGTAGATTTGCAGGGCTTTTCGATAGCTTCGCATAGCGTCATGTGGCAGATCAATATAGTCATAATATCTTCCCAGCATCTGAAAATGTTGGATATAAGGAGCTGTTAAGCGGGCAACAACTTCATCTTTGTATACATTTGTGTCCATTATGGAGTCAACAACATATACATTCTCTAAGAAATCAATAAATTTATCCCATCTTATCTCATTCTGTTGAGTAACTTTGTAGGGAACTAATTTATAAACTTTGACATGGGTTTCCAGATATTCATCTAATCCCATGAATTGATTACCCACAGTAGAGGCGAAGTAAATAGGTCGTTTACCAAAGTTATCTTTAATTATTTGCATCGTTGCTTTATCTTGTCCGCGCCAATAGCCCAGACTGAGATCTTTTTCTTTCACTGTAAAAGTATTTTTATAACCGGGAATATTGATTCTATAATCAACATCACGGTAAAATCTTTCAGGGTGAACCAAAGCTTCAATTTCATCATCACGAACAGAGATATTAACCCCTTCCCTATCTCTTAATTGTCTAATATACCACGGGGTGTTCATGAGAGAGAAGTTTGCTATAGTAACGTCTTTACGAATACCGAAACACTCTCTATCTTTAAAATGCATAGCCATTGCAATTCTATCTTTAGTAGCTTGGTCATCAATTATCCCGACTGCCGGTGCAATAGATTCAGGCTGGCGTGAGAGAATATAGGGATCATCCACTGCTTGAGCATACCACAGAGGGAATGTATCATTATCTCCATTTGTGAAGATAATAGCATTCTTTTCTAAGGAGTTGAGGAAATTCATTCCATACTCAGCTGCATAAAACTCGCCTGCGCGATCAACACTATGATAGTTGGAAACTAATGTTAACGCCGGTATCATAAAGGCTAGAACAAGAACTAACGGATAAAGTGCTTTTCTGTTAAACATACTTCTTAACCCATAGATTAGACCAATTGCCATAAATGGAGTCCATAAATTATAAGCTGTAGCAAAGAAATAATCACGAGGACGGGGAGTATCAAGAGGGATATTCATCACAAAAACCATGGCAATAGAGCTCATGAAGAAAAGTGAGAAAAGATAGATAAATGATGTTTTATTTTTTTTGAATTGAAAAAACATGCCCACAAAGCCGATTAGATAAGTAAGCGGAATAAAGATATTATCTAACAATATTTTAGGGAGAGAAGTAAGCTTGCTCAACATTTCGGTATTGAAGAACTGCCAGTTGAAATATCTGAGAAAATGGGTTCCCATCTGATCTGTAAAGAAATTAGCATTGCGATCAATAATGCTGGTACCGCCGAATTGTTCTCTTCTAAAGAAAGCCATAAAGCGTTCCCATGTTTGCGGATCACCTTCATTAATAAAAGGTCTGAACGATGCTCTGATAGGAATATAAAGGTGAGTTGAGAAGCCAATAATAATGGCTAATAGGGCTAATGTCCAAGCTGTAGAGCTAACACGACCTCGTAAGTAATACATCAAAACAAGCGTTATGGCGAGAGCAAATAGAGGTTGAGAGAAACTTGGGATATAGGCATTAATTGTGAAATAGAAAATGAATAGGACAATAATCCAAATTGCTATTTTGGTCCAAAACGAATCACTCTTAAAGTAGGGTTTAATCATGGGATAAACAGCTATCAAAAGAACCGCAGGGACTATTTGCAACACTGTTTGATGAATCCCAAAACCCATAAAGAAGATGTAAATTATAAAAATCAGATAGTTCTGATGTGATAAATCTTTAGATTTCTGCAACCAAACTAAGAGTAAATAGATGATAAAATTAATACAAAAAGCCATTCCTGAATAGACTTCTGCTTCAATACTATTGTTCCAGTAAGTATAAGAGAACGCAGTTAATAAAGCTGCTAAGACACCGATGGGAACTGCTATTTTAGTTCTACTTTCGAACATGCTGACTAACTTAATAGTGAAGAGATAGGTAAACATAACCGCTAAAGCTCCCCAAAGTGAAACTAGAAAGGTTAGCACTTGCGGTGAAGACATACCCAGCCCTAAGATATTCATAAACCTACCAAAAATTATAAAGGTAGGATTTCCTGGAGCATGTAGCACCGAAAATAGTCTTGAGGTTGTAGTATATTCTCCTGCATCCCAAAAAGCGAGTGAGGGAGAATTTGTCATTTGATAGACAATCATCACAAAAACAAATACTACAAAGGCAATAATTGCGTTTTGTTTGGGTCCGATAATCTGTACCGGCCTCAGAAGTTCTTCTGGCTTCTTCACCGTTTTGGGCACTTCAAACCCTTTTTGACTTCTCTCTTTTTTTCTCATAAAATGTTAACTCCAATATTCTATTTTAAACCTGACTTCGCAGTGCTGGCAATGATCTGTTTCTGAGCTAAGAAGAAAAGGACAACTAATGGTAAAATACTAAATGTAGAAGCAGCCATTAGCAGAGCGGTTTCTGTTCCTGAATCTTGACTAAAATAGCTCAATCCCACTTGTAAAACCCTCAGATGTTTACTATCAGTCATGATAAGAGGCCACATAAAGCTATTCCAGCTACTAATAATAGAGAAGATAGAAGCTGTAGCAATAACAGGTTTGGAGAGAGGTAATACGATTCTCCAGAGTGTTCCAAAAGTCGAACAACCATCTATTGCAGCTGCATCAAACAGCTCTTGGGGGATAGTTTTAAATTGTTGTCTGAACAAGAATATTGTAAAGATATTCGCTACCCACGGGACTATTAGAGCAAAATAGGTATCTACTAAGCCTAAATTACTTAACACAATATACGAGGGAATCAGATAAATTGGTTGAGGCACCATCATCATGCTTATCAAAAGATAGAAGAGGAAATCTTTACCAAAGAAGTTCATTCTGGCAAAGGCATAAGCAGCCAAAGCTGAAGTAAAGAGAACTCCTAAAAGTGTTGTGAATGCAACAAAAATAGTATTCTTGATATAGAGCCCAAACGGTACTTTCTTCCATGCTCTAACAAAGTTCCCAAAGAAAGGTTTGATAAAGCTTTCATCTTTAATCTCACTCTTGTGAACCATCTTATATTCTAATTTAGCTTGATCAGACAACACTATATGTTTCGTGCGCTGTTCAATCGTTCCATCATTATGTCTATATTTATATTCCAAATCATAAGCAATTTCACGGTTCATATTTTCCGGATGTTGAGCAATTTGACCATCCTCAGTGAAGGTACAAACCAAGACAGAATCTCCGACTTCTGCAGCCTTGCTAATTCGTGTATGGCTACCTTCTTCCAAAATATAGATTGAGTTATTTCTCCAATTAAAACCAATATTTCCATCATTTATTTCAACTTGATCTTTCAGAGCAGTGTTAACCATCCACAGGAAAGGAACAACCATGATGATCCCAAGAACAATCAGCAAAGTATAAATAAATATATTAAAAGGTATATTTCTCATTTTGTTCTCCCTATTCGTATGTAACGTGCTTTTCTAAGCGTTTTTGGATAAGTGTAAGTAGCAGAATTACAACAAATAGCACCAGAGCTATAGCATTGGCATAACTAAAGTTAAGATCTATAAAACCTGCTTCAAAGATATAATAAACAATCAATGATGTTGTTCCTTGCGGTCCACCGGCAGGTGTTCCTGTCATTAAATAAATTTGTGAGAAAGCCTGGAAGGTAACAATAGTGGTCATCATCAGCACATAGTAGGTTGTTGGTGAGACCAAAGGAAGAGTGATGCCAAAGAATTGGCGTGCTTTGCTGGCTCCGTCAATAGAGGAAGCTTCATAGTACTCTTTAGCAATGTTCTGAAGTCCGGCTAAGTAAATAATAGTATTATAACCGATGCTTTTCCAGACAGTTACAATCATAATTGAGAAGAGCGCCAAGGAAGGTCCGCCCATCCAATCCGGTAAAGAGACACCGAAACTTTGGAAAAGCATGGTGAAGATACCGGTCGGTTCATTCAGCCATTTTAAAGGTTCTAAGCCAATTCCTTCTAAAAAATAATTGAGGAGACCGCTTCTTTGCTGGAAGATAATTTTCCACACAATAGAAACTGCCACCATAGAGGTAACATAGGGTAGGAAATAAGCAGTTCTAAAGAAGCCTTTCAGCCACTTGATATTATTGAGAAGAACCGCAAACAGAAGTGAGAAAATCACTGTTGCCGGAACCACTA
>JBAYZI010000107.1:0-9696 GCA_041672585.1 Cloacimonadales bacterium (SeqCode) | reverse complement strand
CCAAGCACCTTCTACTCTTAGCTTGTCATCTGATAGCTTCTTATTGCTATCTATCAGGCTTTGTTTCTTTTGTGTGATATAAGCGTGTATTTCCATTTTTATTCTTCTCCTCTATATATATAAGTCCTTCCATCTTTCCTCACAATCTGTCCATTTTCCGCAGTCAGTGGAAACTCTATTCCATCCATCACAATATTCTTATCAAAGATATTCAGTTCTTCTTTTTTATCGGTTATGTAGTTCATTCTAGGTCTGATATAGGCGGGGTCTAAGTCTATTAGGGGGACAAATTCAGTTGTTCCATCTAAGACAGCGTCTAATCTCATTCTATTTCTTTTTGTTATTTTAAGTTTCATTATTTACTACTTTGGTTAGCTTCAGCTATCTTTTGGGCAAGGATATTAGATCCTGCCAAGGTATTAGCAAAGAGGGTCATGGCACTGTTATTAGCGATTAGAGCTGCAATAATATCATCCACTTCAATAGATGCTGAAACATATCTATGAGAAAAGGTCTCACTATACCAGCTGGAATTAGCTGATTTGATAGAGACTTTAATGGTATATGTTTCGTTATCATTCAGAGAATCACCGTCTATCAGGATATTAGAGCTGGATGAGTTTATTGCTTCTACCACTGCATTACTAGGGTTTCTAACCTCTACAAACCATTGATAAACTGCACTTAGCGGATTAGTAGAGCATTTAATATACAAGCCATTGCGGGAACTTTGGAAAGCAGCTAAGATAGTAACAGCACTCAAATCAGGCGAAAGCCCTTGAATTAGACTTTGCAGAGAGCTAATTTGGTTTGCCAGTCCGCTTATCTTAGAGATATTTAGCTCCGGAATATCACTTTCTATTAAATCAGCTCCTCCTGTAACTAAGCCATTAGCATCATAAGTTATCTTGGCTTTTGTCCCGGGTGTAATAGCCTGGTTAAAAGTATGGAGCAATTGATGAATAACATCAGAGAGCGGAGTCCCGTCGTAATCAATATATTGTGCATCCATGTTTATTTCACTAAGAGCAGTTTGAAGCTGTCCTACAAGTGTTTGTAGGGCTGTTATATCTCCTGTCTTGCTGTTAATCATAGCTTCCAGCTGATTAATGGCAGTGTTGTAGAGAGTGCCCCAATCTGTTGTTTCCGGTCCCGGTAAATTCATATTTTTCTCCTTTAATTTAATCTATCCACGAATTACACTAATTACACTAATTAAGAAATACCCCGTCAGTGAAAGGGCGTATGCAATACGCCCCTACGAGGGGAATTAAGAGGCTTCACTCCTCACTCTTCACTCCTCACTCCTCACTCCTAACTCCTAATTCCATATTGTATTCTCCGGAGTAGATTCATTCCAGAGAGTATTTAAAGTTATATTAGTCATATTATTCACAGGGTTTGTGTAGGGTTCAGATTCGATTTTAAGCTGAACAGCATCATTAAGGTAACGAATTTTAGAGGGATATGGCAGAGGAGAGCGTGTTTTTCTCCATTGGTAGCCGGTTAAGGTTTCCCAGGCAATTATCCATTCATTTAGGTTCATCACCTTGTAATAAAGGTTTTCGTAGTCTTCAGCAGACATACTAAGGTTAAGCTGAATCTTATCAATAAATCGCTTACCAAAACGATAAGAGAGACCGGAGTTATAGCTACACTCATGCTCTACCATGTGTTCAATTTCAGGAGTAACATCTATGGTTCCGTAAAACTCATGCAGTTCGTTACCGGTCTTAATTCTTATCATTTTCATTGTAATTTATCCTTAAGTGGTTAGCTTTTTGAATTTAACAGCATCAGTAACCTTATTGACATTGGCAGTTAAGGTTAGGGTAATTTTCGAAGTTTCGCTTTTTCCTATAATAGGAATTTCACCTTCATGTGAAATAGTAACTCCTGAGAGAGCTACAAACAGAGAGTCATCACCTGACTTAGGGATAAACAAGAAGGAGTGTTCTCCAATTTGTGATTCAATAAAGCTAAGCATCTCTTCATCACACATGAGCGAGATGAGAGTACCTGTAACATCTGTACTGGAAGGGATTGTACCAAAGTCAATAGGGATTGAATTTTGTTTCCAGCCAATCTTAGAACCGCTTTCAGAGAGATTCCCGAGAAAGGCAAACTCTCCGGTACCATCATAGAGAGCAGCTAACTCTGTTGATGTAGCAGGAATATCAGCAGTAGCAAAGCTTCCTTTAGCAACATAGACTAAACATTGTTTGTTAAATACTGAATTAACAGCAGTTGCCAAAGCATAGGTAAGTCCGGTTATTTTAGATAACATATAATATACCTCCTTATAGGTATCCGTTTTTCATCATTTTAGAGAGATTATTCGCTCTTTGACCAACCTGCAGAGCCCATTTGCTGTTAAGCATTTCCAAGGAAGCTCTGATATAGTCAGCTTGATTAAGGTAAGCTATGGTTTTTTTGAAGTTGGCGAACCCGGTAATTCCGAGATTAAACGCCATATCAACGACTACAGCTTGGCGAACTTCATTGAGATTAGGGAACCAGGCATATCTTGAGGTAAGCGAAGCAACAACAGACTCTATGTCATTGTTTAGCAGGTTAAGAGCTTCTGCTGTTGTAATGCCGTTATCCTCTAAGTTACGCCCGATCCCAATGGTTAGTTTACCTGCAGTACAGCGGTAGGGTTTAAGTCTAATCCCTTCATGCCGGATGAGCAGGTTACGAATTATCTCATTAAAGTTTTGTTTAGTATTTGACATAGTTAGAACAACTTTTTAGTTAGTCCTTTAGCAAGTCCTGCAATAGCAGAAGCACCTAATCCGGAAGCGAGTTGTTTGATCCAGGAAGATGCATCTTTTTCTCCTGCCTCTCGTGCCGGTTCCGTAATATTATCATATATCTTTTGTATGGGATCGTTCGTGGCTAACCGTTTAGAGAGATTTGCCAGGTCTCGCTGTGGGATTTTGATATTAATCTCTTGTCTGACAGCTTCAGCCGGGTTAGTGGCTTTAGCATTGGCAAAGATTGCCTCAATGATAGTTGTTACTGTTGGCAAGAGGGAGTCTAAGCTCAACCATCTCTTTTTAATGAGATAGAAGAATCCCATTATCAAAAGTGTAAAGAATACACTAGTTGCTGATATTACAGCCGGGTAAGTAAATATATCGTTCATTTTTTTCTCCTTTAATTTCCGTTGTAGGGGCGAAACATCTTTCGCCCTCTTTAAGAGACCACCCCGTCAGTGAAATACACTGCCACCCCTCCATAGAGGGGAATTAAGAGGGGGGTTACCCAATCAAAGACTTAATGATGCTGGCAGTCATTGAAGAAGCCATGAAACCATTAAGCCAAATGATTATTGTCATTTTTGTTTCCAGACGGCTTAGTCGTTCCAGTATCCCGGGACGACCGTTGCCATCTATCTTATCTTTAATATGTTTAATATCGTCTTCCATTCTTACATGTTGTTCGCATACTGGTGGCATGATTAACTCCTTTTATGGATTAACCTTCAGCAGGTTCTTCAACTTCTTCAACAATTTCTTCACCCTCAATCACCATGTGATCAGTAACAGCCTGGAGATCCACACGCGCAGAGAGAACTACTTTATTACCACGGGCTTCCGGGTATCTCTGTTGTTCAATAGTAATATCTCTTACAATACCACCGGCAATATGTTCAGGGTTAAGCACCACGATTTTGGAGAGTTCAGGGATTTCCACAACTTCTTTGGCTCTGTAATAAATTTTGTTATCTTTCATTAAGAGAGCTTTATCAGCTGAGTTGTTAGCTATCTGATCCCATAAATCAGTATAAGCTTGAGAACCGATCCAGATTTCCAGCTTAGGGTCTGCCAAAGCATTATCAGGAAGTGCTTTGATGAGTAGCTTAAGCTTATCAAGCGGAGTAGCATTCGCAGGGTAAGCAACAGTGTTACCACTGGCAGTTACTGCTTTAACCACACCATCAAGAGTCTTAGATAACTCAATTTTATCAGTTATACCGGTAGCAGTAGTATCACCAGCTAAGAAGAGATACTGCAAATCCAGAGCAAAGACACGGGCAACATAGTTAGCTATCTTAGTTTGAGAAGTGTTCATATCTTCAGCATAAGAATCAGGGATAACTAAAGGTAAAACAACCTCTTTACAGTTAAAAGAGATAGTTACATCAGAAGGGTTTTGTAGAGTTGCTACTACATTTCTTCCAATACCACGGGTTTTATATCTGCTCAGTTGTAAGAGCGGATATTCACAGACCGGGGTAGAGAGAGTGGCAAAGCTGATTTTCTTGAGTAGGGGAGCATTCTCCACCATAATCTCAATGAATCTGTCAGCTGATTTTTGCGATAAGAGTTTAGCCATGTTTAAACCTCCAAGGTTTTGAATTCAGAGAAAAGACCATCATCATCTGCTTTAGAGATGATATTACCGTCTTTATCGAAATCGATTTGTTTTGTACCCGGTATGCTTTCAATACTTTTTTGTAAGAGAGCAACCTGTTCTTTAAGTTTCTTAATTTCTTCCTTGCTTTTAGCGATGTCATCGTCTTCAGTAGCAGGAGGTTCTTCTTCCACTTTTTTACAAACGCCCATCAGAGAAAGTCCCTCATAATCACCTTTAGCAACCTTTTTAAAGGTTTCGCTGTTAGGATCGGTTTTGATAGTTACCTTCCAGGCTTTGTCATCAACATAGGATTCCACAATCGCAGCACCTGATGGCTTTTCGTTATGTTCTTCATCTACATTCAAGTTCTTTCCCTTCATGAGAAAATCATGAGCTGCTTTTCTAATAGTATCAAGATCAGCCCAATCACCTTGAGAATCCTTCTTGTTCGCTTCATACACCGTGCCGTAGATGAGTCCCTGAGCATCAGTTTTAACCACTTTTACCGGGGAAGTGATGTTGTACTTATTGCTTGCTTTAAAGACAATATCACTCTTATTGGCTGGGTTTTTAACCAATGAGACAAAAGATACACCTAGTTCTGTAAGTTTTGGCATTTCGCCTCCTTATATTATTTAATATCTTAGATGAATTTGCTGTTTTTAAAAGAGCTGTCAAGTACATTTGGTATATATAGCGGTATATATACCGAAAGTTATGGACAGGACTTGAGAGAAGAGTTAGGAGTGAAGAGTGAAGAGTGAGGAGTGAAGAGTGAGGAGTGAGGAGTGAAGAGTGAGGAGTGAAGCCTCTTAATTCCCCTCGTAGGGGCGTATTGCATACGCCCTTTCACTGACGGGGTATTTTTTAATTAGTGTAATTAGTGTAATTAGTGGATAGATTTTAAAGGAGATAAAACATGCGAGCTAAACCGCTTTACAGCAAAGCACCTAATTTTGTAGTTAATGCTATTCAACACTTTAGCATCAACAACTTAAGAACCTATCAAAAGAGATTCTTAGCTGATCAAAGTAGATTCAGGATTGCCAATAAATCCAGGCAAATAGGTTTCTCTTATGAGATTGCCTTAGAGATGATTATTGGTTCTTTGCTTAAAAATAAGAATCAGCTGATAGTTTCAGCTTCTCAAGATAATGCTCTCATAGTCTTAGATCATGTCCGGAATCATCTTAAAATTATGGGAATTGAAGCTTTTAATGATACAGAGTCTGAAATTATTATGCCTTCAGGTAAGGTTATCAGGGCTTTAGCTACCAACTGGAAGACAGCCCGTGGTTTTGCCGGTGATGTTTATTTTGATGAATTTGCCTTTATGATGCACGATACAGAAGTATGGAAAGCTCTTATTCCTGCTATTACTGCTGCAAAAGGAAGAGTTACTGTTATCTCTACACCTAAGAGTAGAATTGATAAGTTTTGGCAAATTTGGGATAAGAACGATAACTTTTCTAAGCACTTAATCACTATTCATAAAGCTAAAGAAGAAGGCTTAGATATTGATATTGATGAGCTAAGAGGTTTATTTACTCCGGAAGAGTTTGCCCAGGCTTATGAGTGCTTGCCTTTAGATACTACAGACAGCTATATCCCTTACAACTTAATCGAACCTTGTCTCTATTCTACCAAAATAAAGACTCCGGAAGATAGTAAGATGCTTTATGCTGCCGATATTGGACGTAAGAAAGACGAAACAGCTATTACAGGCGGTTTCTATGATGATAACATGATCTTAATCGTTAATTATGTCAAAGACTTAAAAAGAGAGACTTTTGCCTATCAGAAAGAGTTCTTTGTTAATCTTATCCAACGCAATAATGCTGAAGCTTTTGCTATTGATAGAGGTGGAATAGGTTATAACCTCTGGGAAGATTTAGCTTATCTTTACCCGGCTTTAGTCGAAGGTTACAGCTTTGCCCCGGCAGTGAAAGAGAGATTAGCCAAATCTTTAAAACGCGGATTTGAAGAACGCAAGCTCTTAATCCCCAATGACCCTTCCCTGCTTAATCATATTCTTTCCATTAAACGCTCTGCTAATAGGACTTCTGTCTTTTCCTATAATGCTGAAAGTGATGAACACCATGGTGATAAGTTTTGGTCATTGGCTATGCTCTATAACCTGGTGCAGAAAGAGAGAGTGATTGATGATGTTAAGGTTATATAGTGAAGAGTGAGGAGTTAGGAGTTAGGAGTGAGGAGTGAGGAGTGAAGCCCTCTTAATTCCCCTCTAAGGAGGGGTGGACCGGTATTTCCGGGACGGGGTGGTTCTTCTCTTAAACCTCTGTGAAACTCTGTGTTAAGGGTATTTCTTAATTAGTGAAATTAGTGTAATTCGTGGATAGATTAAATTAAAGGAGAAAAACATGAACAACAACGAAGTAAACTTTGATCCCATTGTGGTGATCAGTAAATCAGAACAGACCAATAGCAAAGCCTTAGAACTAAAAGATGATGAGTTCTCTTACCCATTCAATATGGAAGAGCTTACTCAAGCCTGGTCAACTAACCCTTACCATGCTGAATGTATCAAAAAGAGAGCAGTCAACATTATGGGTAAAGGCTTTGCACCCAACATTATGAAGATACTGGAAGATGTAACCCCTACAGATTCAGCTATTACCATCTTACTCAAGACTATTCAAGACTATGAGCTCTATGGCAATGCCTTCTGGGAACTTCCAAAAGTAGGAAGTAAACGCCAAATCTTCCATTTACCTGCTCAAACTATGCGAAAGATAAAAACAGGTTACCGTCAAACTGTGAATGGAGATACTGTTGATTTTACTGAAGATGAAATCTTTCATTTTAAAAAATCTACTCCTCTCTCAACTATCTACGGAGCACCCTCTTATCTCTCTATTCTGCCTGATATTAGGATTATTTCACGCATTAAATCCTATAATGAACGCTTCTTTGACAACAATGCTATTCCGGATTATGTCTATGAAATTATGGGTGGTTCAATCTCTTCCAATGCTCAATACAATGTCCAATCCTTCTTTCGTAGTAAATTCAAAGGTGAACAGAATGCTCATAAACTCTTGGTGATTCCTTACAAAGAGGGAATGTCAGGCAAGTGGACTGCTCTGCAAAACAAAGACGATGCTAGCTTCTTACAGCTAGAACAACAGTGTATTACTAATATTATTGCTTCTCATGCTGTTCCGCCCAGGCTTCTCTCAATCATTAACTCCACCTCAATGGGTGGCTCCGGAGAAACTGAAGGACAGCTGGATATCTTCTATTTAACTACTATTAACCCGGAACAATTAGTAATCTCCGGCTTATTTGGTGGACTCTCCAAGAAATACCCGGGTATCTTTGGTACTAATCCGGATTTCACGATTGAACCTCTTACTTATCCAACAAATAACAACTCTGCTGTTGATTCCTTACTTAGGAGGTCCTAATGTTATTGCCCTTATGGCAGGAGATAGAAGAGTTACTTACAGGCTCCGGTATGACCTTAATAGAAGCTAATGAAGAGATTAACAACTATCATCTCAAAGCCTTGTATTCCCTGGATAAAATAGAGAAAGAGAAAAATCTATCTTTAAACTTAAATAGCTATAAAGTAGATATTAGCTTGACTTTAGTAACGAAAACATCAGAAACTACTGCTAACCACAATCAGCTTGTTCTAAATCTGCTCTACAAAATAGAGATGTTTGATGCTGATCTCTTTGTTAGCTTAGAACAATCTCCCCCTTTAATAATAGATGGCAGTGAATACCGTGCCACTCGCTTCGAATTAACCACCCAAACCTTGCATTTAGAGGAGTTATTATGATTACTGCTGATGAAATAAAAACCTTCCTGAACATTAACGATGCCCCTAATAGTGCTATTGAAAGTGCTATTGCTGACGCTTATGAATACCTTGCCCGCAAGAACTTACCCGCTGATGGAGATAATGCTACCACTAAAGCCTTGAAATATCTAACTGCCTATTATCTCTTGCCCCGCATCTCTTTTATCTCCGGCAATAAAGGAGTTTTTAAACAAATCGGAGTAGGAGATAATGCCCAACAGCTTATTAGTGATGCTGATGTTATTAGAAGACAAGAGTTCTACTGGAGAGAAGCAACCCTCATTATTAACGATAAACTCAAAGATACTGAAGACTTTATAAGCTTTATTGATATTTAATGAGTGAGGAGTGAGGAGTTAGGAGTGAAGCCTCTTAATTCCCCTCTAAGGAGGGGTGGCTTGGTATTTCCAAGACGGGGTGGTTCTTCTCTTAATTCCCCTCTTGTAGGGGCGAAACATCTTTCGCCCAATGAAGAGACCACCCCGTCAGTGAAATACACTGCCACCCCTCCACAGAGGGGAATAAAAAGGAGAAACACATGGAAGCCATAAAAAAGCACCTACAGGACGAAATAAGAGAGATAGCTAATAAGATTAGGATTAATGCTATTAAGGTGATAGAAGATAAAGAAATGGTTATTACAGGGCATTTGCGGAACTCTATCCAAACCAAAACCGTAATAAACGATAACGAAGCGGTTATTACCGTCTTTGTTGCTGAAGGTGGTAAGCTTAAAGGTTCAACTAAATATCCTAAATTCTTGCATGAAGGAATAGAACCCCACATGCCACCCATTGATCCAATTAAAGAGTGGGTACGCAAGAAAGGAATTGTAAAAGATGATGTTAATCAAACATGGCTAAAAGTGAAGAATACCAGGAATAGACCCACTAAACAAAAGATGATTGAACAGAAGATTAATAGTGCAGCCTGGGCAATTGCCATGAATATGAAAAAGAAAGGAAGAAAACCTACCCCGTTCTTGGATATTGCAGTTAAAATGACACTGAAAACACTCTCTTAATTCCCCTCGTAGGGGCGTATTGCATACGCCCTTTAGTTCTAACAATTAGAAATTATCTTGCAGTAGGGGTTTAATTACCGCCTCTTAATTCCCCTCTAAGGAGGGGTGGCTTGGTATTTCCAAGACGGGGTGGTTCTTACCTTAATTCTTAAAAGCAAAAAAAAAGAGCAGGTTGTTAAGCCTGCTCGCTGGTTATATTGTTTATTCATTATCTATTTCCTTTTACCACAACACTTTTTGTATTTTTTCCCACTCCCACATGGACAAGGATCGTTTTGCCCCGGTTGAGTTGTCTTCACTATTGGAGTATTTTTCGTCTGACAAAAATCAATGTTCTGGACTGATGGCTTCCTAAAAGTCATGGTTGTACGACTCCCAAAGTTAGTAATAGCAAAATCTCCTTGAGAAATTACATCCATACCTATTAAACCTCCGATATTTCCATCAGCAGAGAGTGTTGGACATTCAGTTACTACCAATT
>JBAYZI010000106.1:0-9759 GCA_041672585.1 Cloacimonadales bacterium (SeqCode) | reverse complement strand
TATCATAATACTTGTTATCTGCTTCTGTGATTTTATCAATAATTACTTCACTTTCGAAGAATTTTCTTAACACTATATCAATGTCCATTCTTAATTCAGTTAAATTTGTGTAGCCATAAGCTATTGAATAATCGATAAAGTCTTTTACCTTTTGAGTAAAAATAGCATTAACAAAAATGGTTAAAGATGCTTCTTCAAGCTCTTCATAAAACTCAATTAGCAGTTGTTCCATGGAAGGATATGGCTTTTGTTGTTTTTTATAACAAAGCATGTTATAAAACACGTATCTAATAGTCAAATCAGCTATCATGGCGGAGTACTTTGAAGACTTACTCTGGTTATATCCAAAATATTGTTTAATTTCTTTAAACACGCATTCTATTGACCATCTTCTCATATAAATCTTGAGCACTTCTATTTCTGAAAGTTGTATATCTGTGGATAAAATAGCCTTCCATCTTTTAACATTAGGGTATTTAAAAAAACATATTTTAATCTTATCAATTACTTTTCTTTCATTTATTTTTCTTGAGCTTGAAGTATCTAATAATTCTACAATCAAAGATTTGTGTTTTATTCCAGATTTCTTATCATAACACCATCTACCTGCTATCTTGTATAGCTCCTTCAAATCATAATATTGGTTGTTATACTTATATTTCTGGGATCCATTTTTTAGCATAGAAATTAGTGTTATACCAAGCGGTACAAGCTTATCAAAAACATAATTATAACTTGTGTTATTATTGAACCAGGAGTCCCATAATACATATTTAAAAGGTATTTTTCTCTGAATAGTACGCTTGACCATTTTAATTACAATCTGAGTCTTTTTCTCTTTAGAAAAACGATTTCTTTGCTCAGTATGAGTGCCTTTATGGTATTTTGGTCTTTTTGATTTCTTGACTTTTTTCTTTCCAATCTTTAATTCAAAATCTAATACAATCGCTGATACACCATTACTCCACACTTCTGTTATATTTTGAAAACCTTTGAAATATTTAGATAAAGAGTGATCATGAAACCAGCTTATGTATTCTGTCTTTTTACCTGTTTTTACTTTAGAAGTATCATCAAAAATTATACAATTATCATTTTCATTTGAAGTATTACTAAGCTTAATAAATCTTGTAGCGACTTTATATAATAGTTTTCTCCATTTATATTCAGGGTTGTTTAGCATATCATTAATTGGTGTCTTAAATTTTGATATATTATTGAATTTTAAACCACAATGTAAGGACTTTTTATTCTCCAGAATCATAAACATGAAAAGAAGTAACAATTCAATAATGGTATGCCCCTTTTGTTTTACTATACCTACTTGCTTTAAAATACGTTCAAATTTAAATATTTCAAATAAATCTATAATTAATCCTGAATTCAAGCTTGACACTTTTACCTGTTTGTATTCTTTTAGCATATATACCTCGTTTTTTATAGTTTCGTTTATTTGCGTAAACAACTAAACTATAATCATATACGAGGTATTTTTGTCAAGAGATAATTTTACTTAATTTATTATTTACCAATGACTTAACTCATGTCGGAAAGATTAGAAATTAGACGCAAAATGTTGCGTTTCTACTGTGAGAGGAAGAGGGGAATTAAGAAATTGCATAATTATATTAAAATAAAAAACGGGCACCCACAAAGGATACCCGTCCGAAATTAGTTATTCTGAGAATTTATTCTCCGACTTTAACTCTTTTTGCTTTTGTTCTGTTGGTATCAGTATTTTCTTTTTCTGTAACAACAGGTTCTGCTTTTTCTTCTTTAATAACTCTGTATTGGGCTTCTAAAGGTAAAGCATTATAAGCTTCATCTGACGCTTTCATCTCAGTGGTATCAAAACCGGCTGTAGAAATTGCAGTGTGAACATCTTCCCACACAACATCTCCGTTACCATTAACTTTAATGTTTTTGGTGTCCATATCCCAATTAGCATCACTAACGCCTTTTACGGTGAAAGCAGCTTCTTCGATAAGTTTTTTAGACATTTCACCAATTCCATGTACAGTAAATGTCATAGAAACAGCTTTTTGAACTTCAGCAGGTTGATCTTCAGTAACCTCTGTTTTGTTTTCAGTTTTACCACAAGCAAAAAGTAGTAAGGTTGCAATAACAAGTAATAATGTAAATTTCTTCATTTTTTGATCTCCTATCAAACAATTTATAATATTATATAGAGATAGGGTTAAATGTCAAGTAAAATTTTAAATTTCTTGACATAATAAAGGTAAATAATATTTAATAATAGAAAGAAGATATAGGTGAGTATAAAATGAATATCAAATTTAGAGATGTTTCTCAGGGTGTAGTTTTAGCTCGGGCAGTTGTAGAGATTATTCCGGGTATATATATAAATGAAATAACAGTTCTTATTGACACTGTTAATGATGACATTAGGATTGAGCTACCTACCAAGAGTTTTAAAGGTAAAGATGGAAGAGCTCATCACATGAACATTCTCATGTTTGTCAGCGAAGATAAACAAACCCTTTTTGAACTTGAAATTAAAGAAGCGTATCGTACCTGGAGGCATGACTGTAAGAAAGTATTAGTCTATGAATCTTAGTACTGAAAAACCAAATCCGGATAGAGTAATTATTGTCGGTAGCTATCAAAAGAATCAGGTTAAAGCTGAATTTGACGAGCTACTGGAAGAGACAATTTTGCTTGCTCAAACAGCAAACTTAATTGTGGAAGAGGTCTTTACACAAGGTCTGGCTAAATATAAATCAGACACCTATATTGGGAAGGGAAAGTTAGCAGAAATAACTACTTATTGCAAAAATAGTAATATCTTTACTTTGATTTTTGTGGATAACCTAACTCCGGCGCAAGCTAAATATATCAGTAAAGCAACAGAAGCTAATGTTGTAGATAGAACTGAATTGATCTTGAGTATTTTTGCCAAACATGCGCAAACAAGTATTGCCATGATTCAAGTGGAGTTGGCTCAATTAGAGTATAGTTATTCAAAATTAAAAAACTTATGGCAGCACTTTTCCAGAATAGTTGGAGGAGTTGGAACAAAGGGACCAGGTGAGAGCCAATTAGAAATTGATAGAAGACTGGTGCGTAAAAGAATTAGCTTCTTAAAGAATAAAGCTGAAAAGTTAAAGAGTTTAACTCATGAGCAGAGAAAGAATAGAGAAGGATTTTTCAAAGTTACTTTAGTTGGCTATACTAATGCAGGCAAATCTACTCTATTTAATACTCTTACCAAGTCTGATATTTATGTTGCTGATAAACTATTTGCGACTTTAGATTCTAAATCGAAGCTTCTCTATAATGAAGCAGGAAAGGTAATTATAACCGATACAATAGGTTTTATAAGGAACCTTCCCACGATATTAATCTCTTCTTTTTATTCTACCTTGACAGATGTAGTAGATGCTGATTTACTGTTACATGTTGTTGATGCTTCTGCTCCTGGGATGGAGAGAAGAATTGAAGAGGTAAACAAAGTGATTAAAGATATTAATGCTGATGATGTTCCTGTTCTTATGGTATTCAACAAAATGGATACGATTAAAGGTCTCGCTTCTAAGTTTCTGCTTAAAAATATAAGATTAACTTATGTTAATTCTGTATTTATTTCCGCTTTGGAAAAAAGTAATATAAAGGCGATAAACCCGGAGATTCAAAGGATATTGTTGCATAATGAGAAGGAAAAAAAGATAGAAATTCCGATAGAATTAAAATCTTTAATCTCTTTTCTTGACAAGAAATACACTAGTAATAAAAAATTGTACCTGAAAGAAAACATGAGTTATGAATATACTTTTAACATGTCTGATTCCGAGTTTCTGGAGATTAAGAAACAGGTTGATAAGTATCATGAATTGCAATTCATTAACTCTTAATATGAATAATAGAAATTGAAACAAAAAATAAATAAATGGGGGAAATTATGATTAAGAATTTAGATGCTGCTCTCTCGACAAACATTAAACGCATGAAGCGTTCTGCAATTAGAGAGCTACTTAAATTAGTCAACAATCCTGATATTATCTCTTTTGCCGGTGGCTTACCAGCTCCGGAATCATTTCCGATTGAACAACTAAAAGAGATTACTATGGATGTATTAACAAAAGATGGAACTCAGGTTCTTCAATATGGTGCCACTGAAGGCGATCCATTACTTAGAGAACAACTTGTTAAAATGTATGTTGAAAGTGGACATAAAGTAACAGTAGATAATCTTATTATTACTACTGCTTCTCAACAAGCTTTAGACTTAATAGCTAAAGTATTTGTTTCACCCGGTGATAAAGTAATCGTTGGATTACCTTCTTATCTTGGTGGATTAAGTGCATTTAATAGTTATGGTGCTGATATGGTTGGTATTCCCTTAGATGATAAAGGAATGAGTGCTGACTTATTAGGTAAGAAACTAGCTGAACTTAAAGCTGCCAATGATATGCCAAAGTTCATCTATATCATCCCGGATTTCCAAAACCCTGCAGGTATCACAATGCCTGAATCAAGAAGATTAGAGATTCTTGAACTTGCTCATAAGTATGATGTTTTAATTCTTGAAGACTCTCCTTACCGTGAATTAAGATTTGAAGGTGAAGACCAGAGAACAATGTATCAATTAGATGGTACAGAACAAGTTATGCTACTTGGTACTTTCTCCAAAATCTTTGCTCCAGGCTTCAGAATTGGTTGGGTGTTAGGTAACAAAGATATTTTAGATAAAATCGTAGTTGCTAAACAAGCTACTGACCTTTGTACACCTCCTTTCACTCAAAGAATTGCAGCTCGCTATTTAGAGAGAGGCTACTTGAAAGAAAATGTTAAACACATTATCGAATTATACAGAGCTAAAAAAGATGTAATGATGGATGCTTTAGAAGAGTATATGCCTAAAGAAGTTACTTGGACTAGAGCAGAAGGTGGACTTTTCACACTGCTTACACTTCCTACATATATCAACACTGACGAATTGATCAAGGTTGCTATTGCAACTGAAAATGTTGCTTTCGTAGCAGGTTCATCTTTCTATTGTGATGATAGTGGAAAAAACACAATGAGACTTAACTTCTCTTACGCTTCTAAAGAAAAAAATTTAGAAGGTGTTAAAAGATTAGCTAGAGTTATCACTAACGAAATTAACAAACATAAATAAAGGAGTCATTTGTTATGGCAAGAATGACAGTTAATCCTATATATTGTAAGGGTTGCGGACTTTGTATTGCTGCCTGCCCTAAGAAAATAATTAGATTTTCAGTAAACATCAATGAGAAAGGTTATAACTATGCTGAATGTTTTGACCAAGATGCATGTATAGCTTGTAAAATGTGCTACACTACCTGTCCGGATGTAGCGATAACTATCGAAAAATAAGGAGAGGATGATGGCAAAAGTTTTAATGAAAGGTAACGAAGCTGTCGCTGAAGCTTCGATCAGATCAGGATGCAGATTGTATTTTGCTTACCCTATCACCCCACAGAGTGAATTGATTGAATACATGGCAAGAATGATGCCCAAAGTTGGTGGAACATTCTTACAGGCAGAGAGTGAAGTAGCTGCGATTAACATGGTTTATGGTGCAGCAGGTACAGGTAAAAGAGTGATGACATCATCATCTTCTCCTGGTATCTCTCTAAAAATGGAAGGTATTTCTTACCTTGCCGGTGCTAATCTTCCTGCCGTAATCATTAATGTGCAACGTGGTGGACCGGGTCTCGGTGATATTCAACCAGCTCAAGGTGATTACTTCCAAGCTACTAAAGGTGGCGGACATGGTGATTATCGCTTAATCGTATTAGCTCCTGCTTCAGTGCAAGAATTCGCTGATATGGCAAGTGAATCTTTTGATCTTGCCGATAAATATAGAATCCCTGTAATGATTCTATCCGACGGTATGTTAGGTCAGATGATGGAACCTGTTGAATTCAAGAAAGCTGCAACTGATGCAGAAATTGAAGAGATGGGAAACCGACATAAAGAGTGGTGTATTCATCCTCAAGAAGAAGGTGAAGCTTATCATCAAAACCAAATTAATTCACTTGAAATTGATCCAACAGTTTTAGAAAAACATGTGATGAAATTAGATGAAAAGTATAAGTTGATTGAGAAAAACGAAATTCAAGTAGAAGAGTATAATATCAATTCAAATAATGAAATGATATGTGTTGCTTTTGGAACTGCTTCAAGAATAGTTAAATCCGCAATCGACAAATTGAACGCCGAGGGTAGAAATATTGGTTTGATAAGACCTATTACAGTTTGGCCTTATCCATACGCTACAATAGCAAAATCCTTACATGATAAAGTTAAAAAGGTCATGGTATTTGAACTTAATTTAGGTCAAATGGTTGAAGATGTAAGACTCGCAGTTAATGGCAAAGTACCGGTTGGATTCTTTGGTAAGGTTGGTGGTATAGTATTTACCCCTGAAGAAATTAAAGCACAAATCGAAGAAAACTTATAGGAGATATAATGCAAGTAATCGCTACAAGACCTAAATCGTTAACTGATACACAGTTTACTTACTGTCCCGGCTGTCTCCATGGCGTAGCCCATAGATTGATTGCCGAAGCTATAGATGAATTAGGAATTCAAGACACAACTACAGGTGTTGCACCTGTTGGTTGTTCAGTTTTTGCCTATAAATTCTTTGATATGGATATGGCAGAAGCTGCTCACGGTAGAGCACCTGCAGTAGCCACCGGAATGAAAAGAGCAAGACCTGATATGCAAGTCTTTACTTATCAAGGAGATGGAGACTTAGCAGCTATCGGTACCGCTGAAATAGTTCATGCAGCTAATAGAGGTGAAAACATCTCTGTATTCTTCGTGAATAATGCTATTTATGGTATGACCGGTGGTCAAATGGCTCCTACAACACTTCCTGATATGAAGACAACTACTTCACCTTATGGAAGAAATACTGATGATGTTGGATTCCCAATCAGAGTTTGTGAATTACTCAACACATTAGAAGCTCCTTACTTTATCGAAAGAGTCTCTTTACTTTCATTTGCTGACATAGTTAAAGCTAAAAAAGCAGTGTTGAAAGCTCTTACATATAACAAAGAACGCAAAGGTTTCACTATCGTTGAGCTTATCTCAACTTGTCCTACCAACTGGGGAATGACTCCTGTTGATTCTTTAAAATGGGCAAAAGATAAAATGGTTCCTTACTTCCCTGTTAAAAACTTTAGAGACAAAGGGGTGAAATAGTTATGATATATGAAATAATTAGTGCCGGTTTTGGTGGACAAGGTGCATTAGCTATAGGTAAATTTATCGTTACTTCCGGAATGAAAGAGGGAAAACATGTTTCCTGGTTACCTTCTTACGGACCTGAAATGCGCGGTGGTACAGCTAATGTTGCAGCAGTGGTTTCTGACAAACCTGTTGCTTCTCCTATTGTTACTTATCCAAACATTTTGATCGCTTTGAACCAACCTTCCTTAGATAAGTTTTCTAAGAATGTTGTCAAAGGCGGATTTATAGTTGCTAATGAAGACTTATGTCCTAATATTCCTAAAATCGATGGAGTCAAAATAGTTTCTGCTCCTTTGCAAAAACTCGCCAACGAAATAGGTAGTGAGAAAGTTATGAACATGATCGCTATCGGTATCGTTATTGGCTTAACCAATGTAATCAAGTATGAGACATTAGTAGAAGATTTGTCTGCCTTCTTAGAGAAGAAAGATCCAGAACTCTTGAAAATGAATCTCATTGCCATAAAAAAAGGAATTGAATTAGCTAAATAGCTGTCAGTTCAATATATTAGAGAGTGCTTAAAACTAAGTACTCTCTTTTTATTTTAATCTAAAAGCTAACTTTTTAGAAAGATTCTTGACAAATAAACAGATTTAAAAAAACTAAAAATAAAACCACAGGAGAAAAATGGAAAAGAAATCAATTGGCATTTTCGATTCTGGAGTCGGCGGACTTACAGTTTTCAAATCCATTAGAGAACATTTCCCTCACGAAGATATTATCTATTTTGGTGATACAGCTCGCGTTCCTTATGGTCCTAAATCAAAGCATACAGTAATCAACTATTCAATCCAAAACACCCGCTTTTTATTACAGCAAAATATCAAAGTTCTAATTATAGCTTGTAATACTTCTTCAGCTGTGGCTATTCCATATTTACAAAAAATGACGAATATTCCTGTGTTAGGCGTGATTATCCCCGGCTCTGAAGAGGCTGTTTCGTTATCTAAAAGTGGAAACATTGGGATAATTGGGACAGAGGGAACTATTAATAGTAATGCCTATAAAACAGAACTACTTAAACTTAATCCTAATTTACAGATTTTCTCCCAGCCCTGCCCCTTGTTTGTCTCCTTGGTGGAAGAAGGATGGATTGATAAAAAAGTAACCTACGATATTATTTCTGAATATCTTTCTGTTTTTAAAGAGAACAATATAGATACTTTAATTCTTGGCTGTACGCATTACCCTGTTTTAAAAGATGCTATTAATAGTTTCTTTGCCGGAAAAGTCAATTTAGTCGATAGCTCAGAAGCTATAATCAAACATATCGAACCATTTGTTGGCAATTCTCAACAAGCAAAAGGGAAAGATCTCTTCTATGTTAGTGATAACGAAGCTAAGTTTATGAAAATTGCAAATATGATCCTGGAAAAGGAAATTACTGTTTTAAAAAAAGTTACTTTAGGCGAAAGTTGGTTTGTTGAATAATGAAAATTTCAGAAATATATAAAGTGCTAATTGAAGATTTATTAGATGTCAGTGCTGAGCAGATAGTTGTCCTTTCCGGATTGATTAGCGAAGATGGCAGTAAAGAGATTACCGATACCAAAATTATTGAAGAATTTGCCGTACTGATCAGACAAAAGGGAGCTTTTCCCGTCTTAGATTTAGCTACTAAGTCTCTTAAACTAAGAATGTTAAACGAAACAGAAGCAGAAAATTACTTCATTCCTAAAACATATTTCTCTGAATGGGTTAAACTCATCAATATAATTATAGATGTCAGCTTTCCGGAAAGTAGAAACTTGTTCACTGATAATTTCTTTTCAACAGAGAAGACGGCAATGGTTAATGAATCATTGCAAGCAATCTACAAAAATATGTTAATTGCTGATAAAATCGTCTTGCTTCCTAACTTTCCTAAAACAGCAATTGCTGAATACTACAATATAGATTTGAAAGTGTTGGAAAACTTCTATCTGGGAACATTCGAACCGGTAGTGAACAAAATGAATGTGCAAGGCATTAAAATCATAAATCATGTTTTCCCCAACGAAGATTATTTTCTCCAGAAAAGTTCAAGTGAGAATATCTTAAAAATTCAAATCTCAGAACAGCAAAGTTATTTTGTAGGAAATAAAATTAACAATTACTACACAGTATTGCCTTTTGGCTATGTTGCACTTAGTATCTTGAAATCTAGTATCAATGGAGTCTTTGAAGCAGAGAAAGTTTATTATAAAAACGAGTATCGCGATTCTGTGATTATATCTTTCTCTTTTGGCAATATTCAATCTATTCAATGTAGTGGAAACGATTCCTTTGGGGAAATCATTAGAAATGGGTTAGTTAACAGTAAAGAGAGTGTTGATCTCTTTATCGGTGTCAATAATGGGGTGGAAGCATGTTGCAATTATCATTATTATGATCGTTGTATAAATAATAACTTTAGCATCGTGTTTTATGATGAAGCGAATAATATAATAGAGATCAGTTCAAAATCAGTGCAATTATCAAACAGTAATCAAAAAAATATTTTATTATAAAAAGGGTGTAAATAATGGCTAA
>JBAYZI010000105.1:0-9780 GCA_041672585.1 Cloacimonadales bacterium (SeqCode) | reverse complement strand
CTGGTGTGGGTGGTCTATTCGCAGTAACCGGTTTATTGAAGTATTTATGGAACAAGCTTTTCCCTGAATTGTTTGGTTGGAAGAGGATAACCTATTGGCAAAGTTTGTTACTCTATTTAATTGCCAAAACTTTGTTTGATACCAGGTTTAGTATTAAAGAGTCTTTTAATGTTGGTAATGTTAGTTACCCAAAATCTACTAAAGCTAAAGTAGAGCCAAAAGTGAAAGAAGATGCCAACTTTGATTATAACTTTGATCGTAATCCGGAAGCTGACATCGAAGCTGATACAGGATTTGGTGATGATAGTGAGCCTGAAACAAAAGAGAGAGAAGAATAAAGAGGTAAATAAACGGGTATAATTATTAAGTTCTAACTCTATGGTAATATTAGTGATAAGACTTATACCTAAAACAATACTTTAGGAATATCTTCACTTTATTAAGAAAATACTTGTCATCATTAATCAACAAAATAAAGTAACTCAAGTTTAGCTACTAAGTAAAAAGAGTAGCTACAATGAAGAAGAAATAAGAGGATTAATGAAGATTGGATTGACGACTTCGCTTCCGATAGAAGTGATTTATGCTAGTAAGAATATTCCTATAGATTTGAACAATATCTTAGTGTCCGGTGATGCTGAGAAAGATGTCTATTATGCTGAAAAACATGGGTTTCCGCGTAATGTTTGTGCCTGGATTAAAGGGTTATATACCATAGCGTTGCGTTCCGGAATTGATGAGTTAATTGGCATAGTAGAAGGTGATTGTTCTAATACCCACTCTTTGATGTCTGTTCTCAGAAGCGAAGGTGTGGCAGTCTCTTCTTTCTCCTTTCCTTATAATCGGGATCGGGAGAGCTTAGCAAGAGAGATTTCCAACTTAATGCAGCATTTTCAGGTAGGAATGGCTGAAGTAATGGCTGTTAAGTCAGATTTAGATAGGATTAGAAAGAAGTTAATCAGGTTAGATGAACTCACATACCTGGAGAATAAAGTTACCGGTTTAGAGAATCATCTATGGTTGGTAACCAGCTCTGATTTCAATAGTGATTATCACAAATATGAAGCAGAGTTAGATGAATTCTTAATAGCAGCAAGTAAAAGAAAACCTCGTAAGAATGAGCTGAGGATAGCCTTTCTGGGAGTGCCTCCGATTATTACAGACTTATATTCAACCATAGAAGAGCTGGGGGGGAGAGTTGTTTTGAATGAAGTGCAAAGACAGTTCGCCATGCCCTATTTAGAAGCTGATCTTGTTGAACAATATAGAAGATACACTTATCCGTATAGTGTTGAATTTAGATTGAAAGATATCTTATTAGAGATAGAAAAAAGAGAGATTGATGCAGTTATTAGCTATACCCAATCATTTTGTCATAGACAGATTGATAATATAATTCTCAAGAAACAGATTAAACAGCCTATCTTAATTATAGAGGGTGATCGTCCGGGACCTCTTGACGAAAGAACAAAGTTGCGGATAGAGAGTTTCTTAGAGATGCTAAACTAATCATTACATAAAAAGTTAAAAACAAAATAATATAAAATTTGGAGAAAAAATGCAAGTAGTTGATAAAATAATTATAAATGCTAATCAGTTGATTACAGTTTCCGGTGGAAATAGACCAAGAGTCGGAAAAGAGATGTCTAATTTAGGGATTATCACTGATGGTGCTTTAGCCATAAAAGACGGTCTAATTGTGGCTGTGGACACTACTGATAATATCTTAGATTATTATAAAGCAGGCGAAATTATTGATGCTAATGATAAGGTGGTGATGCCGGGTTTTGTTGACCCTCACACTCACCCCATCTTTGTGCACACCAGAGAAAACGAATTCGAAATGAGAATTGCCGGTAAAACTTATGTGGAAATATCCCTGGCTGGCGGAGGAATTCGTTCAACTATTGCCACTACTAAAGATGCACCGCAAGCACTCTTATATAATTTAGCTCAGCAGAGAATCAGGAACATGATTAGTTGCGGTACTACTACCATGGAAGCTAAATCCGGCTATGGCTTAGATACTGAATCAGAGCTTAGACAGCTGAAAGTAATTAGCATGCTCAGAGAGAGTGAAAAAATTGATATCGTGCCTACCTTCATGGGTGCTCATGAATTCCCAGCTGAATATAAAGATAATCACCAAGGCTATATTGATATTCTTACTAAAGAGATGATCCCGGCTGTGGCAGAATCCGGACTTGCCGAGTATTGTGATATCTTCACGGAAGAGCATGTTTATTCTATTGCTCAATCAAGAGAGATTTTGAAATGTGCTAAAGCCCACGGAATGAAACTAAAAATGCACGCTGATGAGATTAAAGCTATCGGTGGGGCAGAGCTGGCTGCTGAAATGGGCTGTGTTTCTGCAGATCACTTGGGAGCAGCTTCTGAAGCAGGTATGAAAGCAATGGCTGATAAAGGCGTAATTGCTACCCTTCTTCCGGCAACTATATTCTCTTTGGGTATGACAAGCTATGCTAATGCCCGCAAAATGATAGACTTTCACACTCCTGTAGCTCTTGCTTCAGATTATAATCCGGGCAGTTGTAATTGCGATAATATGCAGTTTGTTATCACCTTAGCTTGCTTGCAGATGAAGATGACTCCTGCCGAAGCAATTGTAGCCAGTACTATTAATGCTGCTCATGCGATTGGGATGGCAGCGAAAGTAGGAAGCTTAGAAGTTGGTAAATATGCTGATGTTCTCATCACAGACATGCCTTCTTATCAATATTTACCTTATCACTTTGGCTCAAATAATATTAAAGAAGTATATAAAAAGGGTGAACTCATCCATAAAAATTAGGAGATGAATTGAGTTTAATTCAAGTAAATGATGTAGGACTTTCCTTTGCAGGTTTTAATCTGTTTTCGGGAATCTCCTTCAATATAGATTTAGATAGTAGAATAGGATTAATAGGTCGTAATGGTTGTGGTAAAACTACACTCATGAAGATTATTAATCATGAACTAGAACCTTCGACAGGTAGCGTAACTAGTGCTTCTACCACTAAGATAGCCTACTTAGCTCAAGTAAATACCTTGACCTTAACAGATACTCTCTACGAAGCAGTTTTGGATAGTAGAAAAGACTTTATTAAGAAGCAAAAGAGATTGCAGAAAGTGAGAGAGAAACTATCTAAAGACCATTCTGATGAGAATTTAGACCTTCTGGCAAAGTTAGAAGAAGAATTCTTTACGATTGGGGGTTATGATTATGAGACTAATATCAAGGTAATTCTCACTTCTTTGGGGTTCAATGAAGAGCATTGGAACAACAAGATTGAGAAATTCAGTGGTGGGGAAAGAACACGAATTGAATTAGCCAAGATATTGCTTTCAGAATTCAACTTCCTGCTGTTAGATGAGCCGACTAATCATCTGGATTTACACATGATTAGCTGGCTGGAAGGGTATATTCTTAATATTGGTGTGCCTTATATTATAATTTCCCATGATAAAGAGTTTTTAAATAAAACAGTGAAGAGAGTCTTTGAAATTGAGAATAAAAAGCTCAATACTTATGGTGGCAACTATGACTTCTATGAAACTGAATCAGCCTTAAGAAAATCTCAACAAGAAAAAGCTTATACAATGCAACAGAAGCAGATAGATACTACGATGGATTTTGTAAGACGAAATATTGGCTCGCAGAAAACAGTGCAAGCACGCTCCCGACTTAAGCAATTGGAAAAGCTGGATATTATCGAAGCTGTCGGCAGTGAAAAAAGCTTTAATCTGAAGTTTAAAGATTCTGGACGCACCGGTAATGATGTCTTTGTGTTTGAGAATGCTGAGCTTGGTTTTCCCTCCTTGGTACTGGCTAAAGATATTAATATCAGAGCTCAATATCAGGAGAGAATTGCAATTATAGGCAGAAATGGGTGTGGGAAAACTACTTTGATTAAGGTTCTCATGCAAGAACAAGAGCTTCTGCAAGGTAAATGTAAGATAGGCAGTAACATCAATATAGGCTATTTTGATCAATTTCATAGCAACTTGGATTATAAGTTAACCCCCAAAGAGACAATTTGGCAGATGGTACCCAGCGAACCTATTGGTTATGTGCTTAAATACTTAGCTCGTTATGGGTTTGTCGGTGATGATGTGGATAAACCTATCAACTATATGAGTGGTGGCGAAAAAGCTAGGCTTAATTTGGCAGTTTTAATTCATAACCACCCCAATGTCTTGCTTCTTGATGAACCTACTAACCATCTTGATATTATGATGGTGGATTCTCTAATTGAATCTTTAAAAGAGTATTCCGGAACCATTATCTTTGTTTCTCATGATAGAAACTTCATCTCTAAATTAGCTGATAAGTTCTGGCTGTTTGAGGGTATGAAGATCAGGGAAAGTAAAGATGAGTGGGAAACTATCCTGGATAGATTCTTAAATGAAGATAATAAAAAGAAATCCTATGAAGAGGATAGAGGCGATAGATCTAAAGATACAGACAGAAAAAAGAAGATAAATCCTTACATTCTGGAAAAGCTAATGTCGCAAATTGAAAACCTGGAAGAGAAAATCTACTACTTAGAAATTGAAAAAGAAGATATTGAAGATCTTTACGGTGATCCTACCACTTATTCAGATCGTAGTTTAGTCAAAACTCTTAACTTTCGCAGAGAAGAGCTTGACAACTTATTAGACCATGAATATAATCAATTACAAATATTAGAAGAAGAATATTTACTACTAACAGATTAGAGGAAAAAATGAAACATTTTGATGTTATTATCTTAATAGGCAGGCCGGCTTCAGGGAAATCAGAGATTATTGATTTCTTAAAAAGAAAGAGTGTTGTGAAAAGACTTGAAAATTATCATATAGCAAATATCGCAGAATTAGATGACTTTCCTATGTTGTGGACTTGGTTTGAAGAAGACCATATTCGCGAAAATATATTAAAAGTAGAAAGAATTCACTCTACTCCGGAAGGTTACTTCTTGAACAATTATCAATGGAACCTTTTAATCGAAAGATTCAATTTGGAATATAATAAATTATTAACAGAATGCAAGAATTTCTTTGATGAACATACCCTCCTAATTGAGTTTTCACGCGGTAGCGAACATGGTGGCTATAAGACTGCCTTTAAATATCTTAGCTCCAGTATTTTAAAAAGAGCAGTAATCTTTCATGTTGATGTTCCCTGGGAAGAATCACTTCGCAAGAATAAGAGAAGGTATAACCCCAATAAGCCTCATTCTATTTTAGAACATGGCTTGGCAGACGATAAACTTGAACGCTTATACAAAAATGTCGATTGGGAAGAGTTTGTCGGGGATAGCAGGGATTTTCTCACCATTAAAAACATCAAAGTACCGTTTGTGAATTTTAACAATGTTCCGGAAATAACTAATGTAGATGAGCAAATGGAAGTGGTTGTGAATGATAGATTTGGTAAGTTATGGAGATTATACAGCAATAAATAAATGCTTAGCTTCCAAATTTCAGTCAGGTTGGATTAGTGAGTATGTAGCTTCCGAGGTGAAGATATTACAGGATTTATTAAGGATTGGAAAATGAAGGGAAGAGGGAGAGATGGAAAAAGTGAGATTGCTCTAAATTCTCAAAATCTAATCCTTCACTTTATAAAATAGAGAAAAGATGATATTTTCCTTTACAGAAAGTAGCTCTTTGGATAAATGGAATAGACTTATGCTTTTAAGCAAAATAATATAATTAGGAGGCTGAAATGGCTTTAACAACAGAAGTTAAATTGGCTGTCATGGCAGAGTATAAACTCCATGATTTAGATACTGGTTCCCCCGAGGTGCAAATTGCGATAATGACTAAGAGAATTCAAGAATTAACTGAACATTTAAAGGTTCATAAAAAAGATTTCTCTTCCAGAAGAGGACTTTTAGTTATAATTGGTAAAAGAAGAAGATTGCTCAATTATTTAATTAAAACTGATATTGAAAGATATCGTGTAATAATTAAAGCTTTAGGAATCAGAAAATAATTTCATAATAAAAGGGGAGCAATCCCCTTTTATATTTTAAGTAAACTACGGACCGGTTTAGGAGCAATACACTCAATATATAAGAAAGTATATTAAGTATATTGCTTTTCTCCGGTCATTGATATGCAAAGGAGATAATATGCATAATTTTAATATTACTAAAAAGTCATTTGATTTTAATGGCCAAACAATTACCGCAGAAACCGGAAAAATAGCTAGACAAGCTAACGGTGCAATTTTTATTTCTCAAGGAGATACAACTCTTTTAGTTACCGCAACCATGAACAAGACTGCTAATGAAGGTGCTGATTTCTTCCCTTTAACTGTTGATTATGTCGAAAAGATGTATGCTGCAGGAAAAGTACCTGGTGGCTTTATCAAAAGAGAATCCAGACCAAGTAACGATGCAACTTTAACAGCTCGTGTTATCGATAGAGCACTTAGACCAATGTTCCCTGATGGCTTTAGAAATTCAGTTCATGTGGTAGTTACTATTCTTGCTTATGATGGAATAAATGATCCTGCTATGCTTGGTTTAACAGGTGCTTCTTTAGCACTTACCATCTCTGATATCCCCTTCCACGGACCTATCGCAGGTGTGGCAGTTGGTTATCTTGACGGCAAACCTGTGGTTAATCCTTCGGTTGAAGTTTTAAAGAATGAATCAGACCTACATCTTAGTTTAGCAGGTTCAGCAACTTCTATTTGTATGATAGAATCTTCTGCTAATGAACTTTCAGAAGAACAGATGGTAGAATCAGTATTTGCCGGTTTTGAGAAAATTAAAGAACTTGTTGCTTGGCAAGTAGATTTTGCTAAAGACTGTTCAAAAGAGAAAGCTATTATAGAATATGATGTAATTCCTGTAGATATCTTAAATAAAGTAACAGCGAAATATAGTCAGAAAGTTATAGAAGCTGCTGTAATTAAAGGTAAGTTGGAAAGAGATGATGCCTTTTCAGTTGTTAAAGAAGAACTCTTAGCATTCTACAAAAATGAACTCGGAGAAGAGACTTTTGCTGAGTTAGAAAAAGATTATAACAGTGCTTATGAAGAGTTAATCAGAAAGAATGTCAGACAAGCTATTCTTCATAAAGGACATCGTGTTGATGGTAGAGGCTTAGATGATGTTAGAGCTATTACCTGCGAAGTTGATACTCTTCCTCGCGTTCATGGTAGTGCCTTATTTACTCGTGGTGAAACACAAAGTTTAGGAACTATAACCTTAGCCGGTGCTGATTCAGCGCAAATCATTGATGGACTTAAAGAAGAGTACAAGAAAGACTTCTATCTTCACTACAACTTCCCTCCTTATAGTGTCGGCGAAGCCGGCTTTATGAGAGGCCCGGGAAGAAGAGAACTTGGTCATGGAAACTTAGCAGAAACAGCTTTAATTCCTGTCCTTCCTGCTAAAGATGTTTTCCCTTATACAATTAGAATCGTTTCTGAAATTACAGAATCTAACGGTTCTTCTTCACAAGCTTCTATTTGTAGTGGCAGTATGGCTTTGATGGCAGCAGGGGTTCCTATTAAAGCTGCTGTTGCCGGTATTGCTAATGGTCTAATTATGGAAGGTAATGAATATGTTATCCTTACAGATATTATGGGACTTGAAGATCACTTAGGTGATATGGACTTTAAGGTCGCAGGTACTCGTGCAGGTATCACAGCCATGCAAATGGATATCAAAATTGAAGGTATCACCCAAAAGATTATGAAAGAAGCTTTACAGAAAGCTCATGTTGGCAGACACTATATCCTGGACAAAATGGAAGCTTGTATTCCTGCTCCAAGAACTGATCTTTCAGAATATGCTCCACGCATTGTTGCTCTCCAAGTTCCGGTTGATAAAATTGGTGAGATTATTGGGCAGGGCGGAAAGACAATTAAGAGTATTATTGAACAAACCGGTGTTGATATCAATATTGATGATGATGGTATTGTAAATATTCTTAGTGCTGATAAACAAGCTCTTGAAAGTGCAAAATCAATGATTAAAAATATTATCGATATGCCAAAATATGATACAGTTTATGAAGGTGTGGTTTCACGCATTGAAGCTTATGGCGCTTTTGTTAAAATCATGGATGGCTTCAAAGAAGGCTTAGTCCATATTTCTAACATGCACGATGATAGAGTAGCTCACCCTGAAGATATTTGTAAAGTTGGCGATACTGTTTATGTTAAGCTTAAAGAGATTCAAATGGGCAAGATTGGTCTTTCTATGAAAGGCGTTCCCGGCAATCCAGAACATAAACCAGATCCAAATCGTCCTAAAGAAGAACCTCGAGGAAGAGATGACAGAGGTGGTCGAGATAACCGCGGTAGAGATAGTCGCAGTCGCGATAACAGAGGAAGAGATGACAGAGGTGGGGATAGAGATAGAAGACCTAACCCTAACCGTAATAGAGATAATTAAAGGTTAAAATATGGATTATAAAATTAAAGATCTTGAATTAGCTAACTACGGAAGAGAAGAGTTGATTCTTGCTGAAGATGAAATGCCTGGCCTCATGGCTTTACGTGAAAAGTATGGTCAAGAGAAACCACTAAAAGGTGCTAAAATAACCGGTAGTTTACACATGACAATCCAAACTGCTGCCTTGATGGAAACTCTGCAAGCTCTTGGGGCTAAAGTAAGATGGAGTAGTTGTAATATATATTCAACTCAAGATCATGCTGCAGCTGCCATGGTAAAAGAGGGGATCCCTGTTTTTGCATGGAAAGGTGAAACCTTGGCAGAGTATTGGTGGACTACAAAAATGGCTCTCACTTGGGGCGAGAATGAAGGACCCGATCTAATAGTTGATGATGGTGGTGATGCTACTCTGATGATTCATGAAGGCTGTAAGCTGGAAGAAGCGTATGAAAAGAGTGGTAAAGTACCTGAAATAACTACTACTAACAGAGAGTTTGGTTTACTACAGAAGACTATCTTAGAGGATATTGTAGCTTATCCTAATAAATGGAGAACAATAGCAGCTAACTGTAAAGGTGTTTCGGAAGAGACAACTACAGGTGTTCACAGACTTTATCAGATGTTAGAGTTGAATGAACTTAGATTCCCGGCAATTAATGTTAATGATTCTGTTACTAAATCCAAATTCGATAATCTTTATGGTTGTCGTGAATCTTTAGCAGATGGGATCAAGCGCGGAACTGACATTATGGTAGCAGGTAAAGTCGTTGTTGTTTGTGGTTATGGTGATGTTGGTAAAGGCTGTGCTCAATCCATGAGAGGATTTGGAGCAAGAGTAATTGTTACAGAAATCGATCCTATTTGTGCTTATCAAGCAGCAATGGAAGGTTTTGAAGTAAATACCCTAGAAGCTGTTGTCTCTAAAGGTGATATCTTTGTTACTGCTACCGGAAACTGTGATGTTATCAGAACAGAACACATGGAAGCAATGAAAAATAACGCTATTGTTTGTAACATCGGGCACTTTGATAATGAGATTCAAGTTGAAGCTCTTTATGAGCTAGCCGGTGTTGTAAAAACTAATATCAAACCACAAGTAGATAAAATTACCTTTGCTGATAAGCACAGCATTATTCTTCTCTCAGAGGGAAGATTAGTAAACCTAGGCAACGCTACTGGACATCCTTCTTTCGTGATGAGTAACTCCTTCACTAATCAAGTATTAGCTCAGTTAGATTTGTGGAATGCAAACTATGAACTTGGTGTTTACAGATTATCCAAAGTCTTAGATGAAGAAGTAGCAAGATTACATATTGATAAAATTGGTGTAAAACTAACAAAATTAACAGATGCGCAGGCTAATTATATTGGAGTCAAAAAA
>JBAYZI010000104.1:0-9849 GCA_041672585.1 Cloacimonadales bacterium (SeqCode) | reverse complement strand
TATTGTGGGGTCGCCCGCATCATTGAATTTGTTTAAGAATAGTTCTTCATCTATTGTGTAGAAGATTATCGTTCCTGTTGAAATATTGGTTCTCAAGATTACTTCTGTCATATTAGATTGATACAAACAAGCGGAGTTATCCCAGACATTTTGGGCTAGCATACCGGATATGCAACTGAGCAAAACTGCTATTATGAGTAGAATAGGCTTCTTCATTTCTCGCTCCCAATAGATTTGTACTTGTACTTATATTTATCTATGCAATTATTGTGCCTAAATTATAGAGTATCAATGAGAAAGCTAAACAAGGTGGCTGAACTGCATATTTAGTTCAATTTGTTATTTCTTTAAATCTAACTATACTTTAGCAAACTAAAAGGAGCCAATAATGGTTAAAATATATAGAGAAAAAGATCTCGGTTCTTCTGATTTAGGCTGGTTAAAGAGTAAATTTCACTTCTCTTTTGCTGATTATTACAGTCCAAAAAGAATCCACTTTGGTAATCTGAGAGTAATAAACGATGATTTAATTGAACCACAAACAGGCTTTGATCTGCATCCTCATAAAGATATGGAAATAATCTCCTATGTTGTGCAAGGTGAATTGACGCACCAAGATAGCATGGGCAACAAAAGAGTGGTGAAACGCGGGGAGATTCAATACATGAGTGCTGGAACCGGAGTGCAGCATAGTGAGCATAATTTTGGCAATGAAACTACCAGGCTTCTCCAAATCTGGATATTCCCTAAAGAAGAAGATCTCGAGCCACGCTATGGAGATAAGCTTTATAAGTGGGAAGATAGGGCAAATAAGCTGTTGCATCTGGTCTCTAACGATGGTGGTGAAGCAGAAGTTCAAATTCAACAAGATGCCAATATTTATGCTAGCTATTTAGAATCGGGAAAAGAGATTCATCTGTCTGTGGAAGAAAATAGACAGGCTTATGTTGTTCAAATAGAAGGAAGTAGTGTGGTTAATCAAATGAATCTTTATGAAAGAGATGGTGCAGAAGTGATTGATGAGGATGTTAATATAAAAGCAAGAGAGAATAGTCATCTCTTAATCATTGAGTTGCCGAAGTAAGCAAATACTTAGATATCTATAGCGACCTCTTTTTTAAAAAAAGAGACCAAAAACTAAAACCTAATAAATCTGAGAAAAGTGGAAATATTTCCACAAAATAGAATAAAGGGGATCGTTTTAATCCCCTTTTAATGCGGAATATGATAAATCTCTATTTAGCAATAGCCTTGAGTAATTTCTCAGCTTCTTCTTGATTAATCATTCCCTTCTCTAACAACTCTAAAATCTTTAATCTACTCTTTTCATTATCAGACAGGCGTTCTTCTGTTCTAAAAGCATTGCCTCTCATATCTTGACCTTGCTTACGCAGGTTATCCTGCATCTCCTTTACTGACTGCTTTACAGCAACATCAGACTCTTTTAGGGCAGACTGGACGCTACTTTTGATGGTTTCACCTAAATTGGCAAATGCTCCACCCAGTGATTTACGCAGAGCAGGAGAAGAGAGAACTTTTGTTACTTTATTAATCTCATTCATAGCACTATTAATCTCACGATTGAGCCTACTCCCTGAATAATGCTTTTCTTGTTCAGTTTGAGTATCTTCATTTAAAAGTGAAATCCAGCCTATTTCGGTAGATACTTCTATTATTGCTGTAGCTTGATTGCTATCTTCTTTATCTGTTTTCAAGATTATCCCTTCATCAACATGCTGTGTAACAACATTTTTAAGGTTTTGACTGATGCCACCAATTTCAGAAGTTGCTTTCAATTCCAAATTAAGTTCTTGAGGAATAATAAGTTTTACTTTACCGATTTCCGACTCTATTTTAGTGTGACTTTGCTTAAGAGGAAGTAGCTGATATTCGATACTACCAGTCTCACTGTTTATGGTTGCATCGGATATCTCTGCTTCTTTTATGAAGATTTGTCCAACTTCAGATTCGCAAATCAGCTTATTAATCTTAGTGCCGATAATCTCGATATTGCCTATTTCAGTATCGCAAGACAAGTGATTAAAACTACCTCCCTTGACCTTGACTGAGCCTATTTCTGTTTCAATTTCTGCATCCCCGGAAATATCTTCTAAAAGAACCGTTCCAATCTCTGTTTCTATTTCAGAATCAGCATTTATGTGTTCCATAATAATCTTACCCAGCTCTGATTCTGCCCTGATTCTCAATCCATCAGGAACATAAACATAAAGCTTAAAGTTGGCATAATCAACACCTTTATCCTCTAAATCTTCTTCCAGTTCAGAAGTATCTATGGATATACGGTTATCAGAGGCTGAAAACTCAATTATTTTGTCATTGCTCACTTCATAGTTGACTTCTTGATTAAGAGATATCTCGCCTTTAATAGCAATAATTTCAGGCTCTCCCTTGCTTATGACAATTGTCATTCTCTCTGTTCTGACATCAAGCTCTTTAAAGCTTCCTTGATATTTAAATTCAAACTTCAGTGTGTTCATCTTATTTCTCCTTTTCTAACATTTTTAAAGCATCTTCCACAGACACATCACCTTGCTCAATCATCTCTAAGATATCTAAGCTTTTAGGCTTTTCTAATTCACTGCCTGTGAGAGCCTTAACGACTTCAGATAATCTGTTCTTCACTGTCGGATAGGAGATTCCCAGACGTTTCTCCACTTCCTTAATACTTCCATGAGATACTAAAAATACTTTAATAAACTCTAACTGCTCTTCATTCAATTCGTTAAAACCGGTTTGAATAAAGTTCCCTTCAATTCTTGTTTGGCAATTACTACATTCATAGCGTGTGATAATTAAATCATTATCACAAATCGGACATTGTTTTAAATTTCTTTTCATAATTCCACCTTTTATTTGAATATTAATTATATTAATTTTATGTCAAGAGATTTATTAAATATATTAATTATAACATTAACTTTATGAATATTATTATCTTATTGTTAGCACTATCACATTGATTTAGATTCATTTTCAGTGATTAATGCTTAGGAGATAAAATCTTTTTCCCATTCTTTATAAAAAAAGCTTTACAAAAAAAAGTAACAGTCCAATTATTGTATTGACTTGTTTAACAGACAAATAAGGGGTTCATATGCATAATTTTTATGTTCTTAATTTGAGTGATGACAAAGATTTCGGCAGTGTTTTGAATACGGTTGCCCAAGAGTTAAATTTTACCGTAATTAACTCTTTAGAAGCTTTTCCTAAACCGGGATTAGTGTTTATTGATGTCAATAGTATCGATTTTAAAGCTAAACACAACACCCTACACTATATAGGAGTCGGTAAAAATTCTGAAGATATAACAATCTTCTTTAAGCACGATATATTTAATGTCTCCCCTGTATCTATAACCAAGCAACAAATGAAACCTCTATTTACCAATTATTCAACTTTAATGAATGCTAATACTTTAGTGAACACCTTCAAGCAGGGTAGCAAATTTGATTTTGACGATTTCGTCTTCTTTGCAGATCTCATCTTTGTAAGCTGTAAGAGAGGAATAGCCTTTTTATCTTCCGAACTTAATATACTGATGCTCAACTCTAACTTTTCTACTTATTTCTCTCTTATTTTTGATAAAGAACCTAAAATAGGAGAGTTAGTTACAAAGCATTTACCTAAAGAAAACGCAACCTTTTGGGAAACGATTGTTAAGCAAGGGAATAAACTTCAATCCAGCGAAGTAGAACTAGATTCTAAAAACGGTGAATTAGTTAGATACTATAAACTTCAAGTTTTCCCTGTTTTTAAAGACTTAGCTTTCTTTGGCTATTCTGTCCTCTTAGAAGATGTTAGTGAATTCACCAATGCTAACATTGATTTAGTAAGATATTATAAGTATCTCTTAGAGCATAACGAAAACTTGGAAAAAGCCTATAAAGAGGTTGAACTCAATAATGAGAAACTTAAAATAGCTTACGAAAAGGTTAATGCTCTTTCTAATCGAGATTATTTAACTCAAGCTCCTAACAGAAAATTCTTTTTAGAAAAGATTGAATATGAGCAACTAAGATTCAAAAGAACAAAAAGCCCCTTTATTTTAGCTTATGGCGATATTGATAATTTTAAAAAGGTAAATGATGTTTATGGTCATGAAGCTGGCGATTATGTGCTTGTAACCCTCACAACTTTAATAAAAGATACTATCCGTAATATCGACTTCTTCTGTAGATGGGGAGGAGAAGAATTTTTAATCTTCTTGGCAGAATCAGATATTGTTAATGGTAAAATAATTGCGGAAAGAATTATAGCAAGCATTAGAGACTATAAATTTCAATATCATGAGCACAACATAAAAATCACAATGACCTTGGGTATTGCCCTCTACAAAGAAGATCAACATATTAATAAAATAATTGATTTAGCTGATAAAAGACTCTACTGGGGAAAACAAAATAACAAAGATCAAGTGGTGTGTTCTACACCGGATGAAGAAAACAATAATTAATTAATAGTTAATAATTAATAATTTAATTGCAGGTTGAATCGTTGATTTGTTTAATTGTTTAATCGATGACGGGAATAGCTTCGGAGACTCTTTACTGGGATTGCGGATGCCCACATCCGTATTCATTTCCCTTCAGCGAAGGGGAATCTTATCCTTCCGAAGCATATCTTATTTCTATTTCCTTGATGGAGAGAGATTTAATACGGACGTGGGCGTCCGCAATCCCAGTAAGAAAGACCTCACACTTACATTTGTTTAATTATTTAGTCGGTTGATACAATTCGCCAGACCTCTTAAATCCAGGATGGATGATAATATAATAGGGGCGTATGGTTGATACGCCCCTATAATTATATTTTCTTCAATTATTAATTATTAATTAATAAGATTACTTCATGAAAATCATCTTTTTAGAAATAACTTTTTCCGGAGTTATAATTCTAAAGAAGTAAACTCCGCTAGAACATCTATTACCATTTTGGTCATTTCCGTCCCATTTGAAATCATGAGTTCCGGTTGAGAACTCTTTATTAGCTATAGTTTTTATCAATTGTCCTTTAAGGTTATAAACAGCAACATCTATATTCTCACTACGCTTAGTTTGAATTTGAATTGTTGACATTGTGCTAAAAGGATTTGGGTAACTTGATTCTCCGACAATTATTGCTTCGGTATCATTTTCGTTAGGCACACCATTGATAACTACAATATTGATAAGATTAGAATCACCTGACAAACCACCCGGTGAATAAATACTTCTAACAGAATAAGTGTGTTCGCCATCAGGAACATCTAAATCTGTGTAGGTTAGGGTTTCTGTGCTGGTTATGGTAGTGATAAATGCGGTTCCTCTAAGGATTTTATAACCGAATAAAGCTCTAACTTCAGGTAGCACCGGAGCTTCCCAAGTTAAAACAACATCGTTACCGTTCTCAACAGTGTAGGCAAGGTTGGTTGGAGCAGCAAGATCTGCTACAGGATTTGAAGTTTGAATAACTACTTCTTCGCCCGGCATTGAATGCTGGTCAACAGGAGTAACACTGAATTTGAGGTATTTACCAACATGATCAGCTGAGAGATTAAGCACGAATAAATCTGCATTGATATTAGTGAATTCTGTCCAGGTTTCTTGGTCAGTAGATTCATACCATTGACACATAGTATCGCCTTCGCTATCATTATCAGCATCAACAAAATCATACACCACTTCAAGTCTATAATTCTTCATCAAAATACCTTCAAAAGCAAGGTTTTCAACTTCAGGTGCAGCATTTACAAAGCCGGTACCTGTTAAAGTGATAGTATTGTTTTCAAAACCCGGGATAGTTGTTGTTATGTTCAACAATCCGGCATATGTTTGAGCTGCAGTAGGAGTGAAAGTAATTTCGTGAGTTTCAACTTCACCCGCCGCTAAAGTATAATTCATCTCTCCTGAAACTGCAAAACCTTGAGCATCTAAGACCATATCAACAGTTGTAACAGAACTGCCAATATTGGCAACTGTAAAAGTTTTTGTGAAAGCTGAACCAATATAAGCCTGACCAAAGTTAGCTTCTTCCATAGAAACTGCTGCACTTCCGGCTTCGGCTGCTTGATAGATTTTTGAATCACTGGATAACCACTTTTGCACCATGACAAAACCTTTAAGGTTATCAGGATCCAAACTGCTACTTAAAGCAAAACTATGACTAAATGCACCACTAGCACCGGCTTGTGAGAGAGTAAAATCTTCATATTCATAAGCAATTACTGATGAGAAATAACTATCAGTAAGATAATTAGTGATAACATAGACGATTTTAACATTCGAGTTATCAAAAGCTTGCTCCAAAGTTACATTTGCATTTAGAGTATAGTTGCCATTACTCCCCATAATTGAAGCATCAATTGTCATAGGAGCAACAGTATTAATTAATTGATTATAACGAGGAAGGTATTGACTGGTATAAGCATCTACTGCTGCACCTATTTCGTTATAAATTCCTTGGAAAGCACATTGAGGAATACTATCAGAATTAGAACCTACTAATCCTTTTCTTTGTGAATATCCCGGAGATGCATTACCTGTATCTCCTTGCCAAATTAAGGGAATGACATGGGGTTGATTATTATATAAATTGAACAGACCTGTTCTTGCTCTTGGGCAGTATCCTCACCAAGACTCCGTAAAAACTTCACCTACGACACTAATTTGCGCAGCCATAATTGAAAACAGGCTAAACACCATTACTGCAAATAATATTGCTTTTTTCATTATCAGATTCTCCTTTCTTTTTTGAGTAAATACATGTTTTTCTATCTTATTGCTATAATGTGCAATTTGCTATTTTTAGGCAAGCTTTTTTTATGAAAACAGCTAGATAATTAATAATGAATAATTAATAATTAATAATTGTGAACAGAATGAAAGGACTATAACACAGAGTTTTAAGAGAAGGAAGAAAACAGTTTTACTCGAATTAACGCGTCTTAAAACGAATTACATGAATTATTAGCAGGCTGAGACCTCTTAGTTCCCCTCGTACTACTTTATATTTATGATTGCCAGTGAATTACAGTGGCTCTGTAGTTCGTCCTTTACTGATTACCCATTCATTTAACGATTTTTGTTTGGAGTACTAAAGAGGGAGGCAAGGGGAACAATTAGCAATTATTAATTAGCAATTAGCAATTTAAGAAAAAGAATAGCTTTATTCGCTGATTACACAGATTTCACTGAATTAAGAAAGATTAAGAAAGATTAAAACTAATGTGGCGACTCTTAAAGTCATTCTCCCATTTTAAACAATTCAACCAATTCACGATTCTAAAAATTTATTCATTTAAAGGTTCTTCATTTTTGTGTTTTTGTGGGTTTGTGTTAAATCTCTTTCTTTTCATTGCTAATTGCTCATTGCTAATTAATAATTGCTTTTTTCCCTTGACTGGATAAAAAGTTTTCAAAATGATGTTGTAAATAAAATAAGGCAATTTCTTTGCTAAAAATAAGAGGTAATTACATGAAAATAGAAGAACAACTAAAGTTGCTTAAAAAGGGAACTGAAGAGATAGTTCCGGAAGAGCAATTGCTGGCTAAATTAAAGAAATCCGCCAAAACAGGCAAACCTCTAAGAATAAAATATGGTATTGACCCAACCGGCTCAGAAGTGCATATTGGACATTTAGTACCAATTCGTAAAATGAGACAGTTTCAGGACTTAGGACACATTGGTGTAATCATAATCGGTGATTTTACAGCTCAAATAGGTGATCCCACAGGTAAGAATGAAACCCGTCCTCCTCTCACAAAAGAACAAGTGCTAGCTAATTGTGAAAAGTATATGGAACAGCTCTACACTGTTTTAGATAAAGACAAAACAGAGGTGAGATTCCAATCTGAATGGTTTACCGATATGACCATGGCTGATGTAATTAAACTCATGGGCAAATTCACTTTAGCACAATTCTTAGCCCACGATACTTTTAGAAGAAGATATGAGGGTGGACTGCCTTTGGGAATGCACGAAATCATGTACCCGATACTACAAGGGTATGATTCGGTAGCGATAGAGTCTGATATAGAATTAGGTGCTACTGAACAGAAATTTAATCTCCTTGCCGGTCGCGATATGCAACGTTATCACGGTCAGGAAGAGCAAATTGCCATGATGTCCCCCATTCTAATGGGTACTGACGGAGTTAACAAAATGGGTAAATCACTCAACAACTATATTGCTGTGTTTGATACACCTACCAATAAGTATGGAAAAGTCATGTCTATTCCTGATAGCCTAATTATCAACTACTTCACACATGCTACTAATCTTACAGATCAAGAGATTCAAGCAGTAGAGCAGAGATTAGCTGCAGGCGAGAATCCTAAGATTCTTAAACAGCTGTTAGCACGAGAATTAGTGAAAATTTATCATGGTGAAGAGATTGCTCAGGCTGAAGAAGAAGCTTTTAATTCTGTCTTTGCTAAAGGTAATCTTCCTGACGATATAGAAGAATTTGGCTTTTCCGAAGATAAAGTCTGGATTATTAAAATATTGACAGACACTCAATTATGTAAAAGTAATGGCGAAGCAAAACGCATGATTAGTCAGAATGCTGTCTCTCTAAATGGTGAGAAAATCACAGATCCTGATTTAGAAGTTGAGCTTGGTGAAGAGATTATCATCAAGGTCGGAAAGCGTAGATTTGCTAAAATTATTAAAAACTAAAATAAAGCGGTAAAGAACTATGCATAATTTTAATATAACAACACAAATTTTTCAGACTATGAGAAATTTTGATTTAACAACGCAAATTTTAACATTTGTTTTCATTTTTATGTCGATTGTGATACACGAAATTAGTCATGGTTACGCAGCCTATCTCTTAGGAGATGATACAGCTAAGAGAATGGGCAGACTTTCTCTGAATCCACTTAACCATATTGATATCTTTGGGACTATAATCCTGCCCATAATTTTAATGACGACAGCCGGATTTGCCTTTGGTTATGCTAAGCCGGTTCCTATTAATCCTCATAACTTTAAAGATTACAAGAAAGGAATGGGAATTACAGGGGCTGCCGGACCAATAGCAAACTTTATCATTGCTTTCCTTTTGACAATTGTTTTTGTTATCTTGATTAAGTCTGGCGTAAGTAAAGATGCCAGAGTTTTTGGTGTGATTAGTTTAACAATTTTAGCTAATGTGTTTCTGGCACTTTTCAACCTGATTCCGGTCCCTCCTTTAGATGGTTCAAGAATTGTAGGAGCTTTTTTATCAGATGAAGCCTACCTTAAGTACTCTAAGTTAGAGAGATACGGTATATATGTCATACTTGGCGCTTTAGTGTTAGGTAAAATAATGAAAATCCCTATTATTGGTTTATTAATAAATACGCCTACTTTTGGAATTATTAGTTTGCTTGATAAACTTATTGGGGTGCTACTTTAATTAATAGTTAAGACCTCACCCGTCATTCTTCGAACGCCGCCCCTCTCCGGGAACCTTCGAATACAAAGGGGGTAGGGGATTTGGAAAGGTTTCGAAACCTCTTAAAGTCTTGAAAGGATGATATTGGTCAGCAAGGGGTAAAACCCCTTGAAATATTGATAAATTAAAGATAGCCCTACAGGTGCGACATAGACTAAAATAATAATGAAAATTGATTTATGATTGGTGAATAAACATTAAATGTATATTATATATTAAAGGTTGAGGATAAAAAATGAGAAAATCAATATTGATACTACTAATTCTTACAGGAGCAATGATGCTTTTTGCCGATGTTTCAGATAAATTCGTTGATGCTTTAACACGAAATAACTTCACCGAAGCCGAAAGCTATTATAGTCCTGCCATTGCCGAAGCCTTACAAGTAGGGAAATTAGAAATCGTCTGGC
>JBAYZI010000103.1:0-9858 GCA_041672585.1 Cloacimonadales bacterium (SeqCode) | reverse complement strand
CTTTCAGATTTTGTCAACTACTTTTATTAATCTATAAACCATCTAAGATATTGACTAAAAGCGACTTCCATATATCTATTCTGAGCGATTATCTCTAAGTTTTAATGAAAAACTTACCCCCTTAGTTTTCATCTTTTAAAAAAAAGTCAATTCAATAAACTAACCTATGTTTTAATAAAGTGTGCACTTTTTGCAGATTTTTCAAGATGTATAGTATGTCTTTCAATAGGTTAGGTTGAACAGTGTCAGTTTTAAAATGACTATTAACAACATAAAGGTTGTTATAAAAGTTACTTTTTGTGTATTGTTACTTTTGTAAAAACTCTCTTTGCTTGGCTTGATTTGCAAGGTCAATAAATAAGGCACGACTTCGTAACGAGGTCGTGCCTATATTATCATTTATTCTACCCTTGAAAGGGTTAATTAATCCTATTTCATCAGGATCATTTTCTTAGTAGAACTGTATTTTCCAGACTTCATTCTGTAGAAGAATACGCCAGAAGCTACGCTCTTACCATTGTCATCTTTACCATTCCACACAATCTTATGACTACCAGCATCTCTGTGGTCATTAATAAGAGTTCTTACTTTTTGACCCTTGATATTATAAATATCTAAAGATACCTGTCCACTCTCTTTTGTTGAGAAAGCGATTGTTGTTTCAGGGTTAAATGGGTTTGGATAGTTACCTTCTAAGGCGGAAACTAAGATAACATCATTACTTTCGTTATCGGTTCCACCAGGAGCATCAACTTCCACATCATCAACCATAAAGATGAAAGCATCATTAGATACACATTGGATCGCTACTCTAATAGTTTGGTTTGCATAAGCATCTAAACTATAGGTAAATTGAGTCCACGCTACAGGAGCTTCGACATAAGTTGGGCCTGAGATTGATGCAAAGTCGTTAGGATTTATAGATCCATCAGAGACTAAGACATTAAATCTTTCAAGTCCGTAATCAGCCATGACTGTTTTTCCCCAGAAGCTAAATGAACCAGTGTCACCCAGAGTAAACTCTTGAGTAATCATCCAATCATTATTAGGCGCAGGGTTAGCTGCAAAAGTAGCCATATATTTAGAGCCTGTATGAGGAGCATTAGCCTCTCCATCTAGAGGAGGGACTGTCATCGATGGGTTAAATACGATGTACGCCATTGGTTCACCAGTACCTGGGAAATTTATACCTGTGAATCCATAGGTACCATTTCCATCAACATCTACCAGAACCCATGGAGCTGCTTGGAGAGCAAAGTCAGGATATGTTTCAAAACTATCACTGAACAAGATATCAGATTCAGCAAGAGTGAAATCAACTGTTGTAACCTGAGTTCCAACAACTGTAATATTCTGAGTTGATGAGACATAACTAGCTGCAGTAGCAGTTATCTCATACTCGCCTGCAAGTACATTTGTAAAAATGAAGTATCCAGAACCATCTGTTGTAGCAGTACCACCCATGAAATGAATAGTAGCGCCACTAATTGGTGCATTACTTTCATTCATAACAGTACCATCAACTGTTCCATACATATCCTTAAGCAATTCATTAGAGAATGCAGCAGGAGAAGGATTATCATTAGTATAGATAGCTTTAACTGCAAACCTATAAGCACCTGATGTAAGTTCATTCCATGAGGTGTCTGTGTAAGTTAAATCATCTATCATAGTAGGTGTTAAAGATGTCCAGTTATTTTCATTTCCTTGGTCAGTAGCTAAGAATCTCCAGACTTTATAGCCTTCAAGAGCTCTTGTTTGAATGACTGAAGGATTAACTATTGGGTCTAAGTTTCCACGAACAAGTTGAATACCATCATTAGCATTCGGGTTATGTTTTTGGATAACTATTCTACCTTCTTCAGAAGCAACTTGACCACCTCTTGACCATGAAAGATAAGCTTGGAGGTTCCAGTTATAGTCAAGGCCCATGTCTGCAATTGAATCCCAATCAGGTTGATTATTTAGTTTAATTAAATCACCGCCAGGAACTGCAGGACCTGCATCACAAGCACATGGATGACCTGTAGGAGTATCAGCACTATATCCAAAATAAACAGGACCAGTAGCAGGGATAGCAACAGAAGAGTTTAGCGGAACTTCGTTCCAAACCTCAACATCTATTTGTGGTACCGCTTGAGAGTATAGCTCTGTGTTACCATCAGCTCCACCCCACACCTTAACAGTATATGTTGCACCAGGTTCTCTTGGTATGAATTTTATATTATTAATATACATACCTTGATAGTCAACTAATTCTGCTTGTGTGAACATTTGAGCAACATCTATGATAGCTGCGCCACCTGTACCGATACCATCACTGTTTTCTTCGCCACCTTTTGTGATCCACTCTCCACTGCCATCACCACTTGGTTCATTCCAGGTGATAAGAGCGTTTGTTCCCTCTTGCTCAGCAACAACAGCTGTTGGAGGTAAAGCAATTTCATCTAAAGTGACATTAACAGTTACATCAGCAGTAGCATCGACTTCACCTGTGTAGGTTTCGAAACCTGGTGCAGTTACTGTAAGGTTGTACATTCCGACATTGACGACGATAATAGCAGTACCAGATTCGTCAGTTAAGCTTTGATATTGAGTATATTCTCCATTAGGGTTCAGTAGTTGTGACCTTAAGAGAATATTAGCTTCAGCTATAGCGTTACCAAGGTTTGATTCCACATTAATTGTTACATTTTTGGTAGGAGAATTCTCAACAAAATTAGAGATTGCTGGCTCTGCTTCTGCATCGTTAGTGTAAACAGCCCTTACAGCATATTTATAGAATCCAGTATCTAAGGTTGACCAATCTGCATCACTATGGGTTAAATCAGTAATTCCCTCTGCAATCAAACTCCAGTTAGCCAATTCAGTTTCATCTTCAGTTAAGAAGCGATAGATATTATACCCTTGGAACAAGCGGGTGTAGTTGGTAACATTTGTTATTGGTTCTAAATTACCACGCACAACTTGAACATTGCTCTGATTATCTGAAGTTTTGGGTTCTGAACTCTTCATCACTACTCTGTTTGGTGAGGCAGCTTGTTCATCACCAGTCCAAGTGAGATACGCTTTGATATTCCAGTTAGCATCAATTGTTGACATTTCGGAAAGCGCACTCCATCTAGGTTGCTCTCCTATTTTAATCATATCCCCACCTACGACGGATGGTCCAGCGTCACAGCCAGCAGGATGACCTGCAGGAGTATCAACATAATAACCTATATAGATTGTGCCTGTTAAAGGGATAGCAACAGGCGAGTCTAAAATATACTCATTCCAACTGTTGTTTACAAAATCGGTTACATCTTGACTATACAGTTCTATAGCACCATTTTCTCCACCCCATACTTTAAGGGTGTAGGTTGCAAGAGCTTCTCTGGCGAAAAACTTGATCGAGTTGATAAACATTCCTTGATACTCTGTGAGTTCAGCCTCTGTGTACTTATGTGAAACATAGATAGTGGCAGCATTACCAGTGCCAACCCCATCATCATTCTCATCAGCACCTTTAGTGAGCCACTCTCCAGCGCCTGTATTGTCTGGTTCACTCCAAGAAACTTCGGCATTGTTCTCTACTATTTCAACAGAAACTTCTCTTGCTGGGTAGAGGATTTCAGCAACTGAGATTGTGCCAAGCTCTAAGTCTCCTTCTGCTACAACTACTGGGAAGATAACACTTTGATAACCTTCAGGAATAGCAATACCAGTATAAGTTTTGTTATTAAACACACCTTCAATAGTGAAAAAACCATCAGCATCTGTGTCAGTTTCATAAATCTCATACCCTCTAAGGATAACATGAGATTGAACTCCAGCACCAGTATCATCAGTAACAATCTGTCCAGAAACTTCAACAGTGGTGAGAGGGGTCATCTCAATATTCACTACTGTCTCTTGGTTTGCAACTACATCAAAGGTTGCGGTTGAGTTATGATAACCTTGTAAAGAAGCGGTTAAAGTGTAATCACTACCTGTAATGATATCGGAAAAGATAAAACTACCATCAGCTAAAGAGGTTGTGTGGTAATCTGTATGGTTGATAGAGATATTTGCTCCAGCAAGTGCAGTGGTGCCGTGTGTAACTGTTCCAGTAACTGAGCCAGTACCACCAGCTGCAAAATAGAAAGTAATATCTGGTCTATTTGTTCTTCTAAGTGGGTTCATTGCAGGAGTCTCTATGTTTAATTCTGCTGCATTACTAATCCAGAAGAGAGTTCTATTTGCTAAGTCTGTAGGAGTGTGATAGAATTGATCATCCCACGAGTAACGAATGGTATCTAAAGGTCTTTCAGTAAGAATGACTAAGTTGTCTCCTGTGTATTCGTAAGGGGTATCCAAAGCTATTGTAATTGTGTTTTGTCCAGCTGGAAAGTTCATCAAGCCAGAGAAAACTGGTGTTAGCTGTGAAGCAGGAATATAGTCAGTTAGGTCAGGTTCAGAAGTTTCTCCTATCCAGACATTAATCGGTGTGTCTGATATATTAGATGCGAATGTATTGTAGTAGGAGATTTGTGTTAAGAGTCCTTCTACTCCGATTTCATCAGCTAAATAGATAGTTTCAGCAACTGAATTCTTAAAGTTGAATCCCCAAGGGTAGGTGTTATTGGATTCTATTCTATCTCCCAGAGAAACAGTAACAACTCCTGCGCCAACTGCAGTAGAGAACTTCCACATAGGACCAATAGCCGCTAAATCATTAGTGCTGTTGTGTGATACAACTCTCCAATAATAATCCGTAAGAGCAATTAAATCATCAGGTTGATAGGATGTTACATTCTGTCTGTCAACTACCAAGGCAGCTGCATCCATAGTAACAACATCATTTCTCACATTAGATAGATAAAGATCAATATCTGTTGTGTTTTCGCCAAATTCCCACTCAATGGTTACATCTATTGGGATTTCTGTAGCATTATTAGTAGGAGCAACATAGGTAGCTACTGTTGGTTCATTCTCTGCGGTATAGCTCAATCTAATATTAGGGAAGTAGTTAGCTATTTCACCATCAATAGCAGGAAAACTATTATCCTGTCGCTTAAAAGCAGCAACAGCGTGCTCTACATTAGTTACATAGTAGAAGGGGTAACTACTATCATAGGTGCCAGAATGATTTTCCCAGAGAATCTGTAGGTTAGAGGTTCCATTATAATCAAATGGAGTATCTAAGATAACACCTTGCCAGCTATTACCATCAAAAGTAACATTACCCTCATAAACTAAGGTGAATCCGTTTGCTTCTGGAGCTGGATAAGAGAGTGTAACTTCTGTAGCAGTGGTCTCTTTAAAATAGACCTTTTGATTGGTAAATGTGTAATTGGTGGGGTTCGAACTAGGGTGAAACTTAAGTTGATTAAACTCTTCAGCTACACCTATTAGTTCTGCCTCTATAATGAAGGTGGACCAGCCATATTCATATAAGCCATTTATAGGTATATTACTCTCAAAAGATGTACCATCTCCTATTTCAATATCTAAAGCTAAAATAGATGATAGAGTTACTATTAGCAATATAAAAACCAACATACTTTTTTTCATTGTTATTATCTCCTTACATAAGTATCTTATTATATAGTTATTCTTGTTCTTAATGTGTATTAATGAACCAATAAATTATTGAAAGTTTACATATCTCTTCTATTCCAAAATTAATAATAGGGATTTATTTGTCAATAATCTTTTATATAATTTAAAGTGACACCTGGTGATAGATACTGTTCAACATCAAGCCACCTTTCCCAGTAGCTTATGCTTAAAGAACTCTATAATATTGCACATTTTTAGGTTTTCTTGACAAGTCTTCTGAATATTAAACTCATGGAGGAAGCATTTTTCGAAATGTACCTTGTTATTAATTGCTTCTTTTAGCCATAAAGATATGATTAACTGATTTATGAAATTTTCAGACTTTAGACCATATCTCCCTAGGGTAGCTTTTTTAATCTTACGATTCCATCTTTCTGCTGAGTTTGAAGTATATCCTTTAGTAAGCTGATTCCACTTATCAAGAATACTATTCTCTACATATTTTGAGACTTTTTCAGGACTAATTTTGATTAAGTGCTTAGCTGATCTTTTTCTGCCATAATAAGATGTATTATCAAAAATTGCTTTAGCCAGTTTAATCATTCTCTTTTTTTCTTTGGGAGTGCTATAGCTCTGGTAAATCTTATCCATCAGATTTTTAAGTTTATGGAACTTACAAAGTTGATGATTGCTATCAGGGAAAACCTCTCTAATAGCCTTAGCGATCGCTGCGCTTCCGTCAGAGATTATTATTCGAGGCTTACCATAAATTTTATAAAATCTTTGAAAGAAGATCTTCCAAGTAGCTGCAGATAGATCAGAGACAACATGAAAATATAGAGGAAACCCTGTTTTATTATCAACAATAGATATAACATAAACCCACTTCTTATTTAGCTTAATCCATTTTTCGTCGGTAGAAACCTCATTACTCCACCATTTTATGGAGTTTAGAATTAGTTTCTTAATAAAAGTTAATCCATAAAACAGATTATGAATTGTCCCTTTACTAACATCCAAGAGCATTCCTAAGACCCCGTAATTTAATCCACTAGCAACCAAAAACATAATCATTAAATTCTTCCCATATTTATCTAAGGTGTTGAAAAAAGATACTTCTTTATTGGCTTCTTTTTCATCTTTTTGGAGTTCTGGGAAAACTGTAACTATCTCTTTCAATTTTTGATTAGAGGTGTTTTCATCTTCAAGAATTTCTTTTAAGAATCTCTCTTTATCAGGGCGAACTTCATCTTTAGTTAATAACTGATCAAACCTCTTTTTCAATTTTACTGCATCAATTTCCGAAAAATACTTCATAAAAGATGTCTGTGAAATGTTGATAGCAGGATTTTCATCAATAAAAATCTTGTATTGTTCTTTCAATGAGCGAAGGGGGTTTTTTAAAACCTGTGCTTCTAATAAATAAAAAGCTTTTTTTAATTTCTGTTTTCGTTGAAGAAACAAGAGAAGATCTTCTCCTGATGCAAGATATTCCCGATAGAAATTATTTGAATCCTGCCTTGAATTCAAACCAAACAATGCTGATATCTTCTCAAAAGTAGCAAGATTCTTGCCATTTTCGGCTTTAAACAGCCTAATAAGCACATAGAGAGCTTTTCGGTTATTCTTAGTATCTTTTATAGTAAAAGAGACTGGACAATTAACTTTTACATTAAGATTATTATCTTTTTGCTGGACAGAAATGCTATCTGTCTGTTTTGTAGCAACATCTGAAAGGTGATTTTTAAGTCTTATTTTCGTTATATCATTCAACTTATTATATACGCCTTTCAGATTTTGTCAACTACTTTTATTAATCTATAAACCATCTAAGATATTGACTAAAAGCGACTTCCATATATCTATTCTGAGCGATTATCTCTAAGTTTTAATGAAAAACTTACCCCTTAGTTTTCATCTTTTAAAAAAAATCAATTCAATAAACTAACCTATGTTTTAATAAAGTGTGCACTTTTTGCAGATTTTTCAAGATGTATAGTATGTCTTTCAATAGGTTAGGTTGAACAGTGTCATTGGACAATTTATAAGTTAGTATATTGTTTTTCTGTATTTAATGCCTTAGTTAGAATAAATTTATTAAATAAAGCTTGCCTTCTTTAAAGAGTAACTTTTAATTGTAAAAAAAATATCATAGCTGGGAGAAAAAATGTTAAATCGTAATTTACCAAGAATTCAAGATGCTGATTTGAAAGACAAAATCGTTCTAGTTAGAGTTGACCATAATGTTGTCAAAAAAGGGATTATCAAAGATACAGAGCGTATCGATGCTACTATTCCTACACTTTTCAATATTGTCGTGAGAGGTGGTAAGATTATTTTAATGACCCATAACGGGCGTCCACTAAACAAAACTACTAAGAAAATTGAAGTTTCTGATAACGATTCTGTTGCTCCAATAGTTGAGTACATAAAGTCTAAATTAGGTATCAGAGTAGAAATTCCTAAATGGTCTTTGCATAAAGAAAACGGAATAGAAGTCGATGATGCTTCCATCCAGAAGTTAATCGGAGATTTGAAAGCCAATAAAACAGATATGATTTATCTTCCTAACACCCGTTGGTTTAGAGGTGAAGAAGCTAAAAACAGCGATTCTGACGAACTTGGCATAGCCTTAGCTAAAATGGCTGATGTCTATGTTAATGATGCGTTTGGTAGCTGGCAACCTCATACATCCACCATGAAACTTACTCAACATGTACCCTCTTATTCAGGTCTCTTAATGCAAAAAGAGATTACCCACTTAAAACAAATCTTCACTCCTAAAAGACCTTTTGTGGGTATTGTAGCAGGTTCAAAATTTGATACTAAGATTAAACCACTTACCAGTTTATTAGAACATGTGGATCACTTAGTTTTAGGCGGAGTAATCTATAATGCTTATCTTTCGGTAAAATATGGTTTTAAAATTAAAGGCATTAGTGAAAATGATTTGAAACTAGCTCAGGACTTCTTAGATGCAGCATCTGAGTTTCCGGGCAGAATAGTTGAACTTCCTTATATTGTAGAATCAGATGTCCTAGGCGAAAAGATTCCCGGTAAATTCAGAACTCACTTTATTCCTGATTTAAAACCAGGTACTGAACTAAATTACATTTTGGATGCAGGATGGGAATCATGGGCTGTACCTGAAATCAAGGAGATGTTTGCTAAAGCTAATATGTTCTTCTGTAATGCTGTGATGGGATTAGTTCCTAACTTCTATGAAGGAACAAAAGAGATGTATAACATGATTTCTAAAAACCAAACTGCTATGAAAATGTTTGGCGGAGGAGATACTCTCCAAGAATTTAAAGCTCTCAATTATGAAACCTACCTAAAAGCTATCGAAAGAGAAGATTACTACTTCTTTACCGGTGGTGGTGCTGTGCTTAACTCTATCGAACTAGATTCACCTTTTGGGATGGAACCAGTGCAGGCATTGATTGATAATCAAGAGAGATATCAACAAGAACAAGAAAAGAAATAAGAGCTAAATTACTTTGCTAAAGACACTAAGGTGTGGAAGGAATACTACACTTTGGTGTCTTTTTTATATTAATAGTGAGAAGACAATTTATAATTAATAATTGAAAGTATTTGAGCTGTCCTAAATAGTTTGACCGTCCCCTCTATTTATCCCCAAGGGATTCAAGAGGTCTTGGAACCGATATCAACCGGTTAAACAAATCAAAGATTCAACAGTTCAACATGCATTTAATTCGTGAAATTCGTATTAATTCGTGTTAATTCGTGTGAAAGATCTTCATTATTAATTATTCAAAACTCTATTTTCCAAAACATCCATCTGCTTTTTAAGCATTTCAGAATCATAATCTTCAGGAGCAAAGATTATCAGCAATAATGATTTCGTATCAGAAGTAACTGCTGTTCTAATTGAATCAGTAAGAGGAGAACCAAAAGCTCCTTCTTCATCACACACAACAAACTTATTCTCAAAATTCATTTCTCTGTTATTATGAGCCAAATAGCTATCTTGTGAGCTTCCTATCTTAACAGAGACCTTTCCCTTGATATTAGTATAATCATAGACACAGATAGGCAGCAGGAACTCTAACGAACACCAGTTCCCCACATCAACTATATTATTAATCTGATACAGTTCTTTGCCGTTAACAGCTCTTCTTAGAAGTGCTTCAGAAGAGGGTCTGCGTTTGGTAGGGTCAATTCCAATAGATCTAAAGAAAGTTCGGGCATTTTGTATTCTCGGCACTTCACTAATAGGGATAGCTTCATACTTATCTCTATATTCTTGAGCAACTTGCACCATTGCTTGATAAGCAGTTAATTCTTCGGTAACAGTTACCTGATTAACAA
>JBAYZI010000102.1:0-9861 GCA_041672585.1 Cloacimonadales bacterium (SeqCode) | reverse complement strand
TGCTATCAAGTTTTTTACTTGTGGGGTTATTTATTTTTAAAGAGACAAACTCATTATAATCATTATAATAGACACTATTTAGCTTCTGCGCAAGAATGATTTCTGCTACCGCTTCATCTATTTTAATTCTGCTATTAAGAAAGCAAACATCACCTGCCGGTAATTCATTGATTACCTTATCATTATGTCGCTCTTTATAAATCTCTTCTAACTTGCTATCTATAATTAAGTGAACTTCCTCGATATTGAGATAGCCCTCTATTTTCTGTCTCAGCTTCAAGATACCTGCTCTCACATCTACTTGCGATCTAAGCGGAGCTATGCTTGAATAATTAAACTTTAAATCATCTATTATCAAAAACTTCATTACTGTTCCTTTTAGCTATTTTTTGTTTCTTTCCATGCCAGACAAATATATTGAATTGCCCAATAAAGATTGTTAAAATGTTAAATATCGTCTGAATTACCATCCACACTGGATAGAACCAGATAAGCCGTCTATGAGCTTTGAAGACTGGGTAAGCGAAATAGAACATCTGCAATTCGCCGATAAACTTTAAAGAAAGAGCAACCAAGAAGAAGCGCCAATCAATAAAGAGCGTAACCACAATGCCTACATAGAAGATGAAGAGTCCTGTTAGAATCAGGAAAAACTCTGTATTCGCACCAAACATTAACTTCAAATTTGAGAACCAGCGACTGTGTTGATTAAACAGATTCTTCCAGCTATCTATTGGCTTTGTTTTCACAAAACTATCAAAATCAAAGTTAAATCTTATCTTCATTCCGGCTTTTCGTAACAACTGCATGAAATTACAATCATCTCCGGAGATTATATGATTAATCTTAGTGAATCCACCCACTTTATCATAAGCAGCTCGCGTGTAAGCGAGATTCTGCCCGACAGCTGTGAATTGTTTTCCTAAAGCAAAACCGCCTGACAATCCAATATAAAGACAGAGCAGATCGATATGTTCAAACTTCTGAACAAAAGATGCTTTCTTCCAATCTATCTCTGTAGAAGAGTACCCTGCTATCATTGAAACGTCATCTGTAAAAGCCTGCATCATAGATTCAATCCAGGTTTTTCGCGGAAAACAATCTGCATCGGTTAGCAGAATAATCTCGCCTTTAGATCTGTTAATTGCTTGAGAAAGAGCATTCTTTTTAGGGCTGATAGCTAATTCTCTGTCTGCCACATTAAAATAGCTGATAAATTCAAATCTATCAGAAAACTCTTGGAGAATCTCTTGAGATTTATCATCAGAATCATCATTAGCAATAATCACTTCATATAACTCTTTGGGATATGATTGATTAGCAAGAATTGTTAATAATCTCGGTAAAGTTTCATCTTCATTTCTACATGCAACAATAACAGAAACAGTTCTTTTTTTAAAACTTCTCTTCCTTTTTATATGGACAAACGCCCATGAATAAGAAACAGCAAGTGAGAAATAAAGAAATCCAGCTATTAGAGTTACCCATAATATTATTGTTATCATTCAAATATTCCTAATTATTTAACTCATCAACTATCAGAGGGTTGGGGTCATCATAACGATACAAAGGAGGGAAATTATATTTCATTCCGGGACGCTGAAGTTGAGGTAAAGGGAACCTTCTGGAGAAGACTTCTTTAATTCCATTCGCTTTATTTAAAGCTTTGAACCCTGTTATCGGGTCAATATACTCTTCTATAATATCATCCGGCCTTTTAAAAGAATAACGCACATCATCAGCTGCAGGTTTCACACCACTATTATCATTCACAATCAATCTGGATAAGATTCTACTAGCGATTGGAGCACAGGCATAACCGCCTCCAATACCGCGTCCAATACCATCTATTTTGTGTCCTAAACTATCAAACTTAACTACAAGGCTATCACCACTCAGTGCTGAATAGTTATCAAATCCTGCCCATATTCCAATCACATATTTACCATTCATGCCAATAAACCAGGCATCGCGATAATCATCAGTAGTACCTGTTTTACCTGCAGATTCCCAAGGATAAATACTCTTATCACTAAAGGAAGAACCGGCAGTACCACCTGGTCTAGTTACAGATTTCATTAAGTCTGCCATCAAATAAGCCACATCAGGCTCACACACTTGAATAGTCTCTGTAGTGGATGATTCAAGGAGGTTACCATATCTATCATAGACCTTATCAATAAAAATAGGTTTAACTCTTTTACCTTGGTTAGAGAACGTGGTAAAAGCTGTTATCATATCAATAGGCTTGAGCTCGGGAGTTCCCAGGGCAGAAGAGTAATATGGAGGTACGGAGATCCCAAATTGCTCGGCTTTCTTAGAAACTGTTTTTTTGCCAATATCATACATAGTTTTGAGAGCATAGATGTTAAAGGAGTTCCGAACTGCCTTTCTTAAAGTAATATAGCCACCTTGATTTTTGGTATAGTTTGATGGTGAATAGAGATATTTCTTTTCTAATTTGGTTAAAGAATCTACATAAGTAGAGTCTGCTAGAAGAGAATCAGGTACATCTGCCAAATGCGGAATTCTATCCCAACCAAACATTCTTATTCTAAAATCATCATCTCTAATGACAGTTGCAGGGGTATAGCCGCTTTCAAGAGCAGCTGTATAGAGAATCGGTTTAATAGAAGAACCTACTTGCCTTCTGGATTGCATGATTCTGTTAAGCTTAGAATGCTTAAAGTTTCTTCCACCTAACATGGTTTTCACATGACCACTTTTGGCATCTAAGAGAAACACTCCACCTTGAATATAAGGAGTTTTTATATCTGTAATATTGGGATCATAATCAGAATAGCGAATGTTATATTTTAATTCATTTTCTATCTTGGTAAGTTGGGCATTTAGCAAGGTGTCAGCATATTCCGTTACATTTGCATCCATTGTCAAATGAATCTCTAAACCATCTTCGTAGAGGGCTTTTTTGCCGTATTTCTTAACTAATTCATTACCGATATAATAGAGGTAGAAAGAGTTAAGCTCATCATAATCACGATCTATACAAACCAAGGGAACAGCCTTTTCTCGCCGATAATCTTCTTTGGATATTTTATTAGTTTTATACATTCTACGGAGAACCAAGTTACGGCGTTCTGTAGTTTTATCTAATCTCTTACGCGGATTAAAGTAGTTAGGTCTTTGTAGCATTCCGACCAGCGTAGCTGCTTCTGCCATAGTGAGTTCATCTACTTTCTTGCCAAAGTAATAGCTGGCAGCACGCCCAACTCCATAAACACCTTCTCCGATATAAACTTTATTAAAGTAAATCTCCATGATCTCTTCTTTAGAGAACTCTTTTTCAATAAGAAGAGTAACCATTGCTTCTTTAATCTTTCTAATCCAGGAGCGTTCATGACTAAGAAATAGGTTTCTGGCTAACTGTTGCGACAGAGTTGATGCTCCTTGAGAAGCAGAACCCCGCTTAAGATTAGTAACCGCAGCCCGGACAGTACCGGTAAAATCAACTCCAAAGTGAGTATAAAACTTACTGTCTTCTGTAGCCACAATAGCATCTCTAAGATGTTGAGGTAGTTCATCATAGGTTATCAACGCCCTCTGTTCTGTAGCAAAAGTATGAATTAATTCTCCGCGACAATCATACACTTTGGACGGAAGCGAGATCTCATAGTTTATTAATTCAGCAGGAGAAGGTAAATTATTAGCATTTATTTTAAACATATAATAGACTAAATAAGTTACGCCTACTGCCAATAAACAGAGAATAGAGAAGTACAGCAGTACTAATTTTAAGAACTGCTGATCTATTTTACCCAAATATTTTTTTATCATTAAATCTCCGTGGTAATCTTTGGTTCAAAGCGACTGCCAGAATGCCGGTAACTGTCCCAGTAACGATACCTAAGATAATCATTATCGGTATCAGACTGAAAATAGAGTTTGAGTAGATAAGAATCGCACGCACAATAACCAACTGCATAAGATTATGCGTTACTGCGGCTAAGATACTTATTCCGACCCAACTTAGTTTGGTTTTTATTCTACTGACAATCATCATAACAAGAAGTGATATTAAGCCACTTCCGAGAGCTATTAATGAGGTCGGCATGAGCAATGTTCCCACAACTAATCCGGTTAAGACAATTCTACCCAGCAAGACTAGCAGAGCAGTAAACTCTTGTCTGTTCATCACTAACAAGATTAAAACAATGTTAGATAAACCTATTTTCAGAAAAGGAAACGGCTTCGGGATTAAAGCTTCGGCTATCGAAATAGTCCCTGCACAAGCAGTGTAGAAACTCAATTCCAGTAGCTTATCTTTCAATCCCGTGTTAGTCCTTTGCACGTTTTCCATATTTATCTTAGTGATATATTCGTTACTCCATCTTTAGGGCTAAAGTTCAATTATCTTAGTTTAGCTTTTGTTATCAGCATTATAATTAAGAAGTTCTTAGAGATTCTGAATTAAGGATATATTCTGTAAATCATTCTTGGGAAAGGAATTACTTCTCTTATATGTTTAGTACCGGTCATCCATTGAACTAATCTTTCGAGACCTATGCCAAATCCACTATGAGGAACAGAACCATACTTTCTCATATCTAAATACCACTCATAAGTAGCTATATCTAAACCCTCTTCTGTCATCTTTGCAAGAAGAGTATCGTAATCATCTTCACGTTGAGACCCGCCAATAATCTCACCAAATCCTTCCGGTGCGATTAAATCTGAACCCAGAACTAAATCAGGATTCTCCGGATCTTGCTTCATATAGAAAGCTTTAATTTTCTTAGGCCATTTCTCAATAAAGAGGGGAACATCACTTCCCTCTGTCAGCATTGCTTCTTCATTTGCCCCAAAGTCTTCACCATGCGGAATTTCAGAACCCTTGCTGTGTAAATATTCAATCGCTTCGTAATGTGTCATAACCTTGAAAGGAGCATCTGCTCGCTTCAACTGTTCAATATCTCTTTCTAAAATAGTCAATTCTTCCTGACATTTCTCCAGAACTGTTCTGATTACGAATCTAATTAAATCTTCTTGAATCTGCATATTCTCTTTATGCTCCACAAAAGCAGCTTCAGCATCCATCATCCAGAATTCGGTTAAGTGCTTGCGAGTCTTTGATTTCTCAGCTCTGAACACTGGACCAAAATCATAGACTCTTCCCAAAGCCATAATAGCCGGTTCTAAGTAAAGTTGACCGGATTGAGAAAGATATGCCTTACCTTGATCAAAGTAATCTAATTCAAAGAGAGTTGTTGTCCCTTCACAAGCATTAGGAGTCAAGATTGGTGAATCAAAACGTGTGAATGACTGGCTATTGAGATATTCACTAATTGCGTGATAGATAATGTGTCTGACTCTTAAGTTTGCCCACTGCTTGGGAGCTCTAATCCATAAATGTCTGTTAGATAATAAGAAGTCAGGACCGTGTTCTTTCTTACTAATTGGGTACTCAGGAGAGATGTTAATCGGCTTGATATCAGTAACATCTAACTCATAGACACCCGGTTTGCTGGGATGCTCTTTAGGAGTTCCCCAAATCTCTAATGACGATTCGATAGTTAAAGTTGTTGATAATTCAAACTTCTCCTCTCCAATAGAAGGTTTATGAACGACTGTTTGAATTGTTCCTGTTCCATCACGAAACACTATAAACATCAACTTTCCACCACTCTTTCTTATGTTTCTTACCCAGCCACGAAGATGAACTTCTTGACCTAAATGATCCTTTATATCTTTCACAAATATTGTTTTCATAACTAATTAGCTCCTTCAAAATGAATCTTATTAACAAGATTATTATTTTTTTCTATAGTACGATTGTGTCAACTCTTTTTATCTTTTGACAATAAACTCCTGCCCTTTTCTATTTATCCCACTGGGATAAATTTGTTAGGGAGGTATCCTTACCCGGGGTCAATTCTGCAAGCAGAATGAGACCCCGGGCTAAACTATGTATCCCCGTTGGGGATTTAAGATTAGCATTGCTGTTGCAATTCTGCACTCAGGTATGAGTGCGTTCCCAGTGAAGAGGGCTTTTCTTCAATTGCTAATTGCTCATTGCTAACTGCTAATTGAAAAGCTAGTCGCCCAGATTAATATCAACACCGCGGGCTGTATTAACAATATCGCTATCTAAATCAATGAGATTATAATCTTTTACAGCCTTTTCTAATTTAACAGAAGTGAGGTTAGGGTGGTTATAACAAACCATCTCACCAAACTGTTTATTAAGAACCATTTCAAAAGCTTTTACGCCAAATTGGGAAGCAAGAATTCTATCAAAAGCATTAGGCATTCCTCCACGTTGCAGATGTCCTAACACAACAAGTCTAGTTTCTACTCCGAGATTTAAAGCATCAATCTCTCCGAGAAGTCTTTCTCCCGCGCCTTTAATCTTAACACTATTTGTTTCTACGCTCTTATAACCTTCAATTGATGTTTCGACGCCTATAGGTTTAGCTCCTTCAGCAATTACGACTACAGCAAACCCCGAACCACCTTTTATTCTTTTTTCCAGACTTGCTTGAACTTTTTTCATATCATAAGGAATTTCAGGAATAAGGCACACTTCTGCACCTCCGGCAATAGCTGCATGAAGAGCTATCCAACCGGCATATCTGCCCATTACTTCCAACACAAAAATTCTATGATGAGAAGCTGCAGTTGTTACTAATTTGCCTATGGCATCGGTTGAAATTTCGACAGCTGTCTGGAAACCGAAAGTAAAGTCTGTGAAAGCGAGATCATTATCAATAGTTTTAGGAATACCAATGATAGGACAACCTTTTTCAAATAGTTTTTGGGAAATACGTTGTGAACCATCTCCGCCTATATTTATAACAGCATCAAATCCTTCATATTGAATTCTTTTAATTAAATCATCAGATCTATCAACTGTTGTAACTTTGCCATTAATATCTTTGACAGGCCAATTAAATGGTCCTCCCTTATTAGTTGTACCAATAATTGTTCCACCTTTAACATGGATACCGGCAACAACTTGAGGGGTCAACTCCATTAGCTTCATGGGGTCTTGCAAGATGCCATTAAAGGCATCAATACTGCCGATAACATCCCAATCATCTTTCTCTTGTTTAGCTCTTTTCACAATAGCTCTAAGTACAGTATTCAAACCGGGGCAATCACCACCACCGGTAGTTATCAACAACCTTTTCTTCATAATTCACCTCCAATTTTAAATATTAATATCTTAGTTTAGCAACTAGGTCAAGTCCTATTTTGATCTATTTCTCTTATTGTTTAAAGCCAAGTTCATTGAGCAAACTGTTGCTTTTACGCCAGTTTTTCTTGATTTTGACAAATAGTTCAATCGTAACCGGTTTCCCTAAAAAGTCTCTTAATTCACGCTGAGCATCTAATCTAACTTTCTTGATAGCAGCTCCGCCTTTACCAATTACAATAGGCTTTTGCGAGCTTCGTTCAATCCAGATAGTAGCAGCAATGGTAACTCTCTCTTCTTCTTCTAAATAACTTTCTATAAGAGCAGCTGTGGAGTAAGGAATCTCTTCACCATAATTGAGGAAAATCTTCTCTCTGATAATCTCCTGGGCAAAGAAACGCATAGGTAAATCTGAGAGATTCTCCGGATCATAAAGAGGAGGTGAAAACGGCAACATCTCGGCGAACATCTCTAACAACTCTTCTGTTTTCTCACCCTTAAGTGCAGAAATGCCTTTCACCTGATCAAAGATTGTTCTTAAATCAGCCAGCTTTTCTTCAATTACATCGTTAGTAACTAAATCTATCTTATTAAGCAGAGCAACTTTAGGAGTTCTTAAATTCTTTATTTCAGCTAATAATTCTCTATCATAATCAGTGGGGTAATGGTTAGCATCGGTGATGAAAACTATTAAATCTGAATTCTTCAGCGAGTTTCTAATGATGTCTAACATTCTGTTATGCAATTCATAGCGTGGCTTTAAGAAACCCGGAGTATCGACAAAAATAATCTGTCTCGTTTCATCAGAATAGAATCCTTTCAAACTTTGACGCGTTGTTTGCGGTTTAGGCGAAATGATAGAAAGCTTGATTCCTATCAAATGGTTCATCAAAGTAGATTTACCTACATTAGGTTTTCCTATTATCGCCACAAATCCACACTTATATTTATCTAAATCTATCATATTACCTCATCTATATTTTATGTGTAACTATTATTTAACTATCTTAATTAGTCAATAACTTTGTCGAAATCCAAGATATTAATTGACCTTATTTCTCATTTAGAAAAAGTAAGGATATGAACATAATTATAAAGCGAGTAATTAAATGAAATATAGAATGATTTTACTGGCACTGCTTATCTCTCTAAGTAGCTATGCCACAACACTAAAAGAGATGTATGACAATGCTCTTGCTGTCGGGATATATGATAAAGAGATTGTTTTAAACTGTGGCGAAATTTACACAGGTTCACTGCTAATCGGCGGGCTATTTAACAGAACCACAGCGACTTTCACTGATACGCTTGGTGCCAATGTTCATATCATCGGCAATGGGGCTGTTCTTGATTTGGGAGGGGGATTCATCTCCATTCAATACACAGACAAAAGGCTAGATATCGCTGATTGCGTGATTATTAATGGCGGAGTGAAGTTTCTGGGCAGCTCGCTTAGTCCTAACTTCCAACCTCAAGGTTCTGTTACCTTCGTAACTTTTTATAAACCTGAAGATTATGGGGTTAGAATCCACTCTGCAGGTGCCGGAATCACAATTGAGAATAACATCTTTGTTGATGCTTACAGTACGGGAGATGATTTCGTGAGCTTTACCAGTGCAAGCTTAGAATGGCTTTCTACCGGTTATAGTGTTGCCTTCTCTATCTTTACAGAAACTTATGGTTCGCCTCAAATTAGCAACAACTGGTCCTACTTTAATGATTATCGACTCAACGAAGACCCTCTCCGACATTACGCCTGCTTCTGAGATTACGGCTGAGTTCAACCTCAGGTGTGGCAGGATGCTACAACAAATAACAATACAGCAATGATTGACCCGCAACTTACTGATCCGGAGAACGGAGATTACTCTTTAGCAGATAATAGTCCTGCAAGTGGTTACGGCTGTCAGACTTTTAACAATAAGCAGAAAAGAAGAAACTTCCCAAATAGCTCGTCTTTATTGACTCCTGATGACAGAACTACTCTTTCAGGAGAGATAGCAGAATCGCTGCATTTGACAGCTTTAGAGATTCACGTAACAGGCAATGTCTTCATCCCTAATGAAGTCATTTTAGAGTTTTCACCGGGAGCAGTAATCTCTTTTAATGGCTTCTATAGTATTGATGTACAAGGTTCTATCCTTGCAGAAGGCAATGCGGAAGAAAGAATAATCTTCACTGCCTCTGATTCTCATCTCTTTAGTTATACTGAGGATTTAGCCGGAAGTTGGAACGGCTTTAAGTTTATCAATACAAAGAGTAGTAACCAAGCCTCGAGGTTCTCTTTTGCTGTGTTTGAATATGCTAAAACTGTGGATAGTAGTCAACCCGGAGTTTCTGATGCAGGAGCTGTTTTTCAAGTCTATAACTTTGCTAAACTAAAAGTTGAGAATAGCATTTTCACTTTTAACTATGCTCATTATGGTGTTGTTTTCTCACTTAGCAAGGCTTCTGATATTCTCATCATTAATAATCAATTTTCTCACAACAAAGCCACCATCGGAGGTTCTGTTTCCTTCATCAACTACTCTAATCCACGCTTTATTAACAACACAATTATCAATAATGAAGTACTAAATCCTGATGATTTCTATGAAACCGGCATCATCCATTCTTTCATTTCTAAGCCTATCTTATACAACAACATCATGATTCAGAACATTGCCACCTACTTTGAAGAGAATCAACTCTTTTCAGCGAAAGCTTAT
>JBAYZI010000101.1:0-9959 GCA_041672585.1 Cloacimonadales bacterium (SeqCode) | reverse complement strand
CATTAATTTCATGGCGAGTTTTAAGTCCGGAGATAGAGAGATTGCTGGAGCCGGTTATCATGGTTCCCGGCATGGCTAAAGAGTCTGCCGTTCTTTTATCATGCTTAAATAAGTACATTTTGGCATGACTGGGAGATGCTGTTTTCCTGATTTCCAGGGTACCCTGCTCTATTTTTCGGAGAAATACTTCAAAAGCTTTTATCCGTTTGCTTGAATCAAAGAAATCTGTTTCATTAAAAATTTCTACAAAATTAGCAAAATAATCCTGCCGGATATCTAATCTTGATTTGTTTAAATCTTGCAAAATATAGTACTCTTTGATACTATTGGAAATATCTTTTTCTATATCCAAGCCAACTAGGATTTGTAAATGTCGCTCACCAATCTCTGTGTAAATCTCTTCGAAACCTGAAAAATAGAAGTAACCTACTAAGAAAAACAACTCCTCTGAACACGGGAGAATGTTACGAATTATCTCACTTAAGAACTCTTCCTGATTTGTAATTAACTTAGCCAAAAGGAAACCTCCTCTTTATTAATCTGTGTCATAACCAAAGTATGGGAATTGAATTTAACAGGCAAGCAATATTTTTACAATCTTGTGTTTTAGAGGAAACTAAGTAGCAAGGAAGAAGAGATCTTGTGTCGCAAGGTGAATATGGAGGGTGAGACTCAAGTTCTAAGCGTGCCTTACCTACAATACTATTTTCCTCAATTAAAAAACTGATTTCAGTTGTCGACAAAATATCGACAACTTGCTTTTGAGATTGCGTATTTGAGTTGTCCGATTTTCGCGGACACTCCTTGGGACTTTAGGGGGTAACTCGTATAGAACTCGAATAAACAACGAAGAACAGAAGGAAAAGCCCCTAAATCCCCTAAGGGGACTTTAAGAAGAAGAGTTTAGCCACGGATAGCACTGATGAACACGGATAATTAAGACAGATAAGAAAAAAGAATAAAATGCATGAACCCACTGGATAAACTTCTTCTTTCTTCCTCTTAAAATTCTGCGTAACTCCTCTTAACCTCTGTGTAACTCTGTGTTAGGGGTCTTTCTTCTTTTTCATTATGCTAATTTATCTTCTTTCTTATCAGTGTTCATCAGTGTTATCGGTGGTTTCATCTTCATTCGTGATTATTTGTGTTCATTCGTGGCTAAAAAAAGAGGGCGGAAAATGTTCCACCCCTACAGTATTTGTGTTTCAGTATTATTTACATTCCATCATGTCGTCTATGCACATTCCGGCGTTGTTGTCTATGTTCTCCATCTTCATCACGAGAGAAAGAACTGCGTCGATTCTGCATTCTTAATTGTGGTTGAAACAGCTCTTCAGCTTCTTCAGGGGTAAGTGTTTTCCTGGTTTCAATCATCTCTTTATAGAAGTTGTTGCTAATCTCTTTAGTAGTAGCTTCAATTTCTGTACTAATAGTAGCAAGTGTATCATAATTAGGTTCGGGTTTGATTAATTCTTGCAAAAAGGCGGTTCGTAATTCTCTATTCAGGTCATGTAAAGGACGAATATTATCTCTGAACTTACGGTGAATATTAGGTCTGTAGCTTTTCATAGTTTGCAGGTTTTCTCTAACATCTTCTGTGTTGTGTCTATTCATAAGCTTTCTATGCAGGGTGTATCTGTAAGCAAAAGTGCCGATTACAGCAAGGTTAAAAGCCAGTGAGATGAGTAAGAGTATAGTTAATAATTTTCTATTCATTATAGCCTCTGTTAATCGTAATAATAGTTAAGGACATCACTAAGTTCTAAAGTAGTGTAGATATCATCAAGTGAATCATAGGAAGTTGTGTCCGGAGATTTAATCTGATTGGTAAAAAAGAAGGTAGTCAAGAATATCCCTAGAATGAAGCTTAAGAGGCTTCCTGCGAGTGCCGGAGCTAATCTAATATAGAATGGCTGGCGACTTCCTTGGTGCTTCACAGAGCTTAATACGCGCTTATAGATATCATCAGGGACGATTACGTTCTCTATTTTATTAAGCAGAAGATTTGTCTCTTGCATCTTTTTAAAAGCAGATTTAAACTCTTTATCGCTGAGCAAGAGTTTATCTACTAACTCTCTTTCTGCTGTTGTGGCTTCCTTATCCAGGTAGCGACTAATCAATATTTCTTGTTTCATTTTTCCTCCTAACAGTTAGGAAACATCTTTTCCTAAGAGAATCCCCAAATCAGTTTTAGCTTTTTGGGAAATTACTTCTCTTAATCTTTTCTTAGCTCTCACTAATTGACTTTCAATAGCTTTTATCGTATATCCGGTCTCTTCCGAAATCTCTTTATAACTCTTCTTCTGATATATCTTTAGCTCTATCAAAAGCGACATCTTGGTTGGTAAAGTAGTTAAAGCATACTTCACAATATCTTTGTACATATCTTCTTTATCTTCACTGTTTATATCTGCTATATTTTCAAAGTCCACATTAGGAAAACTAATCTCGCGCTTTCTTTTCTTTAAGAAATCTAAAGAGTTATTATGACAAGCACGGTAGAGATAGGGTGAGATTTTTTCGGGATCTACACTATCCATTTTATGATAGAAAGCCAGGAAGACGCTTTGCAACACATCTTCAGCATCTTCTCTATGCCGCACAAACTTCATAATATAGTTAAACAGCTTGGGAGTGAAGTCTTTAACGATCGATTCGAAATTATTTCTATTCATCCAATCTCCTATAACTACAGACTACTGAAGTTTAAGAATCCTGCATTAAAAAATGAAAAAAGCTTAAATTCGAGTCTGGTGAATAAATATGTTGAGTAATTAAGCGATGTGTAACGAAATTTCAAATTGTGGAAACTCATTTTTAAATCCCTAAAGGGATCAATAGTTTAGCCCGGTGGTTGAATCCTTGTATTTCAAGGATTAACCCCGGGTATAGATTACCCTTAACTAGTCTATCCCTGAAGGGGATCAATAGAATTAATCCAACATATATTTTTTATTATACTCGATGTTGTTTTTCTCCAGAAAGATGATGAGTTCTTCTTGGAAAGATATTTTCTTATGATGTTCGTCTTGCTTTTTAATATAATCAATTGTTTTTACCCTTTGTGCTTCACCAACTGAAAATGCACCATATCCGGTTTGCCAATAAAAATCAGAAAATTCTTCACCTTTGGTTTTTATCCATTTCGATGAATTCTTCTTAATAATTCTTATCATATCTTTTAATGCAATATTTTTAGATAAATTCAGAAAGATATGAACATGATCGGTATGACCTCCAACCTCTATGGGATTAGATTCAAGTTCATAAATAATTTTAGCAATATACGAATATAATTCTTTGCGAATAGTATGATCTTTTAAGAATGATTCTCTCTTTTTTGTGGAAAACACAACATGAACATATAGCATTGATAATGATTGCATAATATCACCTTTAAATATTTATCTATTCACTTATAAGTATTATATTTAGCCAAAATTGTCAAATACTTTTTATTAAACCCTTTCAGGGTTAGGTTGGTGGTTGGGTATTCATACCCGGGGTTAATCCTTGAAATACAAGGATTTAACCACCGGGCTAAACTATTTATCCTTTTCAAGGATTTAAGAAAAACAGATTAATAAAAGCACATGGAGTATCATAATCCTCGAAATACAAGGATTTAACCACCGGGCTAAACTATTTATCCTTTTCAAGGATTTAAGAAAAACAGATTAATAAAAGCACATGGAGTATCATAATCCTAGAATACAAGGATTCAACCGCCGGGCTAAACTATTTATCCTTTTCAAGGATTTAAGGAAAACAGATTAATAAAAGCACATGGAGTATCATAATCCTCGAAATACAAGGATTCAACCACTGGGCTAAACTATTGATCCCTTGACTCTTCGCATAAAGCTTCGCCTTCACAAGAAAGGGATTTAACCCATCTTTACCACTTTAATTTGAACGATATTTATTCTTATTATTTACTAATACCTACATTATCATCAGTTTCCACTTCATCTTCTAGAACTTTCTTATAGCAAACAGGACAGATGCTATGGCTAAATTGAGAATCAGAATGTTCTGTTACATACATCTCTAAATCTTGCCATAGGGTATCGTCAACACGTATCTTTTTGCAATAGGAACAGATAGAGATCATTTTCTCCAGACTTCTGGTTCTATCCAAGCTCTCTTCTAACAGTTGCCGTTGGTACTCGAGCTTGAGAGCAGATTTAACTCTCAGCATTAATTCAATATGGTTGAAAGGTTTGCCTATATAATCCATAGCTCCTAGGTTGAAGCTTTTCTTGAGTGGCTTCATCTCATCGGCAAGAGGAAGAGCGGTAATCACGATAACAGGAATGTGTTTCCAGGCATTTCTCTGCTTGAGAATTACCAAGATATCATAACCACTTAACTCCGGCATCATAATATCTAAAAGCAGAATATCCGGTTTATTTTCTTCCATTGCGAGCAGTAATTCTTTACCACTATTAAGAAGTTTCAAATTATAGAAACCATTCTGATTTAGAATTGCTTTGATAAGTCTAAGGTTGATAGGGTCATCATCAACCACATAGATTAGCATATTTTCTAACTGTTTGTCCATAACATCCCCTTAGCTTTTTTCAATTATAATTGATTCAAACATCTCATTTAAAGTATCATATTTATCAAAGAGAGATTTGGCTTCTTGTAGCTGATTATCCATTTCCAGTCTGATTTTGTAGCCTTCTTGACTACCAAATTTCTTTTCAATAATCTCACTTGCTAGTGTAAGTTTTATATAGTTTTTAGAATGGGCTAAATCTGATGGAGCCGGATTAGTTAAGTCAATCGGGCTTTTGATTTTAAGAGCATCATCATCATCATCATTCTTTTCTGCTTCTTTGGCTATATTTTCTTTTTCAGTTTTAATCACATAAGCCATGAAGTCATTTAATTCCTTATCGCTGACTGTGAAATTTGTGGTAACATTATCACCGTTTTTTAACATATATTCGATAGCATAATCAAAGAAAAGGTTTCTTCGGCGTAATTCTAATTCAAAACGAGAGAGAGTATCAGCTTCAACTACGATATCAGGAGTAATTCCGCCACCACCGTAAACGGTTCTTCCTTTAGCGGTTTTATAAATGTTGTCGTGGTTAAATTTATCAATATCTTTTTTCTCTTCTTTAGTAACTTTCTTACCGGTTAAGAGCTTATCATTAATGATTTTATGAATACATCTGCCGGAGTTGATATAGTAGTGAGAAGTTGTGATTTTAATCCCACTGCCATCTCTGAGAGGGAACAGTTGTTGCACTGAACCTTTACCGAAAGAAGTTTTGCCCATGACCAAGCCTCTATCATAATCTTGCATAGAGCCGGCAAAAATCTCGGAAGCACTCGCTGAAGCTTCATTAATCAGCACAACTATTGGGTAGTCAGGTCTTTTAACATTCTTGGTTGTGAAGTAATCTTCATTAGCATATTCGATTCTGCCTTTTGTGTACACAACCCGCTTATCCTTTCCTATAAACTCATTTACAGTATTGATAGCCTCTGAAAGCAAGCCACCCGGATTGAACCTCAAGTCAATGATTAAACCCTTAATCTTCTCCTTTTCGAGGGTATTCAGCGCTTCATTCAACTCTTGAGTAGTGTTGGCGTTAAATTGAGACATTCTGATATAGCCTACGTTATTATCTAATTTAAAACTATAAGGAATACTGTTGATTTTGATAATATCTCTGATTATTTTGAAGTCTAAAGGCTGTTTAACGCCTGGTCTGATAACTGTGATAACAACTTCTGAACCAACATCACCACGCATCTTTTTGATAGATTCATCAGTAGTGATACCTGTAATATCTTCGCCATCGACTTTCCAAATCATATCACCTGCCATGATTCCCATACGGAAAGCAGGAGTGCCTTGAATTGGGCTGACGACTGTGATATAATCACCTTTCTTATCTATTTGGATACCGAGTCCACCGAATTCACCTTTGGTGCTGCTGGTAAAAGATTCAAAATCATCTTTGGTAAAATAAGAAGTATGAGGGTCTAAGCCTCTAAGCATACCGTTTATAGCATCTTCCATGAGGGTGTTGTAATCTACATCATCAACATAAATAGCATCTAAGCGTTGAATAATAGTTACTATTTTCTCTATCATTTGGGGCAAAGTTGTAGTCTGTTTAGCTCCGGCTGCCGGGTTATTTGGGGATAGATTTTGGGTAATCAACTCTGTTCTTTCTATAGCCAGAATATCATCTATGTAAGTTTCTCTGTCATCACTGACAGCACTATTATACGCAATAAGCCCGGAAATTAACCACAGAACACCAAACACTAAGATAATTGTTTTATTTGAATTATTTAGTTTCATTTTTACCATCCAATTTTTGTTGTATTTCAGATTTTATTTGATTAAGAATCATTTCCGGCTCTTGACTGCCATTGATGATAACAAATCTATTATTATATTTTATAGCAAGATTTAGGAACTCAGCTCTAACTTTTTGATGAAACTCTTTTGCTTCTTGTTCAATTCTATCTTTATTTCTATCTCTCATTCTATGTTGACTCTCTTCTAAAGTGATATCTAACAAGAAGGTAATATCAGGAGAGGTCGCGTAGGTGGCAAAGTCAATTAGCAAATCTATGAAGTTACTGTCTAGATCTCTGGCAGCACCTTGATAGGCTAAAGTTGAATCGTAATACCTATCACAAATCACATGTTTACCTTCTTCTAAAGCGGGTAGGATAATCTCTTTAGTGTGCTGACTTCTGCTTGCCATATAGAGTAAAAGTTCTGTTTCCGGGTTCATCTCAGTATTTCCCACATCTAGGAGAATATCTCTAATCTTTTCTGAGATTAATGTTCCTCCCGGCTCACGCGTTGCCACAAAAGGAATATTATTAGCTGAGAAGTAATCAGCTAAGGCTTTGGACTGAGTGCTTTTACCACACCCCTCAATTCCTTCAAAGGTGATAAACAAACCTCTTTTTTTAGTTTCCTGCATTTATATTATAGTATCCTTTTTATATTTAAGATCATTCTTTTCCGGATAATCAATGACAAAATGTGCTCCTCTACTCTCTTTTCTCATTAAGGCAGAAACAACAATAGTTTGAGCAATAATCGCAATGTTTCTGGTTTCAATAACCTCTTTTCGCACAGAGTTATGTTCATAGAAGTTGTTAATTTCTTTATAGATATTTTCTAATCTGGAGAGGGCATATTTAAGCAGTCTGCGTGAACGAACAATGCCGACATAGCCTTGCATAATAGTCCCAATAATCTCTCTGTTATTAGCAATAATCACCCACTCATTCTCATTGAATTCACCTAAGTCGTGCCATTCACTAATCACCGGGAAGGTAACATCTTCTTTGATATCTTTGCAATTAGCAGCCCGATAGGCAATGACCAAGCTTTCTAATAATGAATTAGAAGCTAATCTATTTGCTCCATGAAGTCCGGTACAAGCAGCTTCACCGGCTGCGTAAAGTCCTCTAATATCTGTTTGACCATTGATAGAGGTGAGAATCCCACCACAAAAATAATGAGCTGCCGGAGCGATAGGAATAGGTTCTTTAGTGAAGTCAACCCCGTAACTTAAACATTTCTTATTTATATAAGGGAAGTGTTTTTTTAGCTTTTCAGCAGGAATTCCGGTAGCATCTAAGAGCAGATATTTATCACCGGAACGCTTAAGTTCTTTCTCAATGGCACGGGAAACAATATCACGAGGTGCTAAACAACCCATCGGGTGATATTTCTTCATAAAAGTATCGCCATTCTGAAGTTTAAGAATAGCTCCTTCACCTCTTAAGGCTTCACTAACTAAGAAAGTCTTGCCGGTTGGAGAATAAAAAGCTGTAGGATGAAATTGGATAAACTCCATATTGGCTAAGCGAGCACCGGCTAACTTTGCCATTGCCATACCATCACCTGTAGTAACCGCAGGATTGGTATTATGCTTATAGACTTGTCCTGCTCCACCTGTAGCTAGCATAGTCTTTTTAGCTCTGAATTGTTCTATTTTATTGGTGGTAACATCCATTACATAAGCGCCCCAGCAAGTAATTTCAGCCAAAAATTCATCTAATTGAGGAATGTGATGCTGGGTAATTAAGTCAACTGCCAAATGGTTTTCATAAAGATCAATATTGGGGCTAGCTTGACAATTACTGATTAAGGCTTCCATGATAAGATGTCCGGTAGAATCTTGGGCATACGCTACGCGAGGTCTTGAATGCCCACCTTCACGGGTTAAAGAGAGATTTTCTAAATTTCCTAAGTGGGGTGTATCATTATGTGTGAATTTGGTACCAATATCAATTAAATATTGAATCAGCTTGGGACCATCTTCAACCACTGTTTTAATAACTTTCTTTTTGCCTAATTCAGCACCGGCTTCATAGGTGTCGGCAATATGCTCTTCAAAAGTGTCTTGTTTATTCAAGACTGCAGCGATTCCGCCTTGAGCATAGTTAGTATTGCAATCTCTAAGTTCTTTTTTTGTTACTACTGCAACTTTTCCATATTGGGAAACTTGGAGAGCAAAAACTAATCCGGCAATACCACTTCCGATAACTAAATAATCATAATCTTTCATCTATGCCTTCTTTTTCCTCAATCATATCATTTAATAAATCTAAACTCATCACCATTGCATCTTCTAGGGGATGTTGGTAATATCCTTTCCTTATTCCTATATTTTCAAAGTGAAACTTTTTGTAAAGTTTTATAGCAGAAATATTAGAAACTCTTACTTCTAAATAAATAGTGAAGCAATATAACTCTGCTGCTTTGACTAGCAAGTGCTTGAATAAATAAGAACCTAATCCTCTGCCTTGGTATCTTTTACTAATGCCTATATTCATAACTGTATATTCATCAAAAATAGCCCAACCTAAATAGAAACCTACAATTTCACCCTGATATTCTAAGAGATAACTGTGTTTTGTCTCTTTACTTTCGCCACCAACTTCTTTATAGAATTCACTTCGCTGCTCTATCTCTTCACGAAACACACTTTCGTCCCAAGGGTCTGCAAACAGCTCTTCTTCAAGCTTCACAATAGCTGCGATATCTGCTTCTTCTATCTTCCTCAAACAAAGATCAGCTTCTGTTATATTCATGAGTTGGTTCCTATTATCAATTTTAAATCATATAATATATCTTTTGCGTTCTGTCAATGGGAATAACGATTTTATTAAAAATAGTAGGAATGAAGCTATTCAAATATATCTCTACATATAAGTTACACGGCAATTCTTCTTAGAAAAAAGCAGGCTGAAATTATATAAAATAATCCTGTTTGATGACTTTTTATTTCTTAATTCCCTGGAAGGGATAAATAGACTGTCTATGTATCCCTTTCAGGGAGTAAGAAACTTGTTAAGCATGTCCGTAGGGATAAAGTAGAAAATGACAAATAAAATATTTATTACTTGCTAAAATTAAATGTTTATACTAAATTGGCATTAGGTGTTTTTATAAATGAGAATAAGAGTGATAAATAAGTGAAATAGTGGAAGAAAGCAGATGAAAAGTAATTATTTTATAAATAAATAATTACCTAAATGCTGACTTTTGAAAAGTAGAATAAAAACAAAAAATGGAGGATTTATGAAAAATCTCAAAACAGTTATTATCCTAATTGTAGTACTATTGTGTACTCAAGCAGTTGTAGCTCAAATGGCTAAACCTACTTTTATTATCAAAGGTGCAATCAGCAGTGCATCATTTATCTGGGAAGATGATTATGATACCTATGCAGATGCTGGTGACAGTCGTATGGGCTATAAAATAGGAATGGGCATGGAGTTTCCTATTAATGAGATTATTAATTTCGAAACAGGACTTCTTTTAGCTCGAAAAGGAATGAAACAGAAAGAAGATGGACTTGAATTGACATTTTCACCACTCTACTTGGAAGTCCCTCTTAATTTAAAATTTACCAGACCTTTAAACAACATGTCATTATATGGCACTGTCGGAGCTT
>JBAYZI010000100.1:0-9993 GCA_041672585.1 Cloacimonadales bacterium (SeqCode) | reverse complement strand
GCCTATACATGCTCAGCAATATCCCAATACCGTGATGAATCAGGAGTTAACATCTCATCAATAAGAATAATCTTATCTCCAATCACTCCGAATTCAAACTTAGTGTCAGCTAAGATTATGCCCCTCTCCCACAAATATTCATGAGCAAACTTGTACAATTCTAATGATTTACTCTTCAGCACTTCAGCGATTTTCAGATCACATCTTTGTAACATATCAAGATAGCTTATATTCTCGTCATGTCCTTCTTCAGCCTTAGTTGAAGGAGTAAAAATAGCCTCAGCAAACCTTTGACTCTCTTTAAGATTTTCCGGCAAAATAGTATTGCCAACAGTTCCGGCAGTTTTATATTCACTCCAAGCTGAGCCTGTAATGTAGCCACGCACGATGCATTCAAAAGGAATCACTTTTGACTTTAAAACTAGCATGCTCCGATCTTCTAATTCTGCGCGGAAAGCATGCAACTCTTCCGGATATTCATCTATATTGTCTGTTATAAAATGGTTATCTATTATCGATTTTGTTTCTCTAAAGAAGTGAGCGGATATTTGATTAAGGATTTTCCCTTTATTTATTATCTCATTAGGGAACACAACATCAAATGCCGAAATTCTATCGCTAGTTACAATTAGAAGCTTGTCTCCGAGATCATACATATCTCTAACTTTGCCACTATAGTGGTTTTTTACTATATTTAATTCTTCAATCCTTGCCATTATGTACTCCCATAATCACTTTTTTGCACTTTGACAGAACCCTCTAAAATTGTCAATAACATTAATTAGCATAGTTTTATTGAGACCGAATTTTAGGGGATTTAAAGCACTATAGCAAGAAGTTTTTCTCTGTGGAATAATAAGAAAAGAAGAACCTAACAGCTGTTTAATGCTTCCAGGTTCTTCTTTCTACTGTAATTAATATGAGAAACATACTATAGAACTTTAGCCAAACCAGACTTTTAGGTCTATCTCTCTAATTTACACTATTACTGCTATGATGAAATTATCTTCGTGTACTGATGTAATAACCTCCTCAAGAAGCTTACAGACGTTCTGCTTGTCATCATAAATCCCATACCTTTAACCGAAGGCAGAGATTGATTGGAGTTTAACTAAGAATATCATTCTAATGGAAACGATATTCTCGAATCTTTATTTATCACTGCATAGCATACATAAGTTCTTCTGTTTCATAAGGTTTATTCAAGAATCTTCCACCCTGTTCAAACACTTTACATGCTAAATCATCGTCATCGGTGTTAGCCTGTATTAAAACACTCTTGTGAAGTTCATGATGAGAATCAAGGTAACTGCAAAACAGGCGATTATTCTTACTCTTATAATCATAATCCAGCACTACCTTATGGTATTCATTCTCTTCAAACAACTTGCGACAGAGCGAAAGGTCTTCGGGAGCATCCACGATAAAACCATATTCTGTTAAAAGCACAGTCAGTAAAAACCTGTGATCAGTATTTGATGTTACTACTAATATTTTATGTTTCATACTACTTACTATTACACTAAGTGTTCCATTTTACTGTAACATTATTCGTAGAGTCTATTTGCATGTATGGCAATTGCTTATGTGTTTGAATATTAGATTTGTGAATATCTGTTAATTGAGACTGTTACCTTTTGGTAACACAAAGTGGTTAGTTAGGGTGAAAGATATACAACCTTTACAATTAGCAATTAAAAATCTATCCTCCCATCCCAAAGTTAAAGGTAAGAATAGTCTGTTGATTAGTAAAGTTATAAGCAACCCCTAGCCCAATAGCGGGAATAGCAACCTTATCAAAATAGATCTTAAGCTCGCTTCCAATACCATGGTACTTCTCATTAAGTCCATCATTATGATAGTATCCACCTTCATAATAATATGATAAAGTGGGGTTTAGCTTATGCTTACTAATAATAGTATGTTCTAAAACAAGAGCACCGTTAATCCAGTCATCAGCGTAGATATTCTTATTGGGCAGTGATTTCACCCCGTAGTAGTTACTTAATCCCTCTTCAGCTAAGTTAGGTCTGTCAAATAAGCCAAAACTACTTTCCAAGGAGATATTTATTGCAGATTTATAGGTTCGGGAATAGGACATTTGAGTAGAAGAGCGGAAGAAATCTTCGTAATTATTATCTAAGGAGAAGACTCTTGAAGTTAGAGATTCAGCTTTGAAGCCATCACGGAAAAGAAAGTTTTGTTTAGTATCATCATAGTTAATCAATATGCCCGGAAATAAGAAGTTAGCATCAAGTTCATGCTCTTCAAGAAGCTTATCTTTGTTATCTATATTTATCTTTTGCCACTCTAAATCTACCCCGAGCGTAAGTCTTTTATCAAGAAGTTTCTTACCCAGATTTCCCCCTAGCTTAATGGTCTTTTGCTTGCTCTCATAATATGGAGGATCTTGGTCAAGATTAGTCATTTCAATTTCATTGGTGTTATAATTAACAATGAGTTTACCGGAATATTGGTTATTCAGCATCTCATCTTGGGAAAGTAGCACAAAAGTGGTTAAGTCTTTCTTACCAAACGCTCCTACAAACAGTAAAGTACCGCCGTACCCCCAGAAGTTGCTATCTAGAGCAGCTCCTCCATACATTTTATCTCCATCGATAGAGTTGTAAAAAGGTACTGCAAAGAAGGAGAATTTCTCGCCGACGGTAATCAGCATAATTGCTTCATTTTCTGTGGGATAGAATTCAACACTTTTAGCTAAAGTGAAAATCTTCTTAGTACTAATTCTCTCATAAATATTAGCTACATCATAATCAGCAACATTGTTTCCTGAATCTATTTCCATCCACTGCAAGAAGGTCTTTTCAGTAGTTCTTTTGAGTCCATTTATACTTATATTAACAACTTTTCGATTACCAAACTGTTCCAAGAATTCTGCCTGTTCATAAGCAAAACTACCCATTGCAAATAACCCTACCACTATTATTAAAATAAATCTTTTCATTACTTCTATCCTCTATTATATTCAACACTCTCTTTCTTACCCCAGTGTAAAGCTAAGATATCTCATATTATAAGAGAATTTAAGAATATTCCCAATCATAATTGTTTTTTATTGACACAATTCATGCCTCTTAATATTCTTATAATATCATAAATTAAAAGGGTCCGCCATGAAGAAAGTACTGATTATTGATGATAACAAAGATTTACACTTAGTTTTAGAAGGCTTGATGAGTGCGAATAGGAATATCCAATTTCACCATGCTTATAATGGTATGGAAGGGTATCAGAAGTTGCTCCAGTTAGAGCCAGACCTAACGATTTTGGATAATCAAATGCCGGTAATGTCGGGATTTCAGCTATTAGAGAAGCTCAAACGCGAGAACCGTAGCTATGTGATTATCATGTTAACCGCATTTGGTCAAATCTCCGATGCAGTTAATGCTATGAAAATGGGAGCTTTTGATTATTTAACCAAGCCCTTCGACGATGATCAATTCAATGTTGTTATTAATAAAGCGCTGAAAATAGGTTCTTTGAAAAATAGGAAAATAGAGAGTATCCAAGCTCTACTTCCGATTCAAACTAATTTAATTGGTGAAAGTAAGCTTTTCAAACAAGTGCTGGAACATGCCGGATTAGTGGCGACTACTGATATTAATGTAATTATCAATGGTAATAATGGGACAGGAAAAGAGGAGATTGCTAAATATATTCATAACAATAGTGAGAGAAAAGATCAGCCTTTTATCACTGTAGATTGTGGGGCAATCCCCGAAACCCTCTTTGAAAGAGAGATGTTTGGATGTGTGAAAGGTGCATTTACCGGAGCTGAAGCTGATACTATCGGATATTTTGAAGCAGCTAACAATGGCACTATTTTCTTAGATGAAGTTGGTAATTTACCCTATAAATCCCAAAGTTCTCTGTTGCGTGTTCTTCAGAATAGGAAGTTTAAAAGAGTCGGAGATATTAAAGAGGTTGAGATTGATGTCAGATTGATTTCTGCAACCAACGCCACTTTGTTGGATGAGATTTGTGAGAACAGATTTAGAGAAGACCTCTTCCACAGAATTAATGGGTTTGATATTACTTTGCCGGATCTTAAAGATAGAAAAGAAGATATTCCTCTGCTGGCGAATCACTTTGTTGCCAAATATAATGCCAAGTTCAAAAGAAATGTGCAGCAAATAACACCGGAAGCTATGGAGATTCTCAAGAGTCATCACTGGTCAGGGAATGTCAGAGAGTTAATTAATACTATCCAGAAAGCTGTTCTAATCTGTACTGATATTACCTTGTGCCCACAACATATTCAGATTCTTTCTGCTACAGAAAAAAGAGATTTTAAGCAAGAGAGTAGCCTAATTGAAGAGATAATGGAACAACCTATTTCCATGAATAAAAAGATGGATTTATTTGAAAAAGAGATAATCAGACAGGCGGTGGATGCTAATAACGGGAATAAAAGTTTGGCGGCTAAATGGCTCAAGATCAGCCGAAAAACGCTATATGATAAGCTTAAGAAACTGGGATTGAGTTAAGATTTAGTTATTTAGAGTGATATTCCCTCTTAAAATCCCTGAAAGGGAATAGATAACTTTGTAGTGTAGTTTAAATCGTTGAAATTCAAAGATGCAGTACCTTGGCTAGACCATTTACTTCTTTCAAAGGTTTAACAAATAAAAAGGTTTGACTTATATTCTAACAAATATTTAATGGTAATATAATAACAAATTAATTCTTATTAAGAAGAATAATTTCCAAGTAGGTAACTAAAGTTTCGTTTTTTCACAAACAAGATTTTCAAAGTGCTTATTTAAAGTATAATAATAATAATTAGCGTTTTTTAAGCTTATCCTCTCCTTAGATGAATAAATGCGGGGGACAATTATTTTTAAGCTACGCTATTCAATATGTAAAGAAGGTAAATATATATGGAAAACACATTCACAGGGTTTTTAATTAAAAGAAGACCTGTGTCAAAAATAGTTTCTGCAGACGATATAAACAACAGGAATCCAATTACTGTTCCTGCTAAAATAGTAAATAAACTGAAATTAGAGCATGGTCTGCGAATGACAGTAACCTTTAAAACTATTAAGGGCACCAAGGTTCTTGATGAGATAATCTCTATTTGTGGTAAAGACCCCAGTGTTTTTTACGAAAGAAGAGATTTAAACACTTACACTGTAATTAACCCTGAAGACAAATTCTCTTTTAACAAAAGTAAATCACTCTCCTTAAGGTTAATAGATAAATTCGCTCCGATCGCCAGAGGTTCCAGAGGTTTAATTGTCTCCCCACCGCGTGCAGGTAAAACTACTCTGCTTAGAGAGTTAGCACAAGAATTTAGTGAACATTATCCCAAAGCTCTTCCCATTGTCGTCTTAGTTGATGAAAGGCCGGAAGAAATTACAGACTTCAGACGCGAAACCGATGCTATTGTATTGGCAAGCAGTAATGATGAAAACATAGGAGCTCATGTCTTTATCACTTCATTAGCTATGAGTATTGCTAAGAATGAGTTAGAGTGTGGAAATGAGATTATCTTCTTAGTGGATAGTCTTACCAGAATTGGCAGAACCTACAACCTTAATTATAAAGGAAACGGCAAAGTCATGAGTGGCGGAATCAATGCCGGTGCTTTAGAAATCCCGCGTAAGTTCTTTGGTTTAGCCAGAAATATAGAAAATGGTGGTTCTCTAACAATTATCGCAACCATTTTGGTTGACACAGGCTCACGCATGGATCAACTTATCTTTGAAGAGTTTAAAGGTACAGGTAATTGCGAGATTATTTTAGATAGAGAAATAGCTGATAATAGAATCTTCCCTGCTATTGATATTTTACATAGTGGGACACGTCGTGATGAACTGTTTTATGAGAAAGATGAGTATGAAAGATTCATGAGTATAGACGTGAGATACTTAAGTTTGATAAGACTACTGCACTTAAAAAGGCGATTGATTTTATTCAGCAACAATAGGTTATTAATTAACAATTAATAATTGAAAAAAGAAGATTTTTATCCACTGATTACACGGATTTCACAGAATAAGAAAGATTGAAAAAAATAAAGATTAATATGGATACTCTTAAAGTCCCCTATCCCTCTGTTATAGGCAGAGATATGGAGAGGGGTGCTATCCACTGAAGCTTTAGCGAAGGTAGATGCCGGTATTTCGGCCGGGTGAGGTCTTAAATCCTGAAAGGATGATAATAGATTAGCCCAGGGTAAATCCTCTTAAAAGGATGCAACCCTGGGTACATGTTCCACATGAATAAATAACCCTGAAAGGGTTTAATAGACAATGACATATACAAAGCAGTATAACATAATAGTATTCTATTGCAAATTTAAGACCACACCCCGCCGAAATTCGGCACCCCTCTCCAGAAACCTTTCTTCGAAAGGGAAGAGGGGAATTAAGAAGTCCCGAAGTCATCTTAATCCGTGAAACCCATGGATAGATTAATTATTGAATTCTTTATTTTAGCAAAATCATCTTGCGTGTACTACTAAACGTACCATTTCTCATCTTATAAAAATAAACACCGGACGCTACTTCCTGTCCGTGATTATTTAGTCCATTCCACACCACACTATGTTTTCCTGGAGCAAAGCTATTTTTCACTAAAGTTTTAACTTTTCTTCCTTTCAAATCATAAATAGCAAGCTCAACTTCACTATTCTGTTGAACAAAGAAGTTGATGGTTGTCTCAGGATTAAAAGGATTCGGATAGTTCTGGGAAAGTTTAGAACTAACAACATCTACAGCATTATTATCATTAGAAACTGTTGTGATATTAACAGATAAGGGGATATCAACCACAGAATTAGTGGGGTCATTAGTATGCACCCTGATAATGGCGGAATATTCTCCTGTGGGAAGCAAATACTCAGGAAAGCTTACAGTTAGATAGTGAGGTTCATTCTCATTAATCACACCCTGCCAACTGTTTAGAGATAACCAATTAGCATTATAACTTAGCTTAATCGCATGCTGACTAGTTAGATAATTTCCATTATAGATTACTTGCAAACCGGTAGTAGCATTAGAGTTTTCAATCCCGATTGTAGCACTATAGAGATTGCCTTCCATATCATCATAATAGAACCAAATATCTCCATTTAGGTGAAGGTGAACTTGGAAGTTAAGATTACCTGAGCCATTGAAGAAGAGCCAGTTTGAATATTGAATAACAAAGACCTCTTCATCCTCATTGTAATGATAATACATGTAGCTGTTTGAACCATTTAGGTCATCCCAGAATACAGCGATCAGATCATTAGGCTGGAAAGGAGAAGGAATTGGATCATTACTATAATCTAAACCATCTTCGCCGAAAGTGAGGTAACCATTAGTGCTGACCCGAACTTCACCTTTTAATTCTCCATAGAAAGGGAAGGAAAACGGAAGCTCTAAATCAACAAAATCATCAGAACTCAAGAACCTCACGCGGGTTCCAATTTCACTAATATCGTTCCAATCAAAATCTATATCTTCTTCATTACTATCCATCCAGCTATAGCCATATAAATCAGGACCACCGGAAGCACGCGGGTTTCTATTATTATCTAAAACCTGAATCCAGTAAGTTAAATCTTGCTGTCCCAGATTATTAAGTTCAAATGAAATCTCGCCATCACCGTTATAAGAGACAGCTTCCAAAGCGTTGGGGTAAGTTATTTCGGGATAAGTAAAGTTGTTAATCGACACAGGTATCGCTACTTCACTATTATTAGGGTCGTTAGTATTGAAGATAATTTCAGAGGAGAAACTACCAGATTCTGCACTATTGAATTGAACCTCTAACTCCATAATATTACCAAAATCTAGAGTTATATCACTACTATTTAGGACATTGAAAACAGGGTTGGAAGATGTTATATTAGTAATACTAAGCTGTTGGTTTCCCAAGTTTTGAAACAAGATTTTCTTAGTAGCTTCTTCTCCCGGAATAGTTGTGCCAAATTCAATACCACTCTGATTCATAAAGAGTTCAGGTGCTTGCTTATTAGCTAAAAAGGAGATGTAAAGTCGCATTAAATTCTTCTTAGTATTGAGATTAGGAGTATCTATTATGCCGGCAATTACCATACTGGAAGCAATTGTACGATAGTTCGCGGTTTGATTAGTTACTACTCTTGCTTGGTTATCGCCAGAACGGAAAAGAACCTCGCCTGTAGTAGTGCCAAACCAGTTGTTATGCACATCGGCAAAAGTATTAATCTGATGTCGAAGTAGTTTATCTTCAGTAAAAGTACCGTTTTGACCTGCAAGATTATCCATACCTGTGTGCAGCATTCCCTGACCTTGGAATTCAGTTCCAAAATAGTCCCAAAATGGCGTTCCGCTATGATCTTGACCTATATTCACGCCTTCCAAATAGACAGCTCCACCATTGTCCATATACTCCATTAACGCTTCTTGTTCAGAGGTGTTCACGACACCCGGAGGAGTCAGTCCTCAAGATTCACAAAAAGTGCCAACAGAGACAATCACAACATCATAATCAGACAAGCTGGTAGTAAGTTCAGGAGCTTCAACGCTCTCGATTTCCAGCTCATTCAAGATATTGGTCATTGCAGCTGCTGCAGAACTCGGATAACCAGTTTCAGCAATAACTATCTGGGCGGTAGGAGTTTCGTTTCTCCAAATAAAGACATTTATGGCAGATAATGAGATAAGTGAACTCATTAACATCAGGGCTACTATTATTCTCTTCATAGAATTCTCCTTTAATAATTAAGAATATTATATAGTGTTTGCGTAAAATGGCAAATAGAATGTTGCCGGAATACCCAAATTGTTGTCCAAATAACAAATGCGGTTACTATTACAGCAACCGCATTTAATCTATTGGTTAATTTTTCTTAGCTATTCAATCAAATCACTTAACTCAAAATTAAAATCACTCATGAAGGTCTTTTGAATTAAGTAAAGCGGTGAAGCCTGGCTTCCCACCTGCATTAAATCATTAGTTGCATCATAAGGAATGACAGTAATAATCTTAGAATCTTCATCAGAAGAGTTGATTCTTAGTGATAAATGAGGCTTCTGGAGCAATGCTTCATAATTTTCAAACTCTTTATCCAAGAAATCTGTAGCTCTCAGAGATTGGAAGTGTTTATGCAACTTCTTCATCACTTCGTTATTATCTGTAACTTGATGAATAATATCATTTTCGGTAAATATCCAGAGAGAATCAGCATAAGTAAATTTATAATCTCTCTCAGGGGTAACAGCTTGAAAATCAAGAATATTATCACTGTTTAAGTTCAAGATAACGTTTTCTCTCCAACCTTTCACATCCGGCTTAATTGTCCAAGTCAGGTTTTCACTGAGCTGGTAAATCTCTGTAGATTGGGGATGGCGGGCATAGGAGAAGTTATAATTATCAGCTTTACCAACAATAGTTTCTCGCATCACGTTACCTTTGGCATCAGAAATCTTGATGTGTGTACCAAGCGATTCAGTAACATTATAAGTTTCTTGAGCTGTATCCAAGATAGAAATAGGCATAGTAGAGGTCTTTGAACCTACTAACTTCTTCATCAAATCATCTACTTTAGTCTGCTTGATAGGTGATTCTACCGGATCTGTCATTTCCCAGGTATCATTATTTCTCACTAAAGTTATAGTTGCTGAAGAATCAGCAATCACGATAGTATGAAAGGCTTCTTCACTTTTACCAAAGTAGTTGAATACCTTTTCGTTAGGCTCATTCATACTAATTATTAAATAGGCACCGACAGCAATTACTAAGACAAGTAGGGCAATTATATTTTTCTTACTCATAAATCTTCTCCAACATTTTCTTTTTATTATTATAGAGCTTAAATGAGATTAAGCCATAGACTAGCAAAAGGATAGAGGGTAGCAGAATATTAGTCCACTTGATGAGCTTTCTTTGTTTGGCAGAGAAGTCTGCTTTCAATGGCTTATATTCAACCCCACGGGAGCGTAATTGAATCAGAGAAGAATCACCCGAGATGTAATCTAAGGTATTTAGCACAAACTC
>JBAYZI010000099.1:0-10090 GCA_041672585.1 Cloacimonadales bacterium (SeqCode) | reverse complement strand
CAAGATAGAGATGAACTGCATTAGCTGTGCCGGTTGTGTTGATGTTTGCCCCATGAATTTAATTCCTACTCAGATAGTTAGGGGAACCAAATATGAAGATTGGGATTTGGCAGAGAAGGCAGGGGCAATGGATTGCATCAGGTGTGGTTCTTGCGCTTTCGTTTGTCCTGCTCACATTAATATTCTTCAATATATAGATATTGCCAAAGCCAAAATCTTTGAACGACGCAAACAGGCAAAATAGGAGTATCAAAATGTCTAATAACAATATATATAAAGTCTCACCAGCTCCTCATATACATGGACGCAAATCTACCCAGCGTATAATGTGGATGGTGATTATTGCTTTACTTCCTGCTCTGGGTGCGGGAACTTACTTCTTTGGAATAAAAGCGTTATTGCTAACTCTCACAGGTGGAATAGCTGCTGTAATTTGCGAGGCTTTAATCCAGAAGTTGAGAAAAGTACCAATCTCTGTCTCTGATGGTTCTGCCTTCGTAACAGGAGTCTTGGTCGCGTTTAATATTCATGCCAACGCACCGTTTTGGTTGCCCGTAGTTGGTGCTGTTTTTGCTATCGCGGTTGGTAAACAGGTCTTTGGTGGACTGGGGAATAATCCTCTCAATCCAGCCCTGCTTGGAAGAGCCTTTATGTTAGCTTCCTGGCCTACACTGATGCGTGATGGCTGGAAACACACTGTTAATAACTCTATCAGTGGTTTAGCAGAAGGTACAATTGCCAATGTGCAAAATATGTCTAACATTGCTTATACTAAAATAACTTCAGCCACACCTCTAAATGTTATAGATTCAATCAGAGATTTAGAGATGTTTTCTGATGCAGTAGATCCTGGTTTAGTCCAAAACACTATTTTTAACGGTCTCTTAGATAGGCATTCACTGAGCAACCTCTTCTTCGGAAATATTGGTGGTTGTATTGGTGAAGTCTCTGCTATTGCCTTATTAATTGGCGGACTCTTCTTAATAATTACTCATGTTATAGATTGGAAAATCCCGGCTACCTACATTGGAACAGTCTTTCTCTTATCCTGGATGTTTGGTGGTGTAAACGGACTTTTCAGTGCAGGAATTCAGCTCCCTCTATTTCATATTCTCTCTGGTGGATTGCTACTCGGTGCCTTCTTTATGGCAACTGATTATGTTACAACCCCTGTTACTAAAAGAGGAAGGGTTATCTTCGGAATCGGTTGTGGTGTTCTGACTATTACTATCAGATTAGTAGGTGGTCATCCAGAAGGAGTCTCTTACTCTATTCTGTTAATGAACCTTGCTACCCCACTGATTGATAAATGGACAATGCCAAGACCATTTGGAGAGGTGAAATAATGAAGTACTATCTAAAATTAGGTGTAATCCTCTTGGTAACTTGTGCTATTGCTGCCGGTATCTTAGCTTATTTGAATGGCGTAACTGCTCCAATGATCAAGCAAGTGAAGGATAAAGAAGCCCAGGACGCACAATTAGAAGTTATGAAAAATGATGAAAATGATACAAATATTTACACTTTTGAACCACGATTTTTAGAATATGATATCAAAGGCGATTCTGTTTTCTATTATATTGCCTTTAATCAAGATGCTGAGAAAGTTGGCTATGTCCTAACTGCTTCCCAATTTGGTTATAGCAGTGATGTCAAAACTGTTGTCGGACTCGATAATGAGATGACCATAAAGAAGATTAAAGTAATTGATCAAGCTGAAACTCCCGGACTGGGGGCAAAGTGTGTGAATCCTGATTTTGCTGCTCATTTTACCGGATTAAACATTGCTCAACTCAAGGTTGATAAAGATGGTGGAACAATTAAATCTATCACCGGAGCAACTGTTACTAGTCGCACAATCAGCAGTTCAATTAAGGCAAGTTTAGAGCTATTATCAGCAAAGGAGAGTAACTAATGAGTGCTATGAAAGAGTTCACTAAAGGGTTTCTGAAAGAGAATCCGGTGTTTGTCTTGGTTCTCGGAATGTGTCCAACTCTCGCTGTTACTTCCTCAGTAGAGAATGCTTTGGGAATGGGATTATCCGTTACTTTTGTCCTGTTCTTTTCCAATATGCTGATTTCTATGATTAAAGGAATTGTTCCTCCCAAAATCAGAATCCCCATGTTTATTGTGGTTATTGCAACCTTTGTTACGATTGTAGATTTGACCATGGCTGCCTTCCTGCCTCCGCTTCACAAATCATTAGGACTCTTTATTCCCTTAATTGTTGTGAACTGTATTATTCTGGGAAGAGCTGAAGCTTTTGCTTCTAAGAACAGTGTTTTAAAGTCTATTATGGATGGCTTGGGAATGGGATTAGGCTTCACTTTTGCCTTAGTGGTTCTTGGTACAATCAGAGAATTACTGGGAACAGGTAGGATTTTGGATTTTCCTATCCTTCCTCAAGCATATCAGGATAGCCCCATGTTGGTAGCTATTTTAGCTCCGGGAGCTTTTATTACTTTGGGCTTCATTCTTGCCGTAATTAATTTACTTAAGAAGAGAGGTAGATAATGGAACTATTCGGTCAAATAATGATCATGGCAGTTGGTGCTATATTTATAAATAACTTTGTGTTTGCCAAGATTCTGGGAATTTGCCCATATCTTGGTGTTTCCAAAAAGCTCGATTCTGCCTTAGGTATGGGTTTAGCTGTTACGTTCGTAATGACGATGGCATCAGCCTTTACCTGGTTAATTCAAACTTATCTGTTAGTACCTTTTGGAATAGAGTATCTGCAAACTATTGCTTTCATTCTCACTATTGCTTCTCTAGTGCAATTTGTGGAAATGGTAATTCAAAAGAATGCTCCTGCTCTCTATAAATCACTGGGTGTTTTCTTACCGCTAATCTCTACAAACTGTGCTGTTCTCGGTGTGGCTATTCTTAACCTTACCGCAGACAACGGTTTATCCTACAACTTTGGCTTCTCTATTCTTAATGGATTATTCTCAGGAATAGGATTTACAGTAGCATTGATTTTGATGGCAGGAATTAGAGAGAAACTTGAATATGCAGAACTTCCGGACTCCATGAAAGGAATGCCTATTGCCTTGATTATTGCAGGCTCTATGGCATTAGCGTTTCTTGGTTTCTCCGGCTTAAAGTTTTAAGGAGTGATGATGTTAGAAACTATATTAATCCCAATTGGGGTGGTCGGTGGATTAGGACTTCTTTACGGACTTGGACTTGCCATAGCCTCTAAGAAGTTTCATGTGGAAATCGACGCTCGTGTTGAACAGGTTCTTTCAGTCTTGCCCGGAGCCAACTGTGGTGCTTGTGGAAAAGCCGGTTGTGCCGGTTATGCTGAAGCTATTGTTTCAGGTGGATCCGCGATTAACCTGTGTGCTCCAGGTGGAGCTAACGCTGTAGCTCTTATTGCCGGTATCATGGGACAAACAGCTACTGTAGGCGAAAGAAAAGTTGCCTATTACCATTGTGCCAGTGGTGGAACAAATACCACTAAGTTCAAGTATGAATATCAAGGTATTTCTACCTGTAAAGCTGCTGTCAATGTTTCGCAAGGTCCAAACCTCTGTACTTATGGTTGTGTCGGACTTAATGACTGTTTTGTCGCCTGTAAATTTGATGCTATTACCATTGATGAAAATAATCAAAGAATCATAGATGAAGATAAATGTACTGCTTGCGGGGCTTGTGTAAAAGCTTGTCCACGCCATTTGATAGAGCTTATTCCGGTAAGTAAGATTGTGAGAATTAAGTGTTCTTCGCATGATTTTGGTGCTGTTCCTAAACAAGTTTGTGGTGCCGGACACCCCTGTATTGGTTGCGGAATCTGTGCTAAGAATTGCCCTGTTGATGCTATCACAATGGTAGATCAACTTGCCGTTATCGATTATACTAAATGTATTAATTGCGGTATCTGTGCTACTAAATGCCCTACTAAGGCGATTGAAGATGCTCTTGCCGGAATGCGTAAGAAAGCTGAGATTATTGAAGAGAAGTGCATTGGCTGTACTATTTGTGCTAAGAATTGCCCAGCCGGAGCAATTACAGGCAACCTGAAAGAGGTTCATCATATTGATAAAGATAAATGCGTCGGGTGTGAGATATGTGTTAAAAAATGCCCTAAAGATGCTATTGTGATGAAATAACTAATATAATATATAAACGAATATAGGGTATCCGTTTTGGGGTACCCTTTTTACATTAAATTAATATTAATTGACAAATAAATCATTAAACGTATATCTTGATAAAACTTAAATCCAGGTTTTTAATAAACATTTAGGAGCAGTAATGAAAAAGTCTATTATTGTGCTGTTGTTAGCACTTTTCTTAATCGCTTGTAATAATACACCTAAGGATGGTGTAATGCTTAATGAAGATGCCATCCTTAATGATGATAATATAATGATTTCTACAAAAACACAAAAACCATATACCGGAACAATAACAAAATACCATGAAAACGGGAAAATTCAAGGTGTGCTTCCATATCGTGAAGGTCTTCGACATGGTGAATCTAAAGCTTTTTATGAAAGTGGACAAATCTTAATAAGTATGAATTTAAAAGATGGTGTAGTTCATGGAGATTTAATACGATATCATGAAAATGGTAAAATTGCCGGAGCTTCCCATTACATAGATGGTAAAGTGCATGGAAAGACACAAGATTATTATGAAGATGGACAACCTGAAAGGATTATGACTTCCGAAAATGGCGAACTACATGGAGATTTTATTGAATACTACCCAAATGGTAATATTTCTTTAAAAGCTGTCTATGAACACAATCGAATAAACGGAGATGCTACAATGTATTACGAAGATGGGAGAATTAAGCAGATAGAACATTATATTTTCGGGGCACTTATGAAAACTGAAACTTTTGAATAAGAACAAGACCTCACCCAACTGAAATTCGGCATCCTATCGATGATTTAGACGCAAAATGTTACGTCTCTACAGGCAAAGATTAAGGGATTTTAAGGGGTTGCGAAATCGGCTGTAATCAGCATGTCCCTACATCTCCAGTGGCACTCTTTTAGGTTATCCGTTTTGGATGCGAAATTCCATTGTGATAGCTATGAGAATGCCCTTATGGCTCTGCTATTACTGGGATTGCGGGTAGTTTCAAATTAAGGAATGAGCACCCTTGCTTCCACCAGGTTGCACTCTGCCTGCCTTCTTATTTGGTCATTGCTTTTCGAATGAATGCACTCAGGGATACATCGTACGAAGCTTTTAGCGAAGTAGGATGAGTGCGCTCCCAGTGAAGAGCTTGTGTATCAACGATTAAACGATTCAACATATCAACAATTCTACAAATAAAAATATCAGCAAATTAACGATTCAACATATCAACAATTCTACGATTCAACAATCTATAATTCGTATTAATTTGTGTGATAGGATTTAATTTGTTTTATAAACAAGAAAAGCGGTGTGAATAAATTCACACCGCTTTTAATTTATGTTCTAATTAAATTAGAATCTCAAATGTGCAAAAGCTTTATTAGCTTCAGCCATTTTGTGAGTATCTTCTCTTTTTTTGATAGTAGATCCCTCTTTTTTATAGATAGCAATGAATTCCGCAGCTAATTTATCGCGCATATTCTTTTCATTTCTAGCACGAGCAACTGAGATAATCCATCTGAAAGAGATAGCTCTACCTGCTTTTTCATTAACTTCTTCCGGTACTTGGTAGTTAGCACCACCAACACGGCGAGATGTTACTTTAACAAGTGGTCTTGCATTGATTAAAGCTTCTCTAAAGACTTCAAGTGGGTCTTTTTTAAGTTTAGCTTCAATAATTTCAAAAGCACCATAGACAATCTGTTCTGCAACAGATTTTTTACCGTCTTCCATAACACAATTGATGAATTTGCTAAGCACTGCATCATTATATTTCGGATCTGGTAAGATACCTCTTTCTACAGATTTGCGTTTTCTAGCCATGTCTTACTCCTATTTTTTCTTTGGTCGTCTTGTTCCATATTTAGAACGAGAGGTTGTTCTGTTTTCAACACCTGAACAGTCTAAAGAACCACGAACGATGTGATATCTCACACCGGGAAGGTCCTTCACACGACCACCACGAACTAAGACAAGAGAGTGCTCTTGTAAGTTATGTCCTTCACCCGGTATATAAGCAGTAACTTCAATACCGTTAGATAAACGAACACGAGCAACCTTACGCAACGCTGAGTTAGGTTTATTAGGTGTTGTAGTGTAAACTCTTGTACACACACCCCTTCTTTGTGGGCAACCTTCTAATGCACGGTTGTGTTTACTTTTCGCAACCGATTTTCTACCTTTTCTAATTAACTGGTTAATTGTTGGCACAATCTACCTCCATCTTTATTAAAAATCCAACAAGTCATCTACGGACTCGTCATTTGTTTCGTGAGCTAAAAGCTCAACCATTTCGGCAACCGTTTTGCCGCTCTTTTCTAATTCTTTGATCTGACCGGTATAGAATTTAGAACCGGTACCAACAGGTATTTTATGACCAAGAATAATGCTTTCTTTCAGACCTTCTAAGTTATCGACTTTGCCTTCGACAGCAGCTTGAGTGAGAACTTTAGTAGTCTCTTGGAACGAAGCTGCAGATAGCCATGATTCTGTCAATAAAGAAGTTTTAGTAATTCCGAGAAGTAGCTGTTCGAATGTAGCACCTTTGCCACCTAAACTCTCTTGCTTCTCATTTTCTTTAGTCGCACTAAGCTTTTCAACTGTATCTCCTTCAAGGAAATAAGTGTCTCCTGGGTCAAGAATTTTAACCTTCTTGAACATCTGTCTTACAATAACACCAATATGTTTGTCATCGATTTTCACACCTTGTTTACGGTAAACTTCTTGAATTTCATCCAAGATAAGTTTTTGAGCTTCTTTAATACCGCGAATTCTAAGAATATCATGAGGATCGATAGGACCATCACACAAAGCAGTACCTGAATTAACATTATCACCTTCGTGAATAATGATTCTCTTACCTAAAGGTATGATATGCTTTCTACCGGCTAAAGCGAGCCCAGTAGAAACTTTTGTAGCTGTTGGCAAGATGGCTTCTTGTCCTGAGGCTAAATAATGAATATAACCGCCCAGAACTTCGCCTTTCTTGATATTGGTTCCAATTAAGTTAAATGGCTTGTGTTCTCCGCCAATGAAGTAAACTTCATCTCCGCTCTTACGAACAGATTTAGGGGTAACAGTAACCTGATAACCATCTTGGAATATTTCAATTTTAGAAACTTTTCCGGCACTCGAAGCTTTTACTCCGGCTGCAGGAACCAACCTAATTGTTGGTAATAAGTTCTTTGTACCTGCCACAGCATCATTAGCATGAACTCTTTGACCAACAAAGACTAACACACCAATTTCTGTACCATCTTCGCATTCCACACTTTGCATATTTCCCTCATCATCCTTGATAGTAACTTTTGCAAGTTTTCCATCAGATTCGAGTGAGGTAACTGTTCCTGTGATTGGGGCTAAAGTTTCATTTCCTGATTTAATCACATTGCTGGAAGAAATTTGTGGTAAATCATCAAGTACCTGTATGACGCCATCTTCGAGGGCAAAAATACCGGTAGGCGGGGTGATAAAGATATCACGACCGTTTCTCTTGAGATTTCCAATGGAAATTCTTCCTTCAATTTCGGAAATAACAGCTTTTTCCTTAGGAATACGAGCTTCAAAGAGGTCTTCAACTCTAGGTAAACCACCTGTAATATCACCTTGTTTGATGGTAACACGAGAAGTTTGCCCGATTTTCTGACCTATCTGAACTGTTTGTTCGTTCTCAACCAACACATTTAAACCTGTTTGAAGAGGAACTAATATAGTTTGTTCATCATCAGTCTCGATTTTAAATTGAGGTTGAATTCTATCTTTAGATTCAATAATAGTAAGCTCTTTAGAACCGGTTAAATCATTGAATTCTTCTTTATAAGTAACATTCTTAACGAAGTTATCATAATAGAGAACACCTTTAACTGTGGAAATAAGAGGGTTATTATATTGATCCCAGCTAAATAATCTGGAGTTAGCAACAACTTTCTGTCCGTCTTTGACTTCGATAAGGGCTGCATATTCTACTTTATACTCTTCTAAGACAAGTGGAGAATCAGGAGTAGGATGGACAAATAGTTTACCAAGATGTGATGAAGAGATCATTTGACCTTGGTTATTAACAACAAATTGCACATTCTCAAATCTGATAAATCCATCGTTTTTAGCATCTACAGAAGCAGAATCGACATCAGTTGAAGCAGTACCACCAATGTGGAAAGTTCTTAGAGTAAGCTGAGTACCGGGTTCACCGATAGATTGAGCAGCGATGATACCCACCGGTTCACCGGAGCGTACAGGCTTGTGAGTGGAAAGGTTTCTGCCATAACATTTGGAGCAAATACCTTTTTCAGACTGACAAGTCAACACTGATCTAACTCTTACACTTAAAACACCATGCTTCTGAATGATGGTAGCCATTTTGTTTGATATCTCTTCTCCACCATTAACAATAATCTGTCCGGTGCGTGGATCTTCAACATCATCAACAGCAGTTCTACCTGCAATTCTGTCTTTTAAAGATTCGATAACCTCGTTACCTTCTTTAAGAGCAGACATTACAATACCATCAATAGTACCACAATCATCTTCAACAATCATAGCATTCTGAGCAACGTCAACTAATCTTCTTGTGAGGTAACCTGCACCTGCTGTTTTCAAAGCAGTATCAGCAAGACCTTTTCTGGAACCGTGAGTAGAAATAAAGAATTCCAACACACTTAAACCTTCTTTAAAGTTAGATTTAATCGGTGTTTCAATAACTTCAGCTCCACCACCTTTAGCAGAAGGTTTGTCCATTAGTCCACGCATACCACCCAACTGTTTAATCTGAGTTTTACTACCTCTAGCACCTGATAAGTACATCATATAGATAGAGTTGAATCCGTTTTCACTAGATTCCATTTCTTCCATTAAAGAGTCGGTTACTTCTTCAGTAGCCATTTTCCAACTATCCACAACACGAGATGAACGCTCACTATCAGTGATTACACCCATGTTGTAAGTGTCAGTAATTTCATCAACTATCTTCTGGGTTCTACTGATAATTTCATTCTTCGACTTAGGCACAATAATATCACCAAAACTAAAAGTGATACCTGCACGAGTAGCAAATTTAAAGCCAAGTTCTTTTAGTTTATCTAAGAAGATGGCAGTTTCCCATTGACCCACACCATGAAAACAATCCATTGCTAAGTCATTGAGAGAACCTTTATCAAATACTTTATTTTGGAAAGGAATCACATCAGGTAAGATGGAGTTAAAAATAACTCTGCCCGCTGTTGTGATGACCCATTTATCTCCCACTTTGATTTTAACCCAAGTGTGGATATTAAGGATTCTTCCTTCTAAATCTTCTTGTCTTCTCTCTACAAAACCTCTTTTTTGTTCAAAAGCCATCTCTTCGAGTTCATAATAATTTATCATCTGCTCAGAAGTTCTGAAAGTTCTATTTCTGATTAAATCAAGCTGTTTTTTAAGTTCAGCAAGTTCAGCATTTTCCAGATCTGTTTTCTCTGTTTTAGCAAATAACTCATTATACTTCGCATTGAAATTAGCTTTGTTCTCTTCCCATTTAGGTTCCGGAGAACCTTCCATGGTTAGGTAGAAACTACCCAACACAATATCTTGAGACGGAGCCATCGCTAAGCGACCACTTGCCGGCAAAAGAAGGTTTCTTGAGGATAACATTAAAATACGCGCTTCCATTCTGGCTTCCTGGGACAAGGGGATATAAACACCCATTTGGTCACCATCAAAGTCAGCATTGAAAGGAGTACATACCATAGGGTGTAGTTGCAGAGATTTACCTTCTGTAAGTACCGGCATAAAAGCTTGAATACCTAATCTATGAAGAGTAGGAGCTCTATTTAGCATTACAGGATAATCTTTAACAACTTCTTCTAAGATTTTCCAGATTTCAGGCTGCTTCTTTTCAACCATCTTCTTAGCAGTCTTAGTCTTTTCAGCTGTACCCATTTTCTCTAATCTTTCAATTATAAATGGCTTGAATAGTTCAACTGCCATCTCTTTTGGTAACCCCATCTCATAAATC
>JBAYZI010000098.1:0-10106 GCA_041672585.1 Cloacimonadales bacterium (SeqCode) | reverse complement strand
GTTCCTAACACTCTTAAAGTATTAGTAGCACCTGCATTACCGCTTCCATGTTTGGTAATATCTATGCCTTTTAGTTTGCCGGCAATCGCACTGGTAGGAAATCCGCCAATAAGATACGCCAACAGATAAGCTAAACTAATATATAATATCTGGTTCATTAGCATCTTTACCTTTAAATATCATTTTTATAGTAGCACCTTCAAACTTAAACACCTTGCGTATTTGATTATGCAGGAACTTCTTATAGTCATCAGATATCTTGCGTGGACTATTACAGAAGAAGATGAAAGTAGGTGGATCTGTATCAGGTTGAGTGATATAGTAAATCTTTAGCATGGTGCCTGTTTTATGAGAAGGAGGGCGTCTATCAATCACTGTTTTAACAAATTCATTCAATTGAGAAGTAGGGATTCTGCGTTCACTCTCATCTTTTACTTTGAGAATCAACTCTAAAATCTTATTCACTCTTTGTCCTGTTAAAGCTGAAACGAAGAGCAAGGGAGCATAATCCACAAACTGCAACTGTTCCAAGATATCGCGTGAAACTTCTTTAAGCGTATGATTATCTTTTTCTGGTAAATCCCACTTGTTAACCACTATAATTAAGTTCTTGTAATGACGCTTGACATAGGAGGCTATCTTCTTCTCTTGCACAGAAATCTCTTCATCAGCAGAAACTATCAAAAGAATGACATCAGCCCGATCAATAGTGTCAATTGTTCTCATAGCACTAAAATATTCAACCCCATATTTAACCCTTGTCTTCTTACGAAGTCCGGCTGTATCTATCAGGGTAAGCTCCTGACCATGGTACTTGAGCTTAGAATCTATAGCATCACGGGTAGTACCGGGAATATCAGTTACAATAACAGTATCCTGTCCAACTAATCTATTGACAATAGAAGACTTACCTACATTAGGCTTACCTACAATTGCCACTTTGATGCTGGTATCAATCAACTCTTCAAAATCATCAACATCGCGGGCAGGAATCTTAGCTAACAACTCATCCATGAAGTTACCGGAGTTTCTGCCTGAATTAGCAGCAATGGGATAGGGTTCGCCAAAACCTAATCTCAAGAAATCAAAAATCTCCATCTCTATTTTTTCATTATCCACTTTATTTACTACCAGCATAGTTTTATCGCGCATCGGACTAAGCATTTTAGCTATTCTTTGATCGAAATCAGTAATCCCTGTCTGACCATCTACTAAGAAGAGAATAAAATCAGCTTCCTGAATAGCAATCTCTGCTTGAAGCCTGATATGGTCATCCATTTGATCACCTGAATTAAAGACTAAACCACCAGTGTCAACAATCCTAAACTTTTTGCCATCCCACTCCACATCGGCGTACTTTCTATCACGTGTGATTCCTTCTTCGAAATCTATGATAGCTCTTCTTTGCTTACACAATCTATTAAATAGGGTAGATTTGCCCACATTCGGTCGTCCTACTATAGCAACTAATACATCTCTTCTCATTTTTTTAACCTTTGAAATTCATTAATATAGGTCAATTCTCTATCATAGACGAAATTGTCAAATGTTAATTTAAAAGGACGGGGAAAAAGCTTCTAAACAGAGAGGAAAGAAGAATATTTTACCACTAAGAAAAAGAATGAAAAGATAAAAGTGAAAAAGGAAAAGTTGGGGTATTGCTTCCCCCTTCGCTTTAGTAGCTTCGGAGGATGTATCGCAATAATGATTTAAGAAAAGCCCCCTAACACAGAGTTACACAGAGGGTAAGAGGAGTTACACAGAGTTTTAAGAGGAAGAATGAAGAATTGGTCTGCTGGTTATAAACTGAGGCTAAACCTCTTAAATCCCAATGGGATGTCATATATCAGCAAGGGAGTCTATCCTAAGAAGCTTTAGCGAAGTAGGATGCGAGCCCCTTGTAGGATATAGAAATAGAAGATAGCCCTGTAGGGGCGACATATATTAAAACAAAGCCCCGAGTTTTACCCCGAGGCTTCTTAAATCTTTCAATTGCTAATTATTGAAGTTTATTTCATCAACACAATTTTCTGGGTAAATCTTTTATTACCGGCTTCCATAACTGTAAAATAGGTTCCTGAGGAAACACTGCGTCCATTAGAATCATTTCCATTCCATACAACGCTATGCTTAACATTGACTTCATCAACATTTTTATCTAACACTTTTCGAACAAGCTGACCTTTAAGGTTATAAACATTAATGGTTACAACTTGTGGTTTAGCAACAGAGTAAGAGATAGTAGTGGAAGGATTAAATGGATTTGGGTAATTTCCTAATAAGTTGGTACCAAGTAGTAGTTCTTCAATTTCATGATCTTCATCAGTACTGATTCTAATAGTTACAGGACCAACCATCTCAGAAATACCGTTAAAATCGTTAGTTTGTAGCCAATAGTAATAGGTAACATCAAACTCTACTTCATTATCAATATGAGAGTAACTTGCACCGTTTGCTGCATTAAGAGCTTCTATCATGGTTGCTGTTATACGAATAGCAGTAGCTTGTTCATTAGTTTCAGCACGATAGATATCATAACCTAAAACACCACTTTCGGAAGCAGTTACCCAAGAAATTTGAGCAAGGTTATTGCTAGTCTGAATTGCAGTAAATGAGGCAAGAGTAACTGTAAGGGTCGCATTGTTAACCTCAGCCCAAGTTAAATAAGGATAGCCCATATTTTTTTCAGTTATTTTCCACATATGAGTGATATCCTCAACCTGATCGGTAATATCCCAATTTGCATAAGTTGTTATATCTTTCATATCTGCAGTATCTTTCCCTTCACCACCTGCGCTAAATAGTTGTCCTGTGGTGTCTTTATCCCAGAAAGAGTCATTGTATGTGGAACCAAAAGAATAACCTACCAAGCCGCCTAATCCGGAAGTCCCTCTTACAGGACCGGTTGCATAACTGCTGTTGATTGTTGAATTAGTAACATAACCTATTAAACCACCGACAAATTCTGTTCCACGAACTGAACCTCTGGCATAACAGTTGTTGATTATAGCGGGATTTGCTGCACTAGCTGCAACACTACCTGCTATTCCTCCTACTTGATTTGCGTCTAAACCTGTTCCTTTAGTAGCACCTATCGCATAACTGTTGTTGATTGTTGACCCATAAACATAACCCGCTAAGCCTCCAACGAACATATACGATCCAGTAACAGAACCAGTTGCATAACAGTTTTCAATTGTTGAATTTTCAAATAAATAACCAGCTATGCTGCCTACCATTCCATTTCCGATAATTACGTTATCAACTAAGCCTAAATTTGAAATGGTAGCACCAGTTGTCCAACCAAATAAGGCAACATAATTCATGGTTGGTCTATCAATATGCAGATTTGAGATTGTGTAGTTATCACCGTTATAAGAACCGGTGAACTTTTTGGAAGACTTTCCTATGGGTAGGAATCCGGCACCTACTGCAGTTGAGATAGCATCAATGTTATCAGTTTGAATAAAATGTTTATTCCACAATGTAGTGCTAGCGCTGATAGCATTTAAATCATCAATATTGGCTATTCCATAAGGATCACCAACTGTACCTGAGCCAGTTGTAAAAGTATACCCAAAAGCAGTCGTTGTTGCTAATACAAATACTAAAACAAATAATATTATTCGTTTCATTTCATCTCCTTGAAGAGTCTAGTCTTCTTCTGTTTAATGTCTTATCCAAACATATGTTTGAATGCTTCTTAGTTAAATATTGTGGTTAATAAATCAATTTTGTAGTGGGTGATTTCTATAATCCAATAAATCATTAATAACCGATTCTATATTACAGTTTCCAATATACTTGTCAAGTTTATTTTTTTATTATTTTACAATTTGCTGTTAAAGCTGACATGTTCATCGATATCAAGGAGTAAGTTACAACTATTTACTCTCGAATATTCTTTTAGTTTTAGGTTTAACAATATCTTTAAATATGATAATTTGGCAAATAAGGGCTTATTATTTACCCACCTTGGAATTCTGTAGAGCCACAATCCCAATAAAGAAAGAATGAATACGGACTTGTGAGTCCGCAATCCGACAGAAGATGTTAAAACCACTAAATTAGTCGCAAAGTGTTGCATTTCTATAGCCACGAAAGGGGCAAAAGAATAGGAGAAGAGTTTTAAAATAGAAAGAAGCCCCAAGCTTTTCCTTAGGGCTTCAACATTCTCTTCAGATTATTAATGGAAACTATTTCATCAAAATACCCTTGATTATTTGTGTCCCGTCCTAAATAGTTTGATTGTTTTTTTATTATCTCAATCTATGCCGCCCCTTGGGTCTTCGTTAAAAGCTACGCCCTCACAAGGCAGGGCTATTTCTAATTTCCCATTTTACAAGGGGTTTACACCCCTTGCTGACAAATATCACCCTTTCAGGGCTTTAAAAGGCTCCAAATTAACTATAATTTCTCAAGGGAATTTAAGAGGTCTGGGAAGTTGTAGCACCCGACTAAACAATTAAACAAATCAACGATTCAACATGAATTATCAACTATGAATTATTAATAAATTAATTAAAGAGAATTTCTCTTGACACTATTTACCCATCATTTTTTAATTTGAGTTTAGTTAATTAATTATGAATTTTTATTTTTATACATCATATATAAACATTAAGTGGAGAATCTATGAAAAAGGTTTTAGTCATCATTTTAGCCGGCTTAATCTCACTTTCTCTGATCGCAACAGAGAAGCGAGACTTCAGATTTATCGAAGAGCTTTATCAAAGAGATAACCTCTCAGTTGCGAAGCAGGAGCTAGAAAAGTTCACCCAAAAGTATCCGAACAGTGAGTTCTTAATCAAAGCAGCCTACTATGAAGCAATGATTGATTTCTTGCAAAGTAATTACCCTGTAGCCGAGAAGAAGCTCTTGAAACTGGAAAACAACAGCGACCAAGAGATCAAGCCCTTAGTGGTTTTGGCATTGATTCAGACTAAGTTCTTCAGCAATGATTTTGTCGGTTCTGTAGAGTATGCCGACAAGTTCTTACAAAGCTATAAAAACCATAGCAAGCGTGGTGAAGCCTACTATTGGAAGGGGAGAATTGCGCTGGAAAGAGAGAATCTTTCCTTAGCAGAAACTAATCTTAATAAGGCTGCTGAAACTGAACACTCCTCCATGCTAAATTACCTAGCTTTTCAGATTAAAATCAAGCAGAATAAGCCAATTGCAGCCAAGGCTATTCTCGATTCTACCTACTCTGTTTATGAAGATGAATTTGTGAATCAGATTGTTTTGGAATGGTTTGATTACCTCTACCAGAAGCTTGATTATGCTGCTATTCTCAAGAGTTCCAACTACAAAGTGCCTGTCTATTCCCGTCTGCACAGTGATTATGCTATCATCTTAGGGCAAGCATATTATCAACTAAAACGCTATGATGAAGCTCTAAATACACTTAAGACTATTCAGCCAACTACCGACATCAAGCAATTCCATATAGCCTTAGCCTATAAAGCTAAGGGAGATGTGAACTTAGCAACTACTATCTTCACTGAACTGGCTAAATCCTCTAAAGTAGATAAAATCAAGGAGCTAAGCTTCTTTGAGATGATCAACACCGCTCTTGTGGTTCCGCAGGGTAGTGAACAAGAGAAAGTGGCTACACGAACAGCTAATGATAAGTATTTTACTCAACTTACTAATTTTATTGCAGAGAATCCTGAAAGCAAATATATTGGTAATGCCTATTACTTAAAGGGTTTTATCAAATATCTGAATGAAGATTTGGAAGCCTCCCTAAATTGGTTTTTAGAAGCTAATAATAAGAATGTTGATAGCGATACTTCGGAGAAACTACTTTTCCTGATTGGTGATGTTTACTTCTTATCAGCTCAGAAAAGTAGAGCTATTTCCCTCTTCAATTACTATCAAGAGATTTATCCTACGGGTCGCTACCATAATGAAGTTCTTTACAAACTTGGACTAACTTATTTTGATGAGAACCGGTTCGCTGAAGCCAACACTGCTCTCTTGGAGCTGGCTAAAAGTTTCCCTAACTACAAGCATATCTCCACTGCTAACTTCTATCTTGGAGAAATCAATACAATAAACAACAACTATCAAGTAGCCCTGGAGTGGTTCAATTCTGCTCTTAACAAAGCAACCGACCCCGTTTCAGTGTGGCTAAGAATCTCTGAAGTAAACTACCTTCTTGCTAATTGGCAAGACTCTTTTTCCGCTCTTCAGAACATCCCTGACAGTCCTCTTTACAACTTCCGTGTTAATTTAATTAAGGGAAACATCTACTATAATCTGAAGCAGTATGACAAAGCTATCGAGCATTACACCATCTCATCTATCCTGGCAACAGACTCTAAGGACGTCTCTTTGGTTACCAGTAGAATGGGCTGGACATACTATCTAAAAGGTGATTTTACCCTAGCAGAACGAACCTTCCGTTCCTTATCCAACTTCTCTTCTACTTCTGAAGATTACCTCATTTTAGCAGGCAACTCCGCCCTAAACGGCAAGAGATTCAGTGATGCCATTACCCTCTTTAAAGAGTTTCTTTTAACCTATCCGGTGAGCACTAAAACGAATTATGTGAAGCTTAATCTTGGCGACTCCTATTATAATCTTAAAAAGTATAAAGAAGCCTTCGATACTTATGCTGATATTCTTAGCCATAGTCCTGATGCTAAAGAACTTAAAAACTCTCTGCTCGGTATCAAATGGACTGTGCTAAACCATAAAGCCAGAGATTATCGCTCTGATTTAGCTACTCTTGCTCAACAAATAGCCGATCCTAATATATCCAAAACACTCTCCCAGATTACTTTACTTTATGAAAATGAAAACGAAAAATGGGATGATGTCATTAAAACAGCTAAAACTCTCTTGTCAGGCTATCCTCAAGATAATCAGAATAAAGTGGTAAACCAAACTCTTGCTTTAGCTTACACCAAGAAGAATCAATATGTTCAGGCTGATTCACTCTATGCTAACCTTATTCAATGGCACAGAGATTCTGAACTGTTCACAGCTTGGTCGAATGCCTTTCTTGCTCGTAAAGACACTGTTCAAGCCATTAAAGTCTTAGATGATGCACTTGCCTTAACTAATGAAAACGATGTGTGGTTCAAGAACTTAGAGCTTAAAGTAGCTTCTAATAATCCCAACTTCCTAGTTTCTCAAGCTAACTTTATGAAGTTTGCCGAAGGGCTTTCCAAGAGTTATGGTCAACTTCTGTTGTATGAATGGAAACTTAATCATAAAGAACCGATAGACTTGGAATTCATCAATATTCAAGCAGATTCTCCTGATGGCAAAATCTCCAGTTTAGCCTTCTATCTACTTGGCTTTGATAGCTTTATCAAGAATGATTATGAAGCGTGTGCTCTAAACATGATGAAGGTTATTTATCTCTTCCCGGAATATAAAGAAGTAACTACCAAAGCAAGCTACTATCTTATTCTCTCCCAGCACTATCAGGGACATAAGAAACAAGCTCAACAGAACTTTGACCTCTATCATAAAGATCTGTTAGAGTGGCAAACCAGCTACCTTCGCAGCACTCTTTTTAAGTAGGATACCATGAGACATACCCTAATAATAATTCTGTTATTCATTAGCTTGAATGCACTGTCGCAAGATATCTTCACTGAAGAGAGAGAACCTATTGTAGTCGAAACCAAAGCTGATTTACAAACAGAACTAGAGCTTCAGCCGATAAGCTATTTTAGAGAAGAGTTACCAGACTCTTTGCTTAAATTCAACTACGCTTACCATGGCAAACCTGTAAGAAGTGATTACAATCTCTTTCCCGGAAAGCCTGTGAAATGGTACCTTAACCTCTCTAGTGGTAATAAAGATGTTGTAGATGCTACGAACTATTTAGCTTTCGGAAACTTCTCTCAAAAAGCTAATTACCTAATGAGGAATGACAAAGGCGACAGAGAAGCTACAAGCTTTAATTTGGACAATAACTATTTCTATGGTAATCATAACTTTAACTTGGGCTATATTCATCTGTTCAGCTCCAAAGAGAGCAACATAATAGAGACAGAATATAAGAGTAACAATCTTAATTTAGCCTATGCTTTCTCTCCCTTGGAGTCTAAATTATTTGTTAATAATCTCTCTGTTAATGCTCAATATGAGACCAATAAAGATACTCTTAAACAGACTGATAAATACTGGAATATCTTTTCAGAGCTACAGTTAGAACCGCTTCCGCACTTCTTTCTCAATCTGAACTTTACCAATCGTCATGATGTAGCTTCCGGTCAGGCAAGTCTCTTTTATGAAGATTGTGCTAAGCTGGGAATATGGGCTGCGACTACTCCTGATGATAAGATTATCGTAGCACCTAATGTGAATTTATTCCTCAATTATCATAGCTTCACTTTCTTGCTTAATAATCGACCTTATATCAAACATACTTCCTTTGTGGAACAGTATCAACAGCACCTCTATGGCAACTATACAAAGAAGAACTTAGATAGTATCATGCCGGGTAATGCAGTCGCTGAAATCTCCTATTTTAACCTCTTAACCTGGTCATTAGGCTTTCATTACCAATATGTTGTAGATTCTCCCGTGTATCGTTTAGAAGCAGCAGAAGAGGGGATTCAACATGATAGCTACTGGCTCAATTCTGCTTATGCCAAGTTCCATTATCAGATTAAGAACTTTGATATTTCGCTCAAAAGTGAATCAATCAGCTATAATAATTTCTCTGCTGAATTCTTGCCCTTCATCCCCGAATGGAGATTCACCGTAAAGGCCACACAAGCATGGAATAAGCTTTCACTCGGAATTGAATATATTAATGAATCGGCTGCTGTTAACGATCATAATATCACCCTTGATGACTCCCATATCCTCAATCTTTATGGAAACTATAGGTTAACTAACTCAATTTCACTCTGGACAGAACTACTCAATTTGGCAAATAGAGATAACAATGCCTACTTCCATGATGAGATTAAGCAGGTGGAATTCAAAGCAGGAATGAAAATATTTTTCTAAGATAATTGCTTGAATTATAATAAGTTGTTGTGCTTTGTGTACTCATATCAAGATTTTCTTAAGAATCTTCTTGACACCTAAACTGCTTTTTAATTATATGAAAAAACAATGATTGATAAAGATATTCCGAAATAGCTCAGTGGTAGAGCGGATGGCTGTTAACCATTAGGTCGGGGGTTCAAATCCCTCTTTCGGAGCCATAAATTTAGTTCTCTTAAATGAGAGCAACCTGTTCTTTTAGACTTTGTTCCGAAATAGCTCAGTGGTAGAGCGGATGGCTGTTAACCATTAGGTCGGGGGTTCAAATCCCTCTTTCGGAGCCAGAGATTTTACCTCCCTACATGGGAGGTTTTTTTGTGCTTGGGAAATGTAGGGTGCGTATTGTATTCGCTCTTCAAATTCCCCTCTTCATTCGCAAAGCGAATCTCCGGAGAGGGAGTCTATCCTACGAAGCTTCAGCGAAGTTGGATGCCGAATTTTCGGCGGGGTGTGGTTCTTAAAATTAAAAGATAAAAGTTAAAGTGAGTCGTCGTTAAAGCTATGCCTTCCCAGAGAGGTTTAGAGGAGCTAGGAAATTCAATAGTAACAAACAATTTATTATTTGACATCTACAACCTTATTGTTATTATGTCTATGAGAGGTGAACATTATGACTTTTACTGAAATCATCTTGGCTCTTTTGCCATTTATTACCCTTGCTCTTATTATTTTTATTGTTGTGAAATTGGGAAAACCTATTAATTGGCTTGAAGTTTTGGGAAGATATTCTGTTTCTAAAAAGCAAGCCCAACAAACGCCTAAAGTTACACAGACTAATGATTCCCCGCTCCAAACTAAGACCTATCATATCTCTATCTCTATCAATAAAGCTGATGAATAAACATCTTCAACTCCCTTCTTCTTGTAGGGGCGAATCATTATTCGACCTCCTGAATCCCGAAGGGATGGCATTTATCAGCAAGGGGTGCGAACCCCTTGTATAATAGAAAATCAAAAACAGCCCTGAAAGGGCGACATAATCTTCTGTACCAGTTTGAGCTTCCAATAAATGCGTTCCTAGTAAGAAGGGAATTAAGAGACCACCCCGTCAGTGAATACACTGCCACCCCTCCGCATGAGGGGAA
>JBAYZI010000097.1:0-10170 GCA_041672585.1 Cloacimonadales bacterium (SeqCode) | reverse complement strand
TAATGATTTCCTTGTGGCAACTTGGAGTGAATTAAATAATTATAGAGCAAAGTTAAAAGTTAACTTAATTAATAGTACCGGGGCTTTACTCCTAGATGCAAACGGAGTTCAACTCTATGATAGCCTTCAAGCTCAACTCGTTGCAAGTACTACCCGCCTGGCTAATAACAAAACTATGTTCACTTGGGTTCAGGAAGCTGACGCTTATCCAAGGTTTGGCTCTTTATATGCCCAAATGCTTGATTTCACTACTGTCGATAATGATAATAACGATTCTGAACCTCTTACTCTGAATTTACTACAGAACTATCCAAATCCATTTAACCCCGAAACAACTATCGCCTTTAATGTGCCAAACTCAGGATTAGTGAAGTTGGAAGTTTATAATCTAAAAGGACAGAAAGTGAAGACACTAATTAACGATAATCTTATCTCAGGAAAGCATTCAGTTGTCTGGAATGGAAGAGATAATAACAACAAGCATGTTGCGTCAGGTGTCTATTTCTATCGTTTAAAAAGTGATGGAAATTCTCAAACTAACAAAATGATTTTGATGAAATAGGCAACCCCTATTTCAATTAATAATGTAGGGAGTGCCCCTTGTGGGTGCCCTCTTTTTAGCCACGGATGAACACGGATTAAGATGATTACGAACCCTCTTTAAATCCCCTACTCCTTGCCTAGCAAGGACATGGGGAGGGATTCCGACAGGCGGGGTGAGGTCTTAAATTAAGGAGACGCAATATTGTGCGTCTCCCTCTTTTTCCACCTCCAACATCTGGCCTCTCAATGCCTTCCTTGTGACCATTATACCCATCTCGTACTACCAACGGGAACTAATCGCGCTACCCTTGAGTGCTCCACTACAGCCTCAATACTGAGATTCACAAATAATCTTCTTGACTCTATTTTATAATTATAAATATATGTAATTAAGGTGATGGAGTTCACCATAACCGCCTATAAAATGGCTGATGACTCCTAAGAGAATTGTACAATATTCTTTTAGGAGTCCTTTTTTTATGGAGAAAATAATATGGGAATAAACTTATTTGTAGTAGTGTTGTTGTTAGGTGGTTGGTTTGCGGGGAAGCTCTTTACCAAGCTTAAACTTCCCTCAGTGTTAGGAATGTTAATGTTTGGCATAGTCTTTTCTTATTTTAAGCGAGATGCCATACCGCCATTAATCTTTGAAGCAGAACCTTTTTTAAAATCCTTTGCGTTGATTGTAATTCTTCTCAGAGCCGGACTTGGTATAAGTAAAAAAACCTTAAAGAAAGTCGGAGTAACTGCCTTATTAATGAGCTTTATTCCTTGTATATTTGAAGGGGCAACATTAATGTTTTTGCTTCATCACTTCTTTGGTTTCTCTTTTAAAGTTGCCGGTTTAACAGCGTTTATGATATCGGCTGTATCTCCGGCAGTGATTGTACCTTCCATGTTAGAAATAAAAGAGAAAAAGTTAGGACAGAAAAGAGAAGCGCCAACTATAGTTTTAGCAGGTGCTTCTATTGACGATGTGTTTGCCATAACCTTTTTTAGCATCTTCTTGAGCTTAATAACTCAAAAAGAAGCTTCTATTAGTCGTGTTTTATTCAACATTCCTCTTTCCTTATTATTGGGAATAATACCTGGGATTATCGCAGGATACATCTTAATCTATTACTTTAAAAAGAGAAGAGAACACATAAAAGCTACAGAAAAAACTTTAGTTTTGCTTACACTTTCGATGTTATTAGTTCAAGTTGGTGACATTCTCCACAGTGCAGCTCTTTTAGGAGTCATGACGGTTGGGTTCATTATTTTAGAAAAAGAAAACTCAATTGCCCATGATTTAGCTAATAAGCTTTCCCAAATATGGATATTTGCCGAGATTATACTGTTTGTCCTAATAGGTTTAGCTGTAGATTTAGATGTAGCCTTGACATCAGGGTTACGGGGGCTATTAGTTATTTCTATAGCGTTAATTGCCAGGTCTATCGGGGTTATCATAGCAACAAGTTTTTCTAATCTCACTAAGAAAGAGAAACTATTTTGCGTAATAGCATATATACCAAAGGCAACTGTTCAGGCTGCGTTAGGTGGTGTGGCACTCAAAATGGGGATTGCTGAAGGTGAAACGATATTAGCCTTAGCTGTGCTTTCCATAGTAATTACTGCCCCCTTAGGATTGATTTTAATCAGGTATTTCTCGCCAAAACTACTTTCAGCAAATTAAATATAATTTGTTAAATCATTCGATCTGAATAGTATTTCTTTTAAAAACCAGAGGAGAAAACATGCATATTGCAGAATTTGAAAAAGCTTATATTGCAAGCAATCGACACAAAAGAGTTGCTCTTGCTGTTGTAGAACAGGCTGATGGCAAGCCAAATATTATTACTTTGGAATGGTACATGAAGACATCCATCAATCCGCCCATGTTCGCCATCTCAGTTGGACATCAAAGATATTCTCACGAAGCTCTGCAACAAAATAGATACTTTAATTTAATAATCCCCTCTTCAGAAATGAAAGAAGATCTAATATATTGTGGAACAAAATCAGGTAGAGATTATGATAAATTTGCAGAGTTACAGCTCAAAACTGTTCCTGGAAAACTAAAGAAACTTCCTATCCTGACTGAAGCTGTGGCTAATTTTGAATGTAAGATTGTTACACAGGTTAATTCAGGAGATCACACTATATTTGTAGGTGAAGTAAAATATAGTTGGGTTAATGAGAAGAAAGAACTGCTGAAACTTTAATTAATAATTAATAGTTAATAATTCATAATGAAAAGAATAAAGAATCTATCCACTGATTACACAGATTTCACGGATTAAGAAAGATTAAAATAGATACGGGACTCTTAATTCCCCTCTTCCCTTGCGAAGCAAGGTCTCCGGAGAGGGGTGCTGGTATTTCCAGCGGGGTGTGGTCTTAAATTAAGAAGACGCAAAATGTTGCCTCTCTATAAAATACCCGAAGAGCTTTGACAGTTGACGGGGATGAGGTCTTACATTAGGGATTTAAAATAAATCTTAAAACAGAAAAGAGGTTCTTGCGAACCTCTTTTTATTATATATTAAACACTATTACTATTAACTATCTAACTCTTTATATTTCTTAGCGTAGAAATTATATTTATTAGTGTCTTTGGTTTTTTGAGCTGCAAAGGCTGCAAATTGAGCCGGTGTTTTATTCTTCTTATCTACCATAAACCATTTTTCTGAATATATTAATAAATCATCCCACATTTTATTAGTATATAAGAAGCTAGCAAAAGTACTCAAATTCTCTGGAGAAGCTTCAATTTCTATTAAATTCTTACTGTAATTCAAATATGCTTCATTGTTTTTCAATTTCTGAGCAAAGTAAATCAAAGAACCATATATTTTAACATTCTCAGGAATCAAACTATTAGCTTCTTCCATTTTATCGAAAGCTGCTTGGTAATCTTCTTGAAGTTCAGCAATACTGGCAAATAGATCATAATGATCATAATTGTAAGGATCTTGTTTAATTAATTCATTAGCTTGTTCAATAGCTTCATCATATCTTTTCAAAGCATAAAGTTGCTTAGCATATGTAGTTCTATCTTCAAGATTATTAGGATCAATTCTAACCCATTGTGATAAGAGATAAAGAATTTCATTATCTAATTTTGATATTTCAAATTCATTATCTTCACCTTCTGCCATTCTCAAATCTCTTTTTTGATTATTCAAGATAACAGTTAAGAATTTATATGGATCAAGGTTGTCCTTTTCTAAATCAATTAAATTATAATACTTGCTGATTATCTCATCTCTATCGCCAATTTGCTCTGTTTTATAAAGCTCATATTCTTTATTGGCAAGAATGAGTATTCTGGCATGGATGGAAGTAATCTTTTTACGAGAATCCTTATACCATCTTCTTTCATCACGGCTCATATCTTCGCGTCCAACATCTTTAAGCTGGTTATAAACTATTTGATATTCATCATGAGCTTTTAAATAGCTTTCATAGGCTATTTTGTCATTATTTTCTGCTTCAAAATAGTGAATGTCAGCCATCTTTTTATTGGCTTCCAGGTGATTTGGATAATCTTCCAACACTTCAACTAAAAAGCCTCTTGCCTTCACTAAGTTTTGTTGGGCAAAGTAAATATTCCCATTTCTAAGAGCTCTCTTAGACTTTGGACTTAATGAATCATTTTCCTTAAACACGGAACAACCGGTTAATAAAGTCGCAATTACCACTAATACTAAAAAGTATTTCTTCATGTAAATCCTCCACGATTACACTTAATATTTTAAACAAAATTCGTTTTCAAAATAATAAATATCTATTTTAAATTCAATTTAACTCTTCGTTTATCAAAATTAGCAATTTAATAAATAAAGTCAAGCATTAAAATAAAAACTATCTTCTTTTTTACTTTAACTCTCTCTATTTTATGGACTTTGCCTTAAAATCTATGTCAATATTTATCTTATTCACTACTTAAATATTTAGGAAGTAGAAGAGAATTAGCGTTGTTTTTAAGAATAATTTATTAGCATACCTTGATAAAATATATAGGTTTAGCCGATGCCGAATCTTTTGTATATTATTGGAGATTAAGTTTAGGCTTAAACTTCTTGACGATTATAATGTATCTATTAAATTAGAATAAATAATAATTAAATAAGAGGTGATTTTATGAATTTCTTCATACCAACAAAGATATTTTATGGAAAGCAGGCAATGAACGAAGCTGCTGAAAGTATAAAAACTTTAGGTACAAAAGCCTTAATAGTTACCGGAAAAAGCTCAGCTCTAAAAAGTGGAGCCTTAGATGCAACAATTGCTACCTTGAAACAATTAAATATTAAATATAGTGTTTATGCTGAGATTGAAGAAAACCCGACTTTATTAAGTGTGACGAAAGGTGCAGATTTATGTGCAGCTGAAAAGTGTGATTTTGTAATCGGTATCGGTGGCGGTTCTCCTATTGATGCAGCAAAGGGAATTGCTATCCTCCGTGGCTCTAATCTCAACATAGATGAAATATACCAGCCGGAGAAGTTTTCGGCTGCCTTGCCTCTTATGGCGGTGCCTATCACTTCAGGTACTGGCACAGAAGCTACCCAATATAGCGTTCTTACCGATAGTGTTAACAAAAAGAAAGCAGGATTTGGCACTCCTTTAGTGTTTCCTACCATTGCTGTACTTAATCCTGAATTCACTTTTACTTTGCCTAAGAGTGTTACTATCAACACTTCTATTGATGCTTTGAGCCATCTTTTAGAAGGTTTATTCTCCAAGAATAGAAATCAGCTAACCTATCCTTTAATTCACAAAGGAATTAAGCTAATTATTGAGAACTTAGAAGATGCTCTTAAAAACCCTAATAATTATGAGCATAGAGACGCCTTAATGCAAGCTTCTCTGTATGGCGGAATGGTAATTGCCCATAGTGGAACCACGCTTCAGCACTCCATTGGTTACCCTTTAACTACTCAATTTGGCACACCTCACGGAATGGCTAACGGGATTGTGATGAAAGATATGATAAACCTCTACTACCCCGCAGTAGAGCAAGAGATGCAAGATTTATTAGCCTATTTAAACATTACTTTAAATGACTTCTTTACCTGGTTGGATAAGTTTGATTTAGTGCTTAATAAGAAGCTTGATAATGAGTTAATAGATTCTATGACAGAGCAAGTGATGCAGACAAGAAATATGGCTTCAAATCCTGTTGCAGTAGATTCTGCTAAAGTTAAAGAACTATATCGTAAAATAAGTTTATAAACATAAAGGAATAATCAATAATGTCAGATATCGAATTATTAGCCCCGGCAGGAAGTCCTGAATCACTCTATATAGCAGTAGATTCCGGCTGTAATGCAATCTATTTTGGCTTAGAATCTTTCAATGCCCGTAGTAGAGCTAAAAACTTCAAAATTGAAGAGTTGTCAGACATTATTGATTATTGCCATAAGCGTAATGTAAAGTGCTATCTCACCCTGAATACTTTAATTAAGAATAACGAGATTAAGGATTTAGTGAAGCTACTCTATAAAATAGTAATTTGCCAACCTGATGCTATTATCATTCAAGATATTACACTTTTCTACTTTCTGCAAAAACTAAACTATAAACACCTTCATCTTTCTACCCAAGCTGGGATTCATAACTCTTTAGGAACTGAGTTTGCTGCTAAAAACGGTATAGAAAGATCCATTTTAGCCAGAGAGCTGACTCTTTCCGAGATAAAAGCTTGTTCACAAAAAGGCGAGACTGAAGTATTTGTGCACGGAGCTTTGTGTTATTCACTTTCCGGATCTTGCTTATTCTCCAGTTATCTAGGGGGAATGAGCGCTAATCGTGGGAAGTGCAAACAGCCGTGTCGGAGAGCTTTTAACATCACTAAGCGTAAAAAAGAGCATCTGTTTAGTTTAAAAGATATGGAGTTGATTAACTATCTGCCTCAATTAGCTGATGCTGGCGTTAAATCCTTGAAAATAGAAGGAAGAATGAAACGCCCCGAGTATGTTGAGCAAGTAGTTAAGGCATATCGTTTGGCATTAGATTCTCCGGATAAGATTAGTGAAGCTGTGCAGATTTTAGATGAAGATTATGGCAGAAACAAGACTTCTTACTTTGTGGGTGGTAATATTAGTGAAGCAATAACTAATCAGCCTTTTGCCGGGATTCTTATCGGAACCGGAAATATTAGTGCAGATAAGATTATGTGCCATGCTGAATGTGATGTTACTAATGGAGATAAGATTAAACTTTATGCAGGAGAAGATGATTCTGTAACCTATACCATAACCGAAATACTCTCAGCTACTGATGTGATTATATCCCCGCAACCATCTTTCTCAGGAAGTGTTTCTATCTATAAAGTGAGTAGTGGCGAGAACAAAAGCTATCCTCTCTCGTTCAAGAAAAGAAACTTGCCTGATATTCCTAATAATGAACTAAACACACTTGTTTCAACTCACACTAAAGGCTCTAATAATCAGAGTTCACAGCTATATATCAGATTAAATTCATATCAAGAGATTAAGAATATCCCTAAGACAAAGTTAAAACATCATTATCTGATTTCTCTATTAGAGTTTAAGAGTAGTGATGCAGATGAGTATGCTAGGCATAGAGATATGATAATTTGGGAACTGCCTTTGTTTATTCCGGAAGCAGATATTAAGCTAATCAGAAGCAAGGTTGAGGTTCTATATTCTAATGGTTTTAGAAGCTTCGCTATCAGTCATATTTCTCAGCTATTATTAATACCTAAGCAGTGTAGCGTAATCTCTAATGAGAATATCTACGCTTTAAATGATGTGGCAATTACGCAACTCAAGAGTTGGGGGATTTCAGAGTTTATTCTGCCTTTAGAAAATGATATTCCTAACCTTCATCACTATAAAAACAGAGATGGAATAGTCCCTATCTTCTTTACTCCTGCCCTCTTCTCCTCCAGAATGCCGGTTACAGAAAGAACCATAAAAGATAATAAGAATAACTATCTCATTAAGAGAAAAGGTAAACTTACTCTTACTTATCCCACAGAACCTGTCTGTATCTTTAGCTTCTTAGATAAAATAAAAGAGTTTAATAGCTTCTTAATAGATCTTAGCACACCAAATGTCTCGCCGGACATGATTAACGAAATATTCCAGCACTTCCTGACTAAGAAAAACTTACCCAATAGCTCTAAGTTTAACTACAAGAAAGGGCTTTGGTAGTTCTTCTTCTTATTAGAGTTCTGATATTCTGGACCATCCACTTAAACCATAAATAAACTAACAGAGGAAAGACAACAACAACTCTTTTATTGAAGTTATACGCCGCTCTAAACTCTAATTTAAGTCCGGAAACTACAGCTCTCGTCATACCACAGCCCCAGCAGTCCCTTCCTGTGATATTCTTATAGACACACAAGGTAGGTCCTGATTCTATACTTCCAAGGGGAATCAAAATTAGGATAATAGGAACTAATATTAGGACTACTATTACGACAGCGGCTTTTAGACTCTTAGTATCTTCGTACCAATGGTTTCCCATTACCATCTCTATAGGAATCAGTTACGATCATTATTATGCCAATTAGCCACCAAATTCCACAGCCACCACCGGTTATTAGCTGTAATATTCCTATTCCTATTTGCTTTGTATAGAATCTATGAACTCCAAAATATCCTAAGAAAATACAAAGCAGAAGGGTTACTAACCAATCACCTGCATCATCATTGGCAAAGTGAGTAATAGCGATAACCTCTGTTGCTTGATCAACACCCTGAACAACGAAATCTACCATTAAGCCATTCACCGGTTCATTACCACTTTTCCACTTATCTTTACTAAAATAGTAGCGATTGCCATCGTCACCAGAAATCATTCCTGTGCTAGCTGACCAATCATAATGTATTACTTTTCCACGCATAATATCTCCCTTTCGTTTCTTTGCATAAAACACAGAGATTTAATTAACTGTCAAGAACAGAATTAAAAAAGATTATTATTATGAATCTAACTTGTTTCTATCTTCTAAGAAGCAACTTTAGCTGTTATAATAACATTGTTTGCTTCATCACTAAGATATAAATAGCTTCCTTTAATCTCAAAACTCCTAACATTATCAAGTCCTTGAAACAAATCACTTTCAATTTCGAGGTTCGGTCCTGCCATCATAGTTGATGCAATTGGCGTAAATGACAATTCATTCCCCTTTATATGAAAGGTAGCTCTGAAGAAGTTACATCCGCTAAAGCCATAAAACTTATTTTCGTCATTACTGAAATGGAAATAAGCGTAGAGGTTATCGCCTATCGGAGTGATTTTGGCTGATTTGTTTTTAATCTTAGTTACCATCCACTCTTTCTCAACCAAAATACCAGGGATTTGGGACAGAACATAATCTTCTTGATCTTTTTTATCTATTGTTTTACCTTGAATATTAGACCAGACAAGTCTGTTTTCTTGAACAACAAGAGTAGAAGTTCTACTTTCAGCATCACTTTCCAACACTATTTTACTTCCATCTTTAGACCATGTAAAAGTACCTTCAGCAACAAATAGCTTTTCATCTTCACCCGGTTCTTTGGTTCTTTTAATAAAGGTCAAATCTTCTTTCAATTCAATATCTGTGTAAGTGCCATTGGCGTCAGAATTAGGTATAATTCCTTGATAGAATCCTTGCCAATCTAACGCATTCTGACTATTATGGGCATTGTCAGGCTTCTTTTGGGTACAACCCAGCACAGCTAACAATATCAACAACAACAATAATAGATTTCTTTTTAACAACATAATATCCCTACCTTACTAGTTTTTTATTATTAATATAAATGGATATTGAGAAAAAACTAATTATTTATTCTTCTATTAACCTTTATCTCTACAAAATGTAAAGTTTTAAATCTCGGGGAAACTCAATTAGTTAGAGCTATTTATCTATAAATTAATGAATTACACTGCTTATGCTAAGACTAATCTTAAATCTAAGTAAATTTTAACTTGACATTATTTATAAGTTTTCCATTTTGACTAAACAAATTTGTTAAAGATATTAAATATAAATGGACCTATAGCTCAGTTGGTAGAGCTTCCGGCTCATAACCGGACGGTCGGGGGTTCGATTCCCTCTGGGTCCACCATTTTTCTTACGCCTGCTATGCAGGCTTTTTTATTTTAGAAATAACTTCTACTTTCTGAGCAAATAAATCTCAACTTCATTCTTAATTCTGATTAATTTCTTATATGTTCTTTTACAGGAAGAATATTTAGCAAGATATAAATAATAGGAAAAGAAGTGTTGGAAAAGCTTCTAAGTTTGCCCGGCATGTAAAGAAGTAGTGAAAGATATATCGATATTTTACTTGATTTAGTGAATAGTACTATCTCTTTAAGAAATGTGCTAGAGAGAGCAAATAGTTGAACCATTTAATAATAAGCACAGTGATTAGTAAATACTCTTAAAATCAATCCTTTTCACTTTTAATAGACCTTTCGGGCGTTTTATTCCTAAGGAATTTATACACTAAGAAGAGAGATTAAAATCGTTCTTAGGTAATAAACAGTATTTACACAAAAAAGTACTTGACATATAATATCGATATATAATTATTATTATTAAAGGAGTAGCTCAAAACTATGACACAAGAAATTTCAGATTTAACATTAAGAAGATTTCCTAAGTATATCTAT
>JBAYZI010000096.1:0-10581 GCA_041672585.1 Cloacimonadales bacterium (SeqCode) | reverse complement strand
GCTTTCATGGCTTATATTCAACCCCACGGGAGCGTAATTGAATCAGAGAAGAATCACCCGAGATGTAATCCAAAGTATTTAGCACAAACTCCATATTAGTTTTAGTACCTGCCCCTGCATCATCCAGAAGGATTTCACTATCCGGGATATAGACTATTTTAGTTGGTGCAGATTCATTAATATTATCCTCAAAGTAGGGGTCATTCTCAAAGAAGCTCTTAAAACTTCCCTTATATACACCACCCAGAATTGCTCTTTCTTCATTGAGCAGCTGCTTGAGATCTACATTCATATAATTATTTACATTGATATCAAAACGCGGTGCTCTAATTCTTTTAGTATTGTTTGATGAATACATTAAGGGTTCAAATTCAACATTGGCAGGAAGGTTAGAATCATCTAATTCAGAAGCGAAAACCATCATCATCACATCAATATTTCCTACTAATTCAGCATCTTTATTGAAGCTAGAAATGATAGGAATAAAGGGGTATTCGATAGGAGTATTCACTGAGAACATACCTTGTCTTCTGCTAACACTTACCTGACCGCAATTAGCATCACCAATCAAGTTTTGCTTAATCTTGATACCATAATGCTCGAGTAAATCAAACAAATTAGATTCAATCACTTGGGCTTGTTGAGTTTGCACACTTGCTCTGACGCGATCTTGGAAGAAAGCAACAGCTCCACCTTTCATGATGAATTGGTCGAGATTATGAAGTTGCTCAGCACTTAACGAATCTGTAAGTCCGGTAATAATTAATCCGCTTACTGTATCATCAAGAGGAGAAGTTAAGTCGCTGTTATTAATAGTGTAACCTTCAGCAACAACAGAGTTAAAGGTAGCATAGTTATCTTTTGCTCTGCCCCACATATCTCTATTTACATCTTCTGGTTTGAAGACAGCAATACTCTTTTGTTTCTCTGAAACTAACTTCTTGATAGTCAAAGTAATATCATACTCTAAGCCTTGAGTTTTCTGCACTAAAGGTATTGTCTCTGTTTTGCCTTGATAAAGGAAAGCCAAGCCCATATAGACATCTCTAACTTCAAACTTATCATTCTCATTAATCCTCATTTGCACAGGACTAATCATATTCTTTTGAGCTTCCTCTTTAAGTTCAGTTTCAGAACCCGGATCGATGAATTCAAACTTTAACTTCCCTTTGGAATAAGCAGAATATTCATCTAAGAGATCTTTGGTATAACGGCGAGCATCAGCATATTCCGGAGGCAGATTGCTTGAGAAATAAGCTTTTACCACAAGTCTGTCACTAAGATCTTCTAAGGTGCTTTTTGATGTTTTGGAAAGAGAGAACATGCTTCCTTTGGAAAGGTCAAAGCGATGAAACATAGAGACAGAAATAAGGTTCAAGACGATTATAATAACTGCTATTATGACAATATTTATCCATAAAGATTTTTTCATTTGTTCCTCCTATCTCTTTTTCAAATCTAAGGTTGTGCTTGCTAAGAATAAAAACGCATATATCATAGAACCAAAATAGATAAGATTTCGTGTATCAATAACGCCTTTAGCAATATTGGAGAAGTGATAATTAATGCTCAAGTATTGGAATATTCCCGACATTGCCGGTGGAATAAAGATAAGTGCATAATCTAAAATATAGAAGAATAGGATTATCACAAAGCTAATAATAAAGGCTATAATTTGGTTCTTGGTTAAGCAAGAAGCAAAGAGTCCGATTGCAGAATAGCCGGCAGCCAAAAGCAGTAAACCAAGGTAACCGGAGAACATAGCACCGGCATCAACATTGGTTCCGATTAGCATAATTGTGATTGGGTGAATCAAGGATAATAATAATCCTACGCAGATTAAACCCAAGCCGGCAATGAACTTACCTAACACTATTTCCGAGGATTTCACAGGCATAGTAGATAAGAGTTCAATTGTTCCGTTGTTATTCTCTTTAGAAACTAATCCCATGGTAATAGCAGGGATAAAGATTAAGAAAATAGTCGGGATGATGCTAAACAAGGTTCTTAAATCTGATTGATTAATCAAGAACAGAGGATTAGCAAAGAACCAACCTGTGATTAACAGGAAGCCAATCAGCACCATATAGGCTGCGGGAGATTTGAAGAATGAAGTAAACTCTTTCAGAGCAATAGTTTTGATGTAATGCATTATCTGTTTCCTCCTTCAATAGTAAGTGATCTAAATACCTCTTCCAGACTGATATAATCTCTGTGGAATTCTAATAATGTCCAATCTTGCTGTTTTATATAATTATAAATCTCTTTTCTCACATCATTAGTAGGTGTATATTCAAAAACAGCTTCATTAAAGCCGTCTAAGATACTTTTACAGCTGACTAATTTAGCACTGGGAATTACACCACTGATCTTAGTTAAATCTTCTTGGGAAGCATCAACTTGAATAATCAAGCGTGCTCTGTTAGAGTAATCTTCTGTCAAATCTGCTTGGGAACCGTCAGCAACTATTTTGCCCCGGTTAATAATGATAATTCTATCACAAAGAGCTTGCACTTCTTGCAGAATATGACTGGAAAGAACCACAGTCTTCTCTTTTCCCAACTCTTTAATTAACTCCCTAATCTCCACAATCTGGTTAGGATCCAAACCGGAAGTAGGTTCATCCAAAATCAGTATTCTGGGGTTGTGAATAATAGCTTGAGCTAAGCCTACTCTCTGTTTAAAACCCTTAGAAAGAGTATGAATAGGTTTTGCTACAACCTCTTTAAGCCCACATTTATCAATAGTTCTTTTGAATGCTGTATTGAATTCTTTACCCTTAATATTCCTCATCGTAGCGACATATTTAAGATAATCGTAAACTGTCATTTCTGTGTATAGAGGATTAGTTTCCGGTAAATAACCAATCATACTCCTAATCTCTGCAGAATTTTCCACAACATTGTATTTTCCAACATGAATATTGCCTGCAGTGGGATTAAGATAACAGGTTATCATCTTCAATGTAGTTGATTTCCCAGCTCCATTAGGACCTAAGAAACCAAGTATCTCGCCTTCATTAATTTCGAAATCGATGGAATTCACGGCACGCACAGTTCCATAATCTTTAACAAGATTTTCCAGCCGAATCATTGCTTCCTCTCCTTTTTCTTGTTTTAGTTTTGTATATTATATAATAACGATTTAGTGACTAATTAGTTACATTAATTTTAGATTCCATTTTCTGACTTGATATGTTTTTTGTAAAGAAAATAATGGAAAAGAGGAGGAAATAAAGAGATTTTGCCACGAATTTTCTGTAGAGACGCAACATTTTGCGTCTAATTTATCTACGGAGTGAGGTCTTTACGGGCGACTTTAACTGGGATTGCGGACGGCCCGTCCGTATTAACTCTTTCCCTTGCAGAGGGATAAAGACAAATCTTGCTGCAGCAAGAGATTGAGATTCCCTAAATCCTATTTATCCCCTTCAGGTATAGTTTAATTTTGGTATCTGTACCCGAGGTTAATCCTCAAAATACAAGGATTCAACCACCGGGCTAAACTATTGATTCCTAAAGGGATTTAAGATGAAACATAGCCTGGTGAATGCAAGATGCATTCATTCCATAAAAGACACCCCTGTCCCCACATTGCTAAAAGCAAAGAAAAGGGTTTTTTGTCCTGTCCTGAATAATTTGACCGTTTTTCTATTAATCCCCTTGCGTCTTCGCTAAAAGCTATGCCGGCACAGGTCAGGGATATGTCTGTTTTTGACATCCGTACCTGTGGTTAATTCTTGAAATACAAGAATTCAACACACAGGCTAAACTATTTATCCCTAAAGGGATTTAACATGTTTAGTCCCAGTTTAATCAGAGGACTAATTTTTCTTCCTCTTAAAACTCTGTTAAACTCCTCTTGCCCTCCCTGGGTTGGCGAAGCTTTAGCGAAGACTCCTGTGTAACTCTGTGTTAAGGGTCATTTTCTAACCATTTCTCGTTGCGCATTGCTAATTGAAAAGGCATCCTTGCCCGTATTCTCTTAATTCCCCTCTTCATTCGCAAAGCGAATCTCTGGCGTGTGAAGGCGAAGCTTTAGCGAAGACTCAAGAGGGGTGCCGGATTTCGGCGGGGTGTGGTCTTCAACTCAATTCCCCAGCGGGAATAAATAGACTAGCCTGGGTGTTGTATCCTTGTATTTCAAGGATTAACCCCAGGTACAAATGCCCAAAATAAAATATCCCTGAAAGGAATCAATAGAAACTTGGCAATAATTAGAGAGAAATTTCTCGTTTAATACTGCCAACTTTGTTTCATTATCTATAGCCATTTATTTAGTTTCCTTTGTCTTAATCTGCACCTGTTAATCTCCGGGAAGAGGGTAACCACAAGGGATTACCCCTACGAATACTGGAGATTGCCTAAATCTTCCACACTCATAGACTCATATTGCTCTGCTGATAAACCAAATTCAGCCAAAACACTATCAATCTCAGGATCAACAATCTTAACCTCTGCATAGGTTAAAGCATAAAGCTTGTAGACCATCAAGTCGATTAGGTTTTCTTCAGTTTGTGTATCTTTTACCTCAGTTTTCTTTTGTAATATCAAATCTACTATATCTTCAAAGACTGTTTGTTTGTCATATAATATAATTGGTAATTTTCCAATGTAGTAATCATCCAAGTCCACCGTCCTAATAGCAGAACAGAAAACGAACTTATACAAATGCCAACTAATGAATTTACTATTTATAATAGCAACTAAATATTTGTAAGAGTACTTATTATCTGTTATGAAAGTGTTTTCTACAGTATCAACACCTAAAACATCACCATGGAGATCTATTGTAGCTATAATCTTCATATGCGGATATGGAAACTGAACATGAGCAACTAATCGTTGTGATACGATTTTGGGTAAAAGCAGACTTTTTACTTTTTTGTTTGAGTCAATAATTTCTTTCGATAAGTAACCTTTTGTGCTATTTATGTTAAACTTTTGTATGTCTTTTCCTCCAATAACTTTAAAATCACCGGTTTCATCTAAAAATTTTTGGAATGGTACCCCTCTTGTTGTCTTTGAAATAGTATTTAATCTGTCTAGCTTAATTATCCTATTTAAAAAAACATCAATCTCTAATTTGTTTACATCACATATTAAAGCTTCTAGTTTATCTACAAGTTTTTTATTAATTACACATTTCTGGTAGATTTCTTTTACATCAAATTTAAAAGCTTTGTAATGAGAAGTTGTTGAAGAGGAATAAGTAAAAGCAACTTGTTCGAGTAGAACATCTTCGAATCCTTTTTCTACATCTAAAACTGATGTTATTTTTGGAAGTAAAGCTTTGACTAAACTAAACCAACTAGCTGAGTAAAGCATAGATTTTGGAACAATCATAGTTAAAATACCTTTATCAGCCAAAAACTCATTTTTACTTATATCTATAAAATAAGAAGCAGAGTTTGGGTTTGATGTGTCTTTTAATCTTTTTTTAATATGATTCTTTTCAATGTCTGAGATTTTTGCTCCATAAGGAGGATTACCTATAATAATGTCAAATCCTTGTTCTTCTCCAAACATCCATTTTGGGTCAAACCAACCAGTAGGTTCATCAATAAAGGGATTCCAAGATAATAGTTTTTCGATAAATGAGTTATTTTTCTTTTTTGTAGTTTTTGTTTTATTATTAAATATGTCTATTTCATAAACATCTGGTTCGAAATACTGTTCAAGCAATTTATCTTGTAGAGATTTAAACTCGATTTCAATCTTTCTTTTTTGAAGAGGTGCCGATGCTTCAAAATACCTCCGCATAATGTCTTTAAATTGGGTTTTGAATTTAGTGTATTTCTTTAAGATTACCTCATCTTCACTTGAACCTATAAGACTGTTTGCTGTAACAAATTTGAATGATAAATTTGGTAGTGGGTTAATATTTCTGTTAGGCTTGGTATCAATAATATTTTCGTCTACAATCAGAGTAAGAAACAATCTCAGTTTGGAAATTTCAGTTGCAATTGACTGTATGTCAACACCAAATATTGATTTTCTAATGACACCCATTTTGTGCTTATAGCGCCAATTTTCATTCATGTATTTTTCATCTAAAGCTTTCTTTGTCAATTCGTCAGAGATTTGAGCTAATTGCCTTATTACCCATTCTATTGAATCAGGATCAATCTTTTGTAACACAAGAATTAGCTTTTGTAGAACACCCATGGGAAATGCTCCAGACCCGCAAGCCGGATCAAGAACTTTCAATCCGTCTATTGCACCAAATAAGCTTAATCTCTCAGAATCTGTTAGCTCAACTTCTTCTATAGTGTAGTCTAATAAATCTCTAATTTTCGTTTCACTAATATTTGTTCTTGAAAGGAAAAATTCAGAAAGGGACTCATCAACCATATATTCAACAATCGCTCTTGGAGTATAGTAACTGCCTGTAGATTTTTTCGCCGTCTTATCTGTCTCCGGATTAATCTCCGCGAGTAAGTTTTCAAATATTCTTCCCAGCATTTCCGGGTCCACAGATAACTCAATATCAATTGAGGTGTTTTCATCAATAGTGAAGTTGTAGGTTTCTAGCAGGGAGACAAATTCTTTTAGCCAAATATCAGGGATAACAAGAGTATTAAGGTGGTAAGATTTGCCGTCAGGTCCTAAATCATAGTAGTCTTGGTGCAGATTGGGGTCAAACAGTCCGCCATTCAGAAAGGGAATCATATCATACAAAGTACTTCTAAACTCTTGCTTACGCTCTTTAATGGGTGTATTTAGAAGATTGAAAAAGAGTGGTTCGATAATATTATGGTAGTAATTTTCTTTGATCGCTCCTGAAGATAAAATATCTGCCGGGATTAGCGGTATGCCTTTGTCTGACTTTTTCTTTTTTAGAAACCAGCAAAAGACTAAACGCCCGATTAATCTGACACTAAACTCTTGGTTAATTTTGTGATTAGCCGTAGCAGGAAGCTTGAGCATTGGTTCAAGTTCGACATTCTTAGAGCCTTGTCTTACTTTGCCACCTACAAGCTTATAGAATAAAAGCTGAATTGCACTATAAAACTCTTTGTTAACAACTTCAATAGAGAATCTCTGTTGGAGATCATCAAGATCTTTAATCCTTCCTTTTTGAATCAGAAACTCATTTGGAGTATGGTCTTTTGCCTCTTTACCCAGGAAGAAAGAGTATCTTTTAGGATTGGAGTAGCTATACTCTTCTTTATCACCTTTTAGCGATAAATCGAGAGTAATTAAGGAGAACCTGAAGTTATTGGAAACTTTTGATTTAAAGAAGAACAAAGCTTTGCTAAGTTGATGCTCTGCCATTAGTTTAAAGGCATCTCTGGAAACGCTGATTCTGGGATCATTTTCAGATTCATGCTCCAGTTCTATCACTGCTAAATCATCAAGCGAGGAGCAATCTCCAATCCAATAAGCTTGTGGTTTTATATACTTTGATTTAAAATCTATTGCAAACTTTTCTCTTTTCAAGACAAAATCTTCCGGTAGAAACTTATTCTTTAAGAATGAAATCCACTTTTCACGATCATATGGCGTATTTAGAATATTATTCATGGTGTTAGCCTATTCCTAAGTTTATTTTGGTTTTGCTCATTCTGATTAATCACTTTATTTATGTCGCCCCTGTAGGGCTCTTTTATATTTCCATCTTTATCAAGGGGCTTGCATCCTATTTCGCTAAAGCTTCTTACGATAGACTCTCTTGCTGACAAATTTCGTCCTTGCGGGACTTTGTAGAGGAACATCTTTTATTCTCTTAAATCAGCTCTTCAGAGAGGATTAAGGATTCAGAACCTTCATCAATCTTTCTGGCTTTCTGGATAATCGTATTCAGATAAGCGTGAGGTACTTCTTGCTTCAACTCTGCAATATCTGCTTGGAGAGAATCCTCATGGACTTTCCTGATAATATTATAAACTACATCAGGGAGAGAATTTAGCTCTTGCGCAACAGTGTAGAGATCTTCAAGATAATCTCTCTCTTCTTGGCACAGTTTAATCAGAGCTTTTAGCTTATTTAGCACACGTGCTCTTTTTCCTTTGGAAGAAGGTGTCGTTCTATTTATATACATATTGGCTTTGGTGTTTTGGTAAATTGCATCAAAAGTAGAGGAAACCTCTTTGGGGTCTTCTGATATTTCGGCTTTAAATAGTTTTAGTGCCTCTTCCGCTGTTAAAGCTTCTGATTCATCGGGATTTAGCCCAAGTCTAAAAGTGAAGTCTTCGCCCTTCTTACCAAAGATCAGCACCCCTTTACGCTCTGTTTCTACTGTTCGTCTGATTCTACTTCTATACTCTATTGCCAGAGCCTTCTCTACTATTTCAGGGTGATTAGAGAGAAGATTAAAGTATTCATTTTGAAATTGCGTATCCCAAGATTCACTTTCCTGATTCTTCAAAGCTTGATTATACTGTTCATGGAAGTAAGAAATCAGTTCCTCATCACTTGTGAGAACCTTGGTATCATCACCTAGAAGCGTATCAATCATAGTTTTCTTGAGGGTGGAAATTTCCTTTTTTCTAATCAGGTCTTCACCAATATCGGTAGGGAAGTAATTGTAGATATAGAGCTTTTCAAAGAGCATTATACCGATTCTATTGATTCTCCCGACCCGCTGAATTACGCGTGTTGGATTGTAAGGGATATCATAGTTGAACACGGTTCCGGCTCTGTTTAGATTAACACCTTCGGAAAGAGCATCTGTAGCGATAATAATGTTATAATCATCTTTTTGAGTTTTGGCAGAAGCATCAAAGTTCTCTTTGATTCTCTTTCTAACAGCTTCTGCTTCAGAACCTGAATAGTAGATAGGTTTTATTCCGGCTATATCCTTCACATGCTTAAATAGATATTTGGCAGTATCTGCATATTCACTAAAGACAACTATCTTTCGCTTCGGATCTTCTCTTAGTTGCTTGCTAATCTCTTTGGTGAAGTTCTCCAGTTTCGGGTCTTGGCAGTTACCTTTTCCAAACCACTGTTTATAAATATCTGTCAGTAAGTCCATATCATGATTTAGGTCTTCTATAAATTTAGGTTGCAATTCTGTTGCCGGAATGAAAATAAGTCCTTTTTCAATCTCTTTTTGCAGTTCTTCTTCAAAAGTGTAGTTTTCCAGATCAAGCTTAGCATCATCATTCAAATCATCAAAGATATCTTCCGGATCCGGTAACTTTCCTTTCTTGTAGATAGGCACTTTTTTCAGAACCTCATAATAGTTTTTAATAGCTTTCATGGAGCTTATCATTGAATTAAGCGTGCATTCAAAGGCGTGGACAGAGCTTTCAAAGCGTCCGACTAGAAGTCTTCTCATGAATTGAGAAAGGTTAGCTTGAGCCACACTAATTGATTCTACATCAGCATGTTCATTAGTAATACTTTTCTTAAATTCTTCAAAATTGGTAATGTACATTGCCGGTTTATATCTTGCTCCGATAAAACCACCATCTTTTTCATTGACCAATCTGTTTAAAGTATCCAAATATAAGGGTGCAAGTTTACCTAAGTCATACTCTTTGAGAATAGGAGGTTCGGCAAAGACATATCTAACATTTTGCTTTTCTAAATCTTCACGATAGACTTTAATTTTATCCAGATCAATACGTGAGCGTCTGATTAAAATAGGCTCCATGATGAAGCGGATTTTCTTGGCAAGAGCATCAATACTGCTTTTTAATTCAGCTTTGCTAATGCTTTTCTTGATTCTCTGCTTATTTATATCCTTGTACTCCTTCACCAAATCAGTGAACCTTAACGACAGATTATCTACAGTTCGGATTGTTGATCGGGAAGGGATTTGGAAGAGTTTAATCATGGCAAAGATATCTTGTGGACGGTTGTTAAAAGGAGTAGCAGTTAGTAGCATAACCTTATTGCCTTGGCACAATTGGTGCAGCTTGAGATAATCGTCTGTACTTTCGTTTCTGAATTTATGGGCTTCATCCACTATTACCAAGATCTCTTCATCATCCCAAACCGTATGTAAATGCTCTAAAGCTTTATGAATTGAACCGCTGCCAAAGACAACTGCATTAAGATCAAAAAGAGTTCTATATTCTTTATCCCATTGGTGTATCAGGTGGGGAGGAGCAATGATTATTACCTTTTTTCTCAGATTAAAAGCAACCGCAGAGGCAATAATACTTTTTCCTAATCCAACAACATCAGAGATGATGACACCATTATGTTCATCAATAATTTTAATGGCTTTGCTGATAGCATCTTTTTGATACCTTAAATCAAAGAATTTACCTTTGGTAATTGCTGCCGGGAATGAGATTTCACGATTAATATTTAAGGAGAAATATTCATGCAACACACGAACATAGAAGAAATAAGGCTTATAAAGCTTATTATACCAGATTTTCTTAATCACCTCTTCCGTGAAGTCAAACATGTTTTCCCGGGTAACAATCTCCACAGCATCTTGCCAGAGGTCATCAAAAATAGCTTTTCCTTGCTTGTATTCATCGCGCAAAATAACATTAATTTCATGGCGAGTTTTAAGTCCGGAGATAGAGAGATTGCTGGAGCCGGTTATCATGGTTCCCGGCATGGCTAAAGAGTCTGCCGTTCTTTTATCATGCTTAAATAAGTACATTTTGGCATG
>JBAYZI010000095.1:0-10647 GCA_041672585.1 Cloacimonadales bacterium (SeqCode) | reverse complement strand
CCAAATCTGTTAAAATTCACGTAAAAAGCAAGGGCGAATATTGATTCGCCCCTACAATTATATTTGTCCAATCCTAAATAGTTTTACTGTTTTGTATTATTATCTCAATCTATTTCACCCTTTCAGGGTTATTTTTCATGTGGAACATGTACCCAGGGTTGCATCCTTTTAAGAGGATTTACCCTGGGCTAATCTATTTTCATCCCTTCAGGATTTAGGAGACTCCGTAATCATCTTAATCCGTGAAATCTGTGTAATCAGTGGATAAAGTTCTTCTTTTTCTTCAATTGCTAATTACTCATTGCTAATTGCTAATTGATCTTACATAATCTTCAATAATTCAACTTCAAATTTAATGGTTGCATTAGGAGGAATAGCACCCGGAGCACCTCTTTCACCATAACCAAGTTCAGAAGGTATAATAAGTGTTCTGGTTTCACCAATCTTCATTCCTTCAACCCCAATTTCCCAACCTTTAATCACTCTACCAGCACCAATTTGGAAAGTAAATGGTTGATCTCTATCGCGTGATGAATCAAACTTTGTGTCATCCATCAACCAACCTGTGTAGTGAACCACCACTTTATCGCCTTTTTTAGCTGCTAAGCCATCACCTTCAACATCAATAGTGTACTTTAAACCATCCGGTCCCATAATGAATTTCTCCTTTTTGTCTTTCTGTTCTTTACCTTGATTACTACATCCCAACATAGCAAAGGCTATGAGGATTAATACTAGATACTTTAAATATTTCATCTCTTCCTTCCTTCTCTTTTTTAGCAAAAATATTCACCTCTGCTTTTGTGTAAACATAATTCTTGACTAAATTTGCCTTGAATTAATAAATAATCTATTATGAGAAAATATTTAGACACTCCCAAGATAGATTATGTTTTAACTCATCTAAAATTTAGATGTGATTATGATGAAAACCTTAGCAACCGCTTTGTATTCATCACAGAAGAGGAATTCGCCCAGTCTCAGAGTGATAAAATCATCTTTGTTTTATCTCGCCAAGTCAAAAGGTTAGATTATCAAATAGATAAACTTCCTATCTTCTATCCCCTCTTTCCTAATATTAATAATCATACTTTTCAAAAAAGCAACTCTCTTATCTTTTCTCATGATATATTACAGCAGATATTTTGCTTACAGAGTGCTTTTTATGAACAAGAAATAACAGAGAGAGATAGCCTGGGAAGGATTAAAACTGAAGCTACGCTGAACTATAAATTGGGCATTACTCATATCCCTTTAGTGGATTATCTGTTTGCAGTGCTTGTCAGTGAATTAGAACAGTATGCTAAGCAGCAAAAGCTCTATTTTAAGCGAAGAAACCTACTTGAGAAACCTGTTCTGCTTCTCAGCCATGATGTTGACAGAGTTGAAACTTACTCTTTTTGGAATTTATTAAATGCAGGTAAGAAGCTGATTATATCTCCTTCTGTTACTCAGCTTATAGATTTAGGCACCCACATTAGAGAATACTTTAAGTTTTCAGAGAGAAATAATCCATTATGGGATTTCTTTGAAATGCATACTTTGGAGAGCGTGTTTAAGCTTAAATCTACTTATTATTTCTTGAGTAAAGGGCTTCTTCATCAAGATGCCTATTACTCTTTTGAAGAAGCTAGGATCAAGAAGTTAATGAGTCAAATATCAAATTATGGTCATGAAATAGGCTTGCATTTAACTATCAAGAGTAATCAGGATAAAAAACTTCTGCACAAGAACTTACAAGAACTTGAACAAGCTATTGGAAGCGAAGTGAAGGGAGTTCGTTCTCATTGGCTGAGATTTGATCCACTTATAACTCCGGATATTTTAGAAGAAGTTGGGATAAAGTACGATACCTCTTTAGGTTACTATTCTCAAGAAGGATTCAGAACCGGCACGTGCCTACCCTACAAACTCTTTAGCTTCAAACAAAATAGAATGCTCGAAGTGTGGGAACTTCCTTTAATCTTCATGGATTGCATGATTCTTGATTATCAAGATATTTCTCAACAAGAAGCACTAGCTAAATTGCAGAATATTCTGTCAGAAGTGATAAAGTTTAACGGAGTCTTTACCCTGTTATGGCATAACGGCAACTTCTCTAATCATAAGCCTTATGATAGATTAGAGTTTTATCAAGAACTATTAAAGATGCTCAAAGAGAGCAAAATCGAGAATATGACAGCCAGTAAACTAATTGAAACCATAGAGGAAAAGAATAAATAATGTGTGGCATAACCGGTATTTTTAACTTTAATAATGAAGCTGTAGATTTAAATATCTTAATGGAGATGAACAATAGAATAAAGCATCGCGGACCTGATGATGAAGGGTACTTTCTCAAACCTGTAAATTCTTCGGTTCCTCAACTCTTCTCCGGTGATGATTCACTTCCTCTAATCAAAAGTATCTTCCCGCATATCGAAAAGTCTGAGCCGGCTAATTTCGCTCTGGGATTTCGCAGATTGTCGGTTATAGATAGAAGTGAACATGGTCATCAACCTATGCAGGATGAGACTTTTCGCTACACTATAGTTTTCAATGGCGAGATATATAACTATTTGGAATTGCGTCAAGAACTACAAGCTTTAGGCTATATATTTTACACTAATAGCGATACAGAAGTGTTGCTCAAAATGTATATGGAGTATGGAGATAGCTGTTTTACCAAGCTTAATGGGATGTGGGCTGTGGCAATTTGGGATAACCAACAAGAAGAGCTAACACTTTGCCGTGATAGATGGGGTATTAAGCCATTGTGCTATTATCTTGATGGAGAGAGAGTTATATTTGGTTCAGAAGAGAAGCAGATCATCGCTGCCGGGATAGAAATCACACCTAATTATGAGTTAATTTATAGGTATCTAAAGCTCGGTTCTATGGTCAGATATGGAGAAGAGACTTTCTATAATGAGATTAAGGTAGTCCGCCCTGCTCACCTAATGAAAATCAGTGCTCAAGGTGTGGTTCAAAAACGCTATTACCAGATGGATATCAGTAAATTCGATACTTATTCAGGTGATTTCGAAACTGCCGTTGGAGAGTATCAGAAGCTCTTTTCGCAATCTGTAAAACTTAGAATGAGGTCTGATGCAGAAGTCGGTTCATGTCTGAGCGGTGGTTTAGATTCTTCTGCAATAGTTTGTCAGGCAGTGCAATACACAGATAAAAAGCTTAAAACATTCTCAGCTTATTACCCACAGGGTGAAAAGTATGATGAACGAAAATGGATAAAGATTGTTAATAATGCCTGTAATTGCCAGGAACATCTGCTTAGTCCTACAGCTCAAGAAGTTAGCGCTGATTTCAAGCATCTCACTTATCTGCATGATGCTCCGGTGATTGGTTCAAGTCCGGTTACCCAATACTATGTAATGCAGAAGGTTAAGCAAAGTGGAGTAACTGTCGTCTTAGATGGTCAAGGTAGTGATGAAATTACAGCCGGCTATAATCATGCTTTTTACCGTTATTATGCAGATTTAATCAAGCAAAGAGATTTTACCCGTCTATCTGCTGAATTACCTGATTATCTCAGATATCAGCAGAAAGGTTCTTCTATTTCAAAGCTTGGTAAAATCCTCTTTACCCTCTTGAATAAAGAGTCTTCGCTCTATAAATTTGAACTTAAAAGTCTTAATTCAGATATTCTGCATAGCCGGTATTCTAAGGATATTCTTAGTGAAGTAGAAGATTTAAAGTGTTCTCGACTTGCCAACTTCCAATATAATCTTTTAAACAATATCTTCTTACCTTCACTTCTCCATTTTGCAGATAGAAATTCCATGGCAGCCTCGGTTGAGAGTAGATTGCCCTTCTTAGATGTCAACTTAGTGGAGTTTGCTTATTCCCTCCCTTCTCATTTCAAAATCAAGGGTGCCAGGGGTAAATATATTCACAGAAAGAGTTTAAAAGACCTTGTTCCTCCTGAAATCTCTAATAGGCAGGATAAAGTTAACTTTGCAGCCCCGGGAGAGACTACCTGGTTGCGCCACGCTATGAAAGACAGCCTAAAAGAGACGATTAATTCTCCGTTTTTTACCAAGAGTAAGCAGTTTGATACTATTAAGTTAGGGGAATTAATTCATAACTATCTGAATGGTGAGGATAAACACGCTACTTTAGTGTGGAAACTTTATGCTCTGGGCGTCTGGTATAACCTCAATTTTGCAGGAACAGATGAACAAGAATAAGATAAAGAGTACAGCCAAAGCGACAATTATCTACAGTATCAGCAATGTACTGGTTAAGATGTCCGGGTTAATCCTGCTCCCTCTTTACACATCCTATATCTCTTTAGCTCAGTTTGGTCTTTTAGGATTCTACGAAATAACCTTTGAAGTGCTTCAACTCATGAGCGGACTGGGCATAGACAATGCACTTTCCCGTTGGTATTGGGATAAAGAGTCCGGACATGACAGAAAAGTAATAGTCTTCAATGCTAGTTTAGTCTCGTATGTTACCACCTTTATTATCATGACTTTAGCCTTCTTTACGCTTACTAGTTTTTCTGAGATCCTGCTGTGGGAGAAGCAATCCACTACTCTGATCTTCTGGTTCATAATCAGTAGCTTTACCAGAATTCTTATTAGACAGCCCTTACTCCTGATGAGAATTCAAGAACTTGCTGTTAAGCAGACAGTTATCAACATTATAAGAATCTTAATTGTAATAGGAATCAGCTTCCTGACAATTGCTCGCTATGAAATGGGTCTGAAAGGTATTTTCATTGCAGAAACTGTAGCCAATGCGCTCGTTCTCCCCTACTTGTTTAGACACATGATTAAGAACTCTAAGTTCCACTACTCCTATGTTTTAGTGAAAGAGATGCTGGTCTTTTCCCTTCCTTTAGTTGCCTCTTGGGTACTCACTTTAGTGCTGACTTTATCTGATAGATATATTATTCGCTATTATGGCACTTTAGAAGATACAGGTATTTATAATCTGGCTTACAAAATCTCTAATATTGTTCGGATTTTTGTTGTCCACTCTTTCGCCCAAGCCTATATCCCTGTCTTCTATAAATATATGCATGATGAAGATAGCAAGAAGTTCTATATTAAATCACTAACTTACTATACTTTTGTGGCTGCTATTCTCGCCCTGGGATTAATTGTTTTCGGTCAGGAAGCTATCCAACTTGTCGCTCAATCAAAAGAGTATTGGGTCGCCTATAAGCTTCTCCCCTACTTAGTAATAGGAGTTATTTTCGCTGGGCTAAGACAAATCTTAGTACTCCCCATTAATAAGCATAAAAAGACTAAGATAATCTCACTTACCAACATCGCAGCGGGGGTTCTTAACATTATAGCTAACTTCATCTTAGTTCCATTTTCCGGAGCGAGAGGAGCTGCCCTGGCTACAGCCTTGGCTAATGTCTTTGTGGTGCTAGTTTATTACTATCATGTTCATAAATTAGAAGATATTCGCTATGAAGACAAAAAGATTATTAATGCTATTTCACTCTGTATTATTTTATCAACTATCGCTATGCTGATAGCTAACTTACAACTATCAATCAGGTTGCCAATTAAGATTGTTCTCTTTGCCAGTTTCCCTTTCATTATGTACCTTACCAAGTTTTATAATAAGGAAGAGATGGAGCAGGTGAGACACGCTATTGGTGAACTTAAGAATAAATATATCAAAACCCGATAAATAAAGGAAATATAATGGCTGACTTTGATGTTTTCACTGTTCAAGAAATAAACAACCATATCAAGAATATCTTAGAGAATAATGTCCCTAATCTCTATGTAGAAGGCGAGATAACTAACTTCATTCGCCACTCTTCCGGGCATATCTACTTCTCAATTCAAGATGATTTCTCTACCTTACGCTGTGTTTTTTTCAAGCAACATAACTACACCATGGATTTCTTTCCTAAGAATGGAGACAAGGTAATCATCTTTGGCAACATCACTCTTTATGTGAAAGGCGGAAGCTACCAATTCAATGTTGTTAAGATCTTTAGCTCCGGAAAAGGGATTCTCCAAATTAAGTTTGAACAGTTAAAAGCCAAGTTAAATGCCGAAGGTTTGTTCTCTTCTGAACATAAGAAAGCTATTCCTGTTTATCCTCAAAAAGTTGGAGTAATCACCTCCGCTACCGGTGCAGCTTTACAAGATATTAAGAATGTGCTTTTTCGCAGATATCCTGTAGAGTTAGTTCTTTTTCCAGCCAGTGTGCAAGGTGAAAATGCTGTCCCGGATCTGATTAAAGCAGTCAATTATTTCACTGCCAACCCCTGTGTAGATGTGCTTATCATCTCTCGCGGAGGTGGTTCTCAAGAAGATCTCTTTTCCTTTAATGATGAGGATTTAGTCAGAGCTATCTTCAAATGTCCTATCCCTGTGATTAGTGGGGTCGGACATGAAATAGACTTCACTCTTACCGATTTCGTGGCAGATTTAAGAGCTCCCACACCATCTGCTGCAGCGGAGCTTGCTGTTCCTGATAGAGTTCAACTGCAAGATTCTCTCAATAAAAGTAAATCTGAGCTTAAGCTACAGACTCAAAGTATTTTACATGCAGAAAGAAACAGGGTAAACTTATTTAGTAAGAAGCTAAGTGATTTGCGCGTAGAATCTAATCTCAACCAAAAGAGATTAGAACTTCTGGAGCTGGAAAAAAGGTTCTCGGCTATTGGGAATATCACTGATTATCTCCACCAAAAACTTAATTCTCTATCAGAAAGATTAAACTATAAGTTTCTCTCTAAAGCTGAGTTAACCATCTCCCATGAGAAGAATAGATTAGTTACTTCCCATAGCTTTCTGGAGAATTACATGCACAATACTCTCAATGATGAGAAGCATAACATCGCCATGTTTAAAAGCAGAATCGAATCCCGTTCTCCTGTGGCTATTCTGAATCAAGGTTTTGCTTATGTTACCAAACAAGATAAGTTGGTTAGTAAAGCAGGTTCTCTCAATATTCCTGATAAGATTATGATTAGATTTGCTGATGGAAGTGTGGAGGCTGAGGTTACTAAAGAGAGGGATTGAAACTTAAAATAAATACACTGTTACAAAAACATCAATCTTGTTATAATAGAATATAGTGCAACTTAGAGGTTTTAAAAAAGGAGAAATAATGCAACAAAACAAAGTTATAGGAAACAAGGTTGAAGTCTGGATTGGTTCAGAAAAAGTTGAAGGGATAATTACACAGCGTGAAGCAAGAGTGCTGACAGTTGAAATAACAACTCCCTATTCAGGTTTAACAGATAGTTCCGGCTGGATTCCCCTAATGCTTTCTCAGTATAAGAGCTTCTTGAATAAAGAAGGTGATGTAAAGGCTGTTGAAATATTAAAGTATTTGTATCACTTTGCTAAATATGTAGAGGCTAACAAAGCTGAAATAGCTAAAGCGATTAATTCATTTATAGCTAAAGTTCAAGATTTAGAAGCTCCTGATAGTGAAATTGTGAAAGAACAAGAATCCCTTAGAATAGCGAAAGCAGAGATAAGAAGAAGATTCAAGGCTAAAGAGATAGATAATCGCGAATATCAGAGTTTGGTTGGTCCGGTGAATAAACAGATTGCAGATGCTGAGTTTAGACATGGCTCTTTTACCAGAGATCTTTTTACTGAACACTTTGAAAAATATAGAGATACGGATTATTATTATATTAGTGCGGAGAGCTTTGTTAAATATTTAATGAATGAATCACTGCTTAGTCAGGAAGATTTTGTTAAATATTTTAAGGATGCGTCTGTTTAATTTTTGGGGACGATTATTGTTATTGGTTCTCCCCTGACGGGTCGAACCTCTTTTAATTAAATTGCGTTGGAGTGTCTTCGAGCACTCCCTATTGTATTATCATCACTCCGTGATTTAAGAGGTCTCGTTGCCAACGTCAGTCATTAAACCATTCAACGATTCAACAAAATAGTTGTCTGAAAGTCTTACTTTCTGTGTTTTTGTGTGGTTTTGTGCTTTTGTGTTAAACTCTTCAACGATTCAACAGTTCAATATGCAATTAATTCGTGTTAATTCGTCTTAATTCGTGCAAATTCGTGTGAAGGTCTTTTTATATTGCTCACTAATTGTTCTTCCTTCTTCTTGTAAAAGCAAAAGGGCGGAAAATATTCCACCCTTACATATTGTTTTCAATTGCTAATTGCTAATTGATAATTGCTAATTGTCAATTTAGCCTATAACAAGCATTACTTCATCTTTACCAACACTATCTCCTCCGGATTTAGGAACTTCTAAAACAGTTCCGGCTACCGGTGAAGGGATATTGTTTTCCATTTTCATAGCTTCTAAAACAAGAACAACATCGCCAGCTTTCACAACATCTCCAACTTTCACTTTGTAAGCCATAATCATACCCGGCATAGGAGCTTTAATCGGGGTACCGGTTTTAGCAGTAGCAGGTACTGGTCTTGCTTGTGGTTGTGGGGTTGCTTGAGCTTGCACTTGAGGTTTTGGAGCAACAGCTACAGCCTCTTGTGAAATCACAATCAGGGTTTCATCTTTGGCAACGCTATCTCCGGAGTTCTTAGGAATACTCTTAATCACTCCATCGCAAGGAGATGGGATATTATTCTCCATCTTCATTGCTTCTAAGATAAGTACGATATCGCCTTTTTTGACATGATCTCCCACAGCTACTTTATAACCGGAAACCATGCCCGGCATAGGAGCTTTAACAATCTGATCTGAACCTGCAGCAATTACAGGAGCTGCTTGAACAGCTTGAGCTTGTGGCTGAGGAGCTATTTGTGGTCTTGAAGCTACAGGTCTGGTTACCGGGGTAACTGACTGGGTATAACTTCCGCCTGGGTTAGCGTTCATAGCACCTTCGGCATTAACTTCAACTTCAAAGTATTCGCCATCAACATAGACATCGAATTTTCTTAAGTTTTCAGGTTTTGCCGGAACCGGTTTCTTAGTAGTAAGTTCACCTGATAAGGCTTTCTTAACTAATTCATTATCGCCATTCACCTTTTCCAGGGTGAGTGGTTTAACATCTTCCGGAACTTCTCTTAAGCCATATTTCCACTCTAAGAATCTCTTACCGGTAACAGGATAAAGTGCTACGATAAGTTCATCATCGAGATCTTTGGCAAGTCCTTTTACGGAAGCTTGAATCTCAGCTAATTCAGGTTCTAAAATAGCACCCGGTCTGACATTAATAGGAGTTTCTCCGCGAGGATAATCTTTCAGAGCTTTAGCTTGCACTTCAGGATTCATTGGGAGAGTAGTCTTGCCATATAATCCATAACAGAGGTCTTTCACTTGCTCGGTTAATTTTGAATATCTTTCGCCTTTGCCATCAAAAAGAACATTATTAACTGTTTGGATACCAACAATTTGACTTGTAGGAGTTACCAAAGGAACAGTTCCCAAATCTTTTCTTACTTGGGGAAGTTGGTGGAAAACTTCATCTAATTTATCCAACGCATCCATTTGTCTTAATTGGTTGACTAAGTTAGAGAGCATTCCGCCCGGGGTTTGGTGAATAATCACTTCCGGATCGATAACTGAGAATTTAGTATCGTTGGCAAGGTGCTTATATTTAGGGATAAACTTCTCAATCTCTTTATCTATTTCATTAAGAAGTTCAATATCCATACCTGTATCTCTATTAGTTCCCAAAAGAGAGACAACTATTGGTTCCACAGCAGCATGGGAAGTTCTGTAAGCAAAAGGAGCCATACATGTATCAATAATATCAACACCTGCCTCAATAGCTTTAAAGATAGCTAAATCGCCCATTCCTGAGGTGAAGTGAGTGTGAAGATTAATCGGTACATTAACTTCTTTTTTAATTGCTTTAATAATGTTATAAACATCATAAGGAGAAACTAATCCTGCCATATCTTTGATACAGATAGAATCAACTCCCATCTTATCTAATTCTTTAGCTTTATTTACATAATAGTCAAGGTTATAGACCTCTCCACCCATTCTCATTTCTGTAAGAGAGTAGCAGATTGTACCTTGAAAATGTTTATTGTTTTTCTTGATAATTTTATGAGCAGCTTCGAAGTTTCTGAAGTCGTTAAGAGCATCAAATACTCTGAAAATATCTATGCCATTATCACAGGCTCTTTGCACAAACGCTTCGACAACATCATCTGCATAGTTTCTGTAACCTACTAAGTTTTGTCCTCTTAAAAGCATAGAGAATTTAGTATTCTTCATGTGTTTTCTGAGGGTTCTGATTCTTTCCCAAGGATCTTCATTGAGGTATCTGTGCATCACATCAAAAGTTGCTCCACCCCACACTTCCATTGAGTAAAATCCTGCTCTGTCCATTCTTTCGGCAACAGTTAGTAAATCTTCTGTTCTACCTCTTGTTGCAAAGAGAGATTGATGTCCATCACGAAACGATAAATCTTGAATTTTGATAGGATTAGATGCTTTAGGGCGATCTTGTCCATACTTCATTTCTGTCATTTTTACTACGCCATGATTATCAAACATATTATTTTCCTCCAACTTAGGATTGGTTATTTAGTTTTAATTTAATTAGTTTTTCTCTAAAGGGAATAGCCTCACAGCTACTATCTCTTGGTTACTCTTCTTTGCATCATCTGAGCATTCATCATTGTAGTTTGTCTGCCGTAAGAAGTCCAAACCGGCGAGACAATATGAGGAGTTGTTCTTACCTGAACCGGAGCCATTTGACGACTCTCT
>JBAYZI010000094.1:0-10826 GCA_041672585.1 Cloacimonadales bacterium (SeqCode) | reverse complement strand
ATCTTGACTATCAGATTTATGGTCTTATCAGGCAAAGAAGAGTGTTCAACTATTTTGAAATCCATCTATTTAGGCTCTTTAAGCAGTGCGAGATTAAGTACTTCTGAGATAGTAGAAACAGGAGTGAGAGTTAAGCCTGACTTAATTTCATCACTTATTTCTTCTAAATCTTTCACATTCTTTTGAGGAATAAGAATATGGAAAATACCTTCTCTTTTGGCAGCGATTAGCTTCTCGGGAAGTCCACCAATAGGCAGAACGTCGCCGGAAAGTGTAATTTCACCTGTCATGGCAAGATCATGCCTTGCTTTAATACCACTTAGAACAGAGATGATAGCAGTCGCCATGGTAACACCTGCTGAAGGTCCATCTTTAGGCACAGCTCCTTCAGGAATATGGAGATGAAGATCAGTGGTTTTATAGAAATCTGGTTTTATGCCATACTCTTCAGCGTGAAGTCTGGCAAAACTAACAGCAGCTTGGGCAGATTCTTTCATCACATCACCAAGTTGACCAGTCAGACTTACTTTGCCTTCTCCCGGTAGTTTAACAACTTCAATTGTCAGAGTTTCACCACCGACAGCAGTCCAGGCAAGCCCATTAACCACACCAACTCTGCTTGTTTTATTAGTCTCTGAGTGCGAGTATTTCTCCACTCCGAGATACTTCTTAATATACTTGAGATTCAGTGTTACGCTCTTCTTTATATCACCTTTAAGGTGGTCTTTAATGACTTTCCTAAATATCTTGGCAATAGTTCTCTCTAAGTTTCTCACCCCTGATTCACGAGTGTAGAACTTTATTATATGATGAATAATATCATCGGAGAAGTTTACTTTAATGAGTTTTGCAATCCCATGTTCTTCTAATTGACGCGGGATAAGATGATCCTTTGCAATATTAACTTTCTCATACTCTGTATAACCGGGAAGCTCAATCAGCTCCATTCTGTCTAATAGCGGACGTGGAATAGTGTTAATATTGTTCGCGGTAGTGATAAAAACTACTTTAGAGAGGTCATATTCAATATCAATATAGTGGTCACGGAAGTGAGAGTTTTGTTCCGGATCAAGCACTTCTAAGAGAGCTGAGGCGGGGTCTCCACGGAAATCTGAACTAAGCTTATCGATTTCGTCCATCATAATCAGTGGATTAGTCGATTTAGCTTTCTTCATTGATTGCATAATAATCCCCGGAATTGCACCTACATAGGTTCTTCTATGACCTCTGATTTCGGCTTCATCATGAACTCCACCGAGGGAAATTCTGATAAAATCACGACCAAGCGAGGCAGCAATAGATTTACCTAATGATGTTTTTCCTACGCCGGGAGGTCCTGAAAAACAGATGATTTGCCCTTTGACTCCGTTGCTAATCTGCATTACAGCTATATACTCTAAGATTCTCTCTTTCACATCTTTAAGTCCATAGTGATCACGGTTAAGAATAGCTTCTGAATTAGCAATAGAAACTTCCACATCGGTGTTGGGTTCCCATGGTAAATCAAGTACCCAAGTGATATAGTTCAGCAAAACAGTATGTTCTTGAGATTGAGGATTAATTCTGCTTAATTTTTTAAACTCCTCTTCTACTTTCTCACGGGCATCTTTGGAGAGCGGAGTCTCTTTGATTCTCTTTTTAAGGTTTATCAAGTCAGCATCGCTATCTTCAGCAATCCCCAGCTCTTTATGAATCTGTTTTAACTGTTCATTAAGAAAATACTCTTTCTGAATTTTGCTTAAACTTGATCTTACTTCATTTTCTATCCCTCTTTCGAGTCGGATAATTTCAGATTCTTTGTTAATATAAAGAATCAGACTTTTTATCCCTTTGATGAAGTCTAAATGTTGGAAGATAGCTTGTTTGGTACTGCTTCTGAGATCAACATAGTTAAGACAGAAGTAGAATAACTCATCTTTATCTTCAATTATATCAACAGCTTGAATAAGTTCATCAGGGATTCTATTATTAAGTTTTACATAGCTTTTAAACGAGGTCTTTAGGTTTCTAAGATAGGCTTCTAAGAGGTCGAAGTCAACATCTTCGATTACTTTTTCAATAATCTCCACTTCTGCTTTCAAGAAGTTGGCAGTTTGGAAGAAGCGTTTTACTTTCACCATTTCCATGCCATCGCAAAGAAGTCTTATATTCCCGTCAGGAAGTGAGAAATCTTGAGTGATCAGGGACATTGTTCCATGTCTATAGAGATCTCTGGCGGTTGGATACTCTGCGAAATCCTCATCATTTTTCTGAGGAATACAGAGAATGGGTTGGTGATTTTCCATAGCATCTTTAACAGCGTCCAAAGTTTGTTTTCTTCCTACTAAAATAGGGATAACAATCTTGGGAACTTGTATCATTTTTCTTAAAGGTACTACATTTAAGATTAATTTATCATTTTTGGATTTTGGTGCCATAAGCATTCTCCTTATAAATAATTCGGCTAATTAATTTCAGTTATTTATCAAATTAACAAATCTAAAAGGGGGTAATTTCGTCAAGAGATTATTAAAACTCTTCGTATGCAGAAATACTAATTGAGTGTCCTTCTTCCGTGAAAGCCAGATCAAAGCGCATATTTAACTTATCAGGAGAATTAGTCAACTGATATCTGAAGCCTGTGCCATAAGAGTACTTAAGGTCAGACAGATTAATTTCAGAAATCTCGTGTGTAACTTTACCTGCTTCAGCAAAGAGGATAAAACCGGCACGGGTGTAGATTCCATAAGAGAAAGGTGACATTCTTAATTCTGCTCTGGCTGCAACTCTATGATTATCCATGAATCTGCTGGAAGAGTAGCCGCGAAGTCTATCTCCAAGTTTGGCTAAGCGCTGGAAAGGCACATCACCGTGAGTAAGCTTAGCATCTAAGTGAGTGGCTAAGATGAGATTCGGTGAAGTTGAAAAGTAGTTTTTAAGATCTATCTCTGTCATGCCAAAATCATAATCAGCTCCCCATTTGGGGCTATAATTTCGATAAGAACAGCGATAATACAAGCCTTTGGTTGGGTAATTATTCTGGTTTCTGGTATCTAATTTCAGCACTGTTCCCAGTCCATTAAACATTCCACCATCATTTCCGAGAGTATTCTCCCAGTCAATATACCCATTATATTCTCTATCAGAGACTTCTAAATACCCTATTTCAGCATTCACACCTAGAAAGAGCTGTTGATAAAGGCGACGATAAAAGTCAAATTCAAAGCTGTATTCTTTAGCAGTGTAGCCGGTTTCAGAATTCTTATCACTATCATTACCAAATTCATAAATAGTTGAAGGCCAGTTTCTTGTTCTTAAAGCAAGTGAAGTTGAATAGTTATTTCCGACAGCAAATTGAGCCTTGGTAATATAACGAAATTGGTTATTAAGTGAATGCTGAATTACATTCGACCACTGTCCATCAAAGTTCTTGTTATTTCCGGCAGTATCATAGATTACGACGCCACCATAGAAGAGGGAAGTCTCACTGCTGTAGCCTAATAGGGGAAAGAAGAACCAATGCCGTGCTTTCCCATAACCATACTCTATTTGCGAGAAGAGGGAAGAGGTTAGGAGCAAAAGCGAGATTATTAAACTATATCTCACTATTAATTCTTCTCATTATGAAGCTTTCTGATTATCTCTTCAACTTTGCGGAAATCTACTTTTCCTGAAGACATCAAAGGCAGTTCTTCCAGAACATAATAAGCTTTAGGAACCATTAAGCTCGGCAATTCTTTCTTCATATGTTTGTGAATTTGTTTAGTTTCAATCTCTTTTGTCGTAACTGCAGCCACAATTTCGGCACCTTTCTTGAGGTTAGGAACATCTACCACACAACAGAGTGTTTCAGGAGGTAAAAAGGTTTCCAAGACAGATTCTACTTTAGTTAGTGAAACCATCTCGCCACCAATCTTGACAAATCTTCTCAGTCTGCCTCTGTGAGTTACAAAGCCATCTTTATCAATAATGCCCATATCGCCGGTATCATACCAGCCATCACGGATGCGTAAGGAAGTCTCTTCATAATCATTATAATAACCAATAGTAACTAAATCACCTTTTACCAATATCTTACCTTCAACACCAACCTTGACTTCTTTGCCGGTAACTCTATCAACAATCTTGACTTGCGTGCCTGGCATAGGTCTGCCCACTGTTCCTACTTTGTTGTTACCTTTGAAGTTAGTGCAAATCACAGGACTTGTTTCTGTAGCTCCGTATCCTTCATATAGCTCTAAATTATGCATTTTGAGGTATTCATCTCTAATCTGTGGAGGCAGTTTATCAGCACCGGCAATAGCTACTTTTACAGAAGCAAAGTCGCCCGGTTCAGACTTTTTAAGATAGCCGTGATAGAAAGTAGGAGTACCTACCATTAGGGTAATCTGATGCTTTTTAACTGTTTTGCAGATAAGTTTATAGTCTAATGGATTAGCAACAGTAACAGTCTTTCCACCATAAAGAAGAGGAGTCCAGAAAGTAACAGTTATGCCAAAGACATGAAAAAGCGGAAGGTTGGCGAGGAAAATATCACTTCTAATATCAGGAAGAACCGTGGAGAAGCCGATGACGTTGTGCATAATGTTCCTATGACACAACTGAACCGCCTTAGGAAGTTTCTCAGAACCACTGGTGAACAGAATAACAGCCACCTCTTCTTCACTTCCTATGTGAATAAACTTCTGCATTAACTTGGTTGGAAGCTTAGAAAGAGAAGCCCCTTTCACCTTATCAAGCATGCTAACGCCTTGGAGAATTGTTTCAATATTGATCATTCCTTCAATAGGCTCTAACTTTAGCTTATCCAGAAGCTTAGCAGTAGTGATAGTAGTGCTGAAATTACACTTCTCTTGTGCATAACGAAGGTTCTCTATAGCTCCCACAGAATAGTTAATCATCACCGGTGTTTTATTCGCCATCAACAGAGCAATTGTAGTAACTATACAGCCAAATGAGGTGGGAATCATTACTCCGATATTCTTTTCTGGAAACTTTTTATACTTCTCAGCCAGAACTAACGCGGCTAATAGTAGCTTATTATATGTAATATTCTGTCCTGCAGAAACATCTATGATTGCTGTGTCATTAGGGTACTTCTTCGCTATTTCAATAAATCTTTGATGTAGTTGCATAATTTATTATTCCCTATCCTTAACTATTTTCTTATATTATAGCTTAACTATCTTAACATGCAAATATTAGAAGTAAATAACTGTCAATGAATTTATCCGGAAGCCCGTATTCTGAAGCAGAGGTTGTTGAAAATCCCTTTAATTCTTTTCTTTTTGGTGAAATTAATGAAATGCGTGGATAATTCTTCAAAATAAATCTTACCATTGGTATAATTCATTGACAACTATCTAGAAGTAATTATATTAGTACTAACGATAATAAATAGAAGAAATAAAGGATTTACATGAGTGGATTTAGAAATAAGCGAAAAGAATTAGAGTACCAACTTCGGCGTGAGTTTATTGTAGAGGTGGCCCAAAAGCTCTTCTATAAGCATGGTTATGAGAATGTAACACTCAATGAAGTAGCCAAAGAAGCTGACTATACAAAAGCTACACTCTATACTTATATTAGGAGTAAAGAGGATTTGTATATGGAGGTGTATAGTATTGGCTTACAAAAACGCTACGAATATCTAAAACAAGAAATGGCGAAAGGCAAAACAGGATTGGATAAGATAAAACGCTTTGGTAAAGCCTATTTTGAATTCTATAAAAGTAACCCTGAAGTTCTTTATCACCAACAATATGTTGATTATCGTGAGATTAATCCAGAAAAGATAGATAGCAAACTAATGGTGAACTTTAAAAAGATTAATGTTGATGGTTATATGATAGTTGTTGATGCCTTGAAAGTGGGAATCGCAGATCGCACTATTAAACAAGATTTAGATCCGGATTATCTCTATTCGCAAATAATCTATTCACTTCGAGCTATAGCTTCCGCAGCTGTGTATCGTAGGAAGTCTGTTCATGGCAAAGATAACTCAGAAGAGATGAATCGGGATTGGTACTACTCGTTCTTAGAATTAATCATAACTGCGATTGAGAGTTAAAGCTGTTGATAAAGTCTTTCCATATTTATTAAAGTCGCTATATATTTATCCAAACTCTGCACTTGATGTGTAAAAACACACCTGCGCTTGAGTTTGAATAAATCTATTAGCGATCTCTTTTTAAAAAAAGAGACCAAAAACTAAGAGATGTTGGGTTTGTCAGCACTCTGGAAACAAAAAGGAGATAAGATAAATGAAAATGCCGGTTAGCTACAAGTTCACTCCCATTCTTGGCTGGTCTGCCAGTCGGTATGAGACTTTCTCCAACTGTAAAAGAGCTTATTATTACACCTATTACGGGAAATTCGATAATCAGATACCTTTAGAAGAGATTAACTACCTTAAAAAGCTTACCTCTATTCCTTTAGAAACAGGTAATATTATTCACGATGTAATCAGAGATGCCCTGGTTAGATATACTAAAACTACTGCCCCTATTGATAAAAACAAGCTTTTTGCTCATATTTATACTATGGTGAAAAGTTACTGTAACAACAAGGTATTTTCAGAAGTCTATTATAAGACGTTGGATAAAGTTGATTTGGAAGTTATTTATACAGCAGTGAAAACAGCAGTGGTTAATTTCTTTAATAGTAATAGGTTAGAATGGATTATTCAAGAAGCAATCGACAATAAGAATGACTGGATTATTGAACCGGGTGGTTATGGTGAAACAAGATTTGGCGATCTCAAAGCTTATTGTAAAGTTGATTTTCTGTTTCCTCATAATAATGAATATTACATTTTGGATTGGAAATCAGGAAGATATTCAGCTACTAAACATCGCAAACAGATGTTGGCTTATTCTGTGTGGGCAAAAATGACTTTTGGTTTAGAACCTGAGCAGATTAACCCAATTCTTACCTTTCTTCTACCTAAGTACCAAGAGATAGGTGAACCTTTCACAGCTACGGAGATGGCAGAATTCTATCCCACATTAGAAAGTGAGACACAAGAAATGTATGCTTATTGTGCAGGTGTTCAAGACAATGTCCCGATTCCTAAAGAGAATTTTCCTCAAACAACCAACTACTTTGTCTGCTCTTTTTGCAACTTTAGAAAACTCTGCAATCTCTCTCAATTATAAAATCTAGTTAGTTGACTCTCAATTTTGATTTTACCCTATTTATGTTTATCATAATTAGTATTTGCTTTATGAGTTGTTTAAGCTATTATTTCTAAAACTTAAGACTTTGGGAGGAGCTAGATGAACTCTATAGAGAATCAATACAGAATTGAGTTGTTTAAACGTTTTATGCCTCGTATCTGTGAAGTGATTAATAAGAATAACACTTATGCTTTTGTAATGAATTTTGATAATGATGTGTTAACAATCAACAATGTCAGAGTAACTATAGAATATCGCGTCAAGGTGTTAGAAGCTTATTTAGCTCGCGAACCTGAAGTTATTCTCGGCAAATTTGAAATGCCCTACCGTCCTATCACTGATTTTCCGTATTTAACCAATTTGCATATCTTTGTTAGTGATGTTATCAATAAGCTAAATAAAACCAAGAGACTGGACAATATAGGAAGCTTACCTATTGGCAATATCTACTATGACCATAGCGTAAAAGACTTCTCTGAAGATTACGACGTAAATATTAATTTATAAGATAAACCCGGGAACATTATTCTTCTTGAAGATAGTGTTCCTTTCTTTTATCTAGATACTTTCACCCCAATTCTGGAACAACCATCATAAATAGGACATTCACTACATTTAGGTCGGCGTGGGGTACACAAATCTTGACCAAAAGCTACAAAATAAGAGTTGAAATGAATCCAATACTTAACCGGAAGTTCTTTTCTAAGAGTCATTTCAGTCTCAAGTGGAGTTTTAGTTATTAACATCCCTAGTCTGTTGAAAATACGATGTACATGCACATCAACACACACTGCCGGTTTGTTAAAAGCAGTAGCTCGCACTAAGTTGGCTGTCTTTCTTCCTACTCCAGGTAGCTTTATCAGCTCTTCTATCTCTTCAGGTATTTCATTATTAAACTCTTCCTGCAAAACCCCCGGTAATTTACTCAAATAGAGTGCCTTATTCTTATAAAAGCCTACCGGATAGAGCATTTCTTCCAATTCAGCAATAGTGTAATTTAACAAATCTTGAGGTTTCTGCACAACCTTAAACAACTCTTTTACGACTTTAGTTGTAGTCTCATCTTTGGTTCTGGCACTTAGAATTGTGGCAACCAAAATCTTAAACGGGTCTTTTGTCTGAGCTTCAATGAAATCAACAACAGGAGTCGGAAACTCTTTAAACCGAGCTTCTAATATCTTATATATCTGATCAAAAGTCATTATAAACTCCTTTCTTACAAAGATATTATGCGGGAGATAAGTTGTCCAGATAAATAATGATTTATAATTAATAATTAATAATTGATAATGCAAGATAATGAAAGACTTTCACACGAATTAATACGAATTAACGCGAATTAATTGCATGTTGAATCTTTGATTTGTTTAATTTGTAATTGGTTGGTATTTGCTACGAAGCCTCTTAACTGGGATTGCGGATGCCCACATCCGTATTCATTTCCCTTCAGCGAAGGGGAATCTTATCCTTCCGAAGCATATCTTATTTCTATCTCCTTGATGGAAAAAGATTTAATACGAACGTGGGCGTCCGCAATCCCAGTAAGAAAGACCTCACACTTAAATTTGTTTAATGGTTAAAGCCCTGACCTGTGAAGGCGAAGCTTTAGCGAAGACTCAAGGGGATTAATAAGGAAAAACAGTAAAACTATTTAGGACTGGACAAATGAAAGACTTTCACACGAATTTGCACGAATTAATACGAATTAACGCGAATTAATTGCATGTTGAATTGTTGATTTGTTTAGTTGTTTAATCGATTCATATAGGTTAATACCATTCGGCAGATCTCTTAAATCCTGAAAGGATTATATAAATTAGCCCAGGGTCTCATTTTGCCTTCAAGCAAAATTGACCCTGTGTATGATACCCAAAATCAAACTTTCCCTGTAAGGGATAAATAGGAAAGAATCAATAAAAACAGTCAAACTATTCAGGCGGGACTTAATCATTAATAATGAATAATATGAGAAATTTAAAAAACTTCTTGCCAACATTACTCTTTAAGTCAAAAAAGGCATAAAGGGGATAAATATGAATAAAGATTTTATAAAAATGAAGAAGTTTAGGACGCGTTTTTCCAAGTTAGTACTTATTTTATTGATAATTGGCTGGATCTTTGGCAAGCCAAAATATCAGGTAGGCGGTTTAGGTGGAGAGATTGTTGATGTTATAGGTTTAATCTTATGCACCACAGCAACATTAGGAAGAATTTGGTGTGCATTTTATATTTCCGGCTTTAAAAACAGAAAAGTCGTTTCAGACGGACCGTATTCAATGAGCAGAAATCCTCTCTATTTATATAGTCTTTTGGGAGCTATCGGAATCGGCTTAGTCACTGATACTATCTCTGTTTTAGCCTTTGTCATTGTGGCATTTGCTATCTACTACCCTTTTGTGATTATAGGAGAAGAGAAGAAATTAGAAGTAGTGTTGGGTCAAGAATATCTGGACTATAAAAAGAGTGTACCACGCTTCTTTCCTAAATTCAGCTTATTAAAACAACCGAAAGAGTATGTGGTAAAACCTAAAGTGTTCTTTAAAGATTTAAAAGATTGCACCATGTTCTTAATTACTTTCAATGCTATAATCCTTATTAATGCTTTGAAGAATAGTGGGATTATCCCGACTTTCTTTAATATTTATTAAGTTTACAGTCCTAACTAGCTTGATCGTTTTTTGTTGATTATTTTCCATTTATCCCCTTTGAGGATTTAAGAAGCCCCTAAATCCCCTAAAGGGGACTTTTAACCGATTAAACAATTCAATAAATCAACGATTCAACAGAATAGTTTGTCTGAAAGTCTTACCTTCTGTGTTTTTGTGTAGTTTTGTGCTTTTGTGTTAAACTCTTCATATCAGTCATAATTAATTCTTAACTATTAATTATTATTTAATATTTATTGACTTAGATGTTAGTTTGTATTAACTTGTAATAAATAAATAAAAAGAGGTGGCTAATGAAAGGTATAGTAAAATGGTTTAATGAAAATAAAGGTTACGGATTTGTTCTCTCAGAAGAGAATGTAGAGTATTTCGTCCATTGGAAAAGCATTGTTACTCCTAACCCTATGCAGCAAAAGATACTAATTCAAGATGAGAAAGTTGAGTTTGATTTACTGGAAACCCCACGTGGATTACAAGCTATAAATGTAATTAGAACTGACGTTTAACTTCTCTGTCGAACTGAATTATTATTAGTATTAGGAAGGTAAATTAGATGGGGATTGTAGCGAATAATAGTTTTCTGCCTACTACTTGGAAAGATGTAACAAACAAAGGGTGGGATCAACTTGATATTATATTGGTGTCCGGAGATGCCTATATTGATCATCCCAGCTTCGCAGTCGCCATTATTGGGCGCGTTTTAGAGTTTTATGGTTACAAAGTGGGGGTTATTGCCCAACCTGATGTAACTAATCTCAAAGATATTAGCAGATTAAAAGAGCCAAGATTGTTTTGGGGAATAACTTCCGGGAACATGGACTCTATGGTTAATCACTATACTGCCCAAAAGAAATTACGCTCGGAAGATGCTTACACGCCTGATGGAAAAATAGGCGTAAGACCTGACCGGGCTTTGCTTAGATACACAAATCTGATCAAACAAGTATGCAAAGATAAACCGGTAATTATTGGTGGCATAGAAGCTTCCATGAGAAGAATCTCA
>JBAYZI010000093.1:0-10935 GCA_041672585.1 Cloacimonadales bacterium (SeqCode) | reverse complement strand
AAAACTTACTTGAATATCGCTTTCTGCACACATCAAATAAAGAGGAGCAAGATTACGCATAATGTAGGCAATACCAGACATTGTGCTCTGGATTTTAACAGGTAATTCTGCATTTCTATGACACTGCCGGCAAAGGGTTATGAGATTCTCCATCCTGTTGGCTTCTAGTGGGTCAGAAAAGGCTTTGAAGGGCTTTATATGATGCACATCAAATACGGGAGTTGTCTCAAACTTTCCACAATTCCGACAAATATGCTGGTCTCTTTCTTTAACTTGCTCTTTGATTTCCTGCCAATCTTTTCCATAATTATTAGTCGCCGAACTATTACCTATTCTCTCTACAAATTCTTCATAGTAATCTGATAGAGAGAGAATTACCCCTTTAGTCGGAAGAGTTGTGATAGGAAGATCTAAAGGTTCATTATCCAGAATCTCTCTACTATCCCATTTAAGTTTCTTAAAACCGGTAACCTGAGTATGCACATTAAGCACAGCATAATAGGCTTTACCAAAACTATAGGCTAAGTTCTCCAGCTCTTGCTTCAGCTCAAAATTAGTTTCCACAATAGGCTCTGTAAAATAGTCTTGTTCATGAATTGAAACGTCTATTTGCTTAAGTTTCTCACTAAATTTATTTACGATATAAGGTTCTCCATTATGGATATAGACAGCATTCTCATGAGCAAACCAGTAGGCACTGGCATTATCTATCGTACCTATATTGGATCCTGCATGAAGGATGGTAAAGTTATTAGCGTTTATTGTTCTAAGAGATGTTTGCTGAGCAGGTTTAGTAGCATGATTCCAATAGATTTTACCACCGCGTTCAATAACATAGCCTTTATTTATCAGGAAGTCTAAAAGCTCTTGAATCATAGAGTTAGGAACAAGAGAATAGTTGTCGGTACGAGTAAAAGGAAGCTCATAGAGAGCACATTTCAGATGGTCTAAAAGAATATAAGGGTTATTAGCATCTAAGAGAGCATGCTCGGGAGTATTAGAGAAAAGATAATCTGGGTTCTTAACTAAATATTGATTAATCAACCCTGAATTAGCTACCATGACAACTAAAGAATCATTGCCTGTTCGTCCGGTTCTGCCTGCTTGTTGAAGAGTAGAAGCAATAGTGCCGGGATAACCGTTGATAATCACAACATCTAAATCTCCAATATCAATGCCCAATTCTAAAGCGTTAGTAGAAACCACACTTGTTAATTCTCCTGCTTTAAGCTGATTCTCAATATCTCTTCTTTCTTGCTTCAAATATCCACTGCGGTAACCGGCTAAAGAACTATTCTTACCCTTCTTTAAACTATTCACAATTAATTCTACTGACCTCCGTGAGCGAGTAAAGATAAGGGTCTGAATATTTTGTCTGTTAAAAAAAGAAGCGATTCTGGTTGTTTCGCGTAATGCACTTCTCCTGATTCCCAATTCCACATTAACCAGAGGCGGATTATAGATCAGAAAATGCCGATTGCCCTGAGGAGAAGAATCAGTGTCTATAATCTTGAAAAGCTGTTCTATAATAGAAGTTACGAATTCTCTGGTATTGCCAATGGTGGCAGATGTCAAAACAAAAGTAGGATTGCTTCCATAATGGCGACATATTCTCTTTAATCTTCTGATTACATTAGTAAAATGAGAACCAAATATCCCGCGATAAACATGAACTTCATCAATGATAACATACTTGAGATTTGTAAAGAACTTTGCCCAATTACTGTGATTAGGTAAGATTGAGATGTGAAGCATGTCCGGATTAGAAAGAATAATATTAGCCTTATCTCTAATGGACTTTCTCTGTTGTTGTTCTGTATCTCCATCATAAATATTAAGAGAATAACTCTGGTTATTAAGATTGGCGAAAGTTTCTAAGAATGGGGAAAAAGATTTGAGCTGGTCTTGAGCAAGAGCTTTAGTAGGGTAAAGACAGAGTGCTGTATTATTGCTATTAAATGCCAGAGTATGCAAAATAGGGATTTGATAGCAGAGACTCTTCCCGCTGGAAACACCTGTGGCGATAACTGTACTGTAGCCTTCTAAGATGGAATTGATTGCCTGATCTTGATGTTTATAGAGCTTTTGATAACCAAGATTCTCTAATGTTGTCCGCACTGAATCATGAAGAGATTGCGGAATATCCACCCAAGTTGCTTCTCTTGCCGGCTCTAAATGCTGAACTGCAATATTGGTTCTAAAGCTACTATCTTCCAGAAACTTATCAACAACGAAGTAATTTTCCATCAGCTACAATCTCCTTCTTAAAGATAAAAACATCATTAAATCTCCTAAATTATAAGTCAATTGAAAAGGAGATATAAATTATAAGAGTGTAATAAAGTAATGGTTACAATCAAGAAGCTGAAAATAGCAAACTGTGGAAATATTTCCACAAAGTGAGGATAATATCCATTTAATCTATTAATTGCTAAAAAGGGATAATTAAGAGAGGAAATAAGCAAATTCAATAATTTAGAGAAGAGAATTAGAGAATTAATATCATTATTACCGCTAATTACTCTTTTCTTTAATAATAAAAAAAGAGGAAGCGTTAACTAAGCAGTTAACGCTTTCCTTCATTACATGCCAACCCATTATTAAGGAGAACTGTTTTACTAGTTCATATTACAAATGCATTTTATAGCTTTATGTAAAATACTGTCAATAAGAATTTTCTGGAGTGAACCGTTATATTACTCTTACCCCTGTGTAATGCGAGAAAAAGGCTATTTAAATATACAAATTAGTAATAATATTATAAATATAAAACTCAACAAAGTTGTAAGCGGTGCAGAAAAGTGAAATCTCTAATTGCAAAATACTCTTTTTGGATTAGAATATTAAAAAAAGGAGTAAAAGTTGTTTAATCTTGAATATTGGTCTGTTTCAAAAAAAGGGACTAACCATACCAAAAATGAAGATAGTACGCTTGCTCTAAATAAGCTAAAAGATCTTAATCTTGCCTTATTTATGGTCTGTGATGGAGTAGGTGGTTATCCCGGTGGCGATATTGCTTCTCAAAAAATAGTTTCTACCTTTAGTAACAAGTTCTATTCAATGGTTGATAACTCTCAAAATATTGAAGATTTTACCCGAGCTACAGTTGCTGAGGTGAATAAAGAAATAATGGAGTTTGCCTCTGTTAATCTCCAATACCCAAGGTTATCAAGTACTCTTGTAGGACTGATAATCGATGATGAAGACTATCATGCTTTTAGTATAGGCGACAGCAGGATTTATAAAAGAGATAAAACGGGTTTTAGGCAAATAAATGAAGATGATAGTAAGGTTTGGGGATTATTTAAGAGTGGTTTAATTTCTAAAAGAGAGATCATGACACAGGAGGGTAAAAACAAAATAACAGCTGCTGTTGGATTTTCTAAGGATTTTGAATTGCATCAGTATTCTGCCAAATTAAAAGATTATAACCAGTTTATTCTCTGTTCAGATGGGCTTACTGATTTTGTTTCAGAAGGAGATATAGAAAAGATTCTTTCTCAAGAAATATCGGTGAGGGAAAGATGCGAGCTACTGCTCAATAAAGCGCTTGATTGTGGTTCGGATGATGATATTACAATTATTGTTATTGAAGGTACACAAGATTCACAATTTGAAACAGTATAAATAGCGATAGTTAGGAGTATCAGGCGCATTGAAGACTCACGGTTAGTGTTGCTAATAACAGACTTCATCATCGATAAATATGAGCCTCTTGCAGTATAATTATTTCACTTTAACAAATATTCATTGACATTGAAAATCATTGCTATAATTTGCCAATAGACTTTAGTAAACGAGAAGATATCTAACTATTCATAGAATCATTGAGTTAATGCTTGGTACTTCAAGGAGTAGTTAAAAAAAGGATATAATGCGAAAGAATCATAAACAGAATTTGACGTCGATTGTGGTTTTCCTGATACTCGTGGGATATATGATATTCTTTTTAACTATGCAATATCAATCGCTACAGGAGCTGGAAGAGAGAGCAATTAGAGATTTGAATAATCAGCTCATAAGAGATGCTGAATCTGTTGAATACTGGAATATAATCTGTAGAAATAATTTAGAACTATTTGCCGAAAATAACCATCTTAAATCATACTTAGAAGCTTTAAGAGACCCCCAAACTTCTCAACCGAATATTAATAAGTATGCAAATAACGTTAATGAAGAGTTTACTAAGCATCTTAATAAAGAATTTGTGGAAAATAGACATCTTTATAGGCGAATATTGTTCCTTGATAACCAACAAAAGTTGCTTTTAGATGTAAATTCCACCAACGATGAATCTCATTATAACTGCCTTGAAGAGAAGTCTGGACTTATTTTTGATGAAATAAACACAAAACAAAATGTCCTTTTTTATGAGGGAGATTATCACTTTTTGATGAGTTATCCCTATTATCTTGATGATTATTTTACAGGTTGGTTAATCACTGAAATTAATAATGATAAATTTATGCAAGAAGTGTTTATCAAGTATGATGATTCTAAGAAAATACTATACCCACATAACTTTCAACAAGAAATTAAAGAGTACTATATAGATAGTTACTATGATTCTGCTAGTTTTCCTGAACATTCACTTATTCCGGTGGGGTATCCTAAGAAATATAAGCTACTAAAGTTAGAAAATAATTCTTTCATAACCTGTTATGTTTCCAAATACCCAATTGGAAATAGTGATTTAGAGATAATTCTGATTTATCCCAAGAACCTACTAGTCGGAAAGGTTTGGTCAAGCTGGCTACTCATAGGTCTATTCACTATTAGTTTCTTCATTTTACTACTTCTTATTTATGCTAACAAAGCTAATTTAAAGCATTTAAGAGTGCAAACTGAGCTTGAACTAGAAAAGAAGAAACGAGCAGTAATTGTGGAAAATAATCAACTTTTGTCGTTAGAAATCGAAAAAAGAAAAGAGATTGAAAGTGATTTATTGGACAGTAATAAAAAGGCACGAGAATTAGCTATTCAAGCTCAAAATGCTAACAATGCCAAATCTCATTTCTTAGCTAATATAAGTCATGAAATTAGAACTCCGATGAATGCTATTATCGGGTTCACAGATTTGATTCTCACTGATGAAAAAGATGAATTTAGAGTTGAAAGACTTAATCTAATTAAAGATTCTGCCGGCTATTTGATGAATATAATTAACGATATTCTAGACCTGTCTAAGATCGAGTATGGCAAGATAACTGTAAAGATAACAACATTCTCTGTGGAAAAGTTATTAAACGTCATAAAGAATGTATTCCTGACTAATGCTAACAAGAAAGGGATTTATTTGATATTTAACATATCAACTTCAGTCCCGGAATTTATTAATTCAGATAATCAGAAAATCTTTCAGATATTAGTGAATCTTATTGGCAATGCTATAAAGTTTACTTCTCAAGGTGGTGTTACAGTTAATGTTGATTATCAAGAAAACCTCATGATATTTCAGGTTAATGACACCGGAATCGGAATCTCTGCTGAAGATTATGTGAAGATCTTTGAGGATTTTGAACAGATTGAGTGTGCACATAGATTAAAATCTCAAGGTACAGGTCTTGGTTTAGCAATTACTAAGAATTTTGTTGAACTTCTCAAAGGCGAAATTACAGTAGATTCCGAGCTTGGTAAAGGTTCTAAGTTCAGAATCAAGATTCCCGTAACAGTTTTTGATATAAATAATGCAAATAAGAAAAAGCAAGAAGTGGAGCTTAATAAAGGGTTGAAAATACTTGTAGCTGAAGATAATGTGATTAATCAAAAGCTTATGCTTCATATCTTTAAACGACTTAATGCAGACATCTCTATTGTTAACAATGGGGAAGAAGCAATTGAATTTATGACGAATAATAGAGTAGATATTTTAATTCTTGATATCCAAATGCCGATTATGACAGGCATTGAGGCTATTGGAATAATTAGAAAAGATGAGAGGTTTAACCGAACGCCGGCAATAGCCTTAACAGCTCAAGCAATGCCGGGCGACAGAGAGAAGTTTATTCAAGCAGGATTTAATGATTTCCTCGCTAAACCAATTAATGCCGAGAAATTAAAAGAAAAACTGGAGTTATATAAAAATGGGCTGATATAATTCTAAACAAAATGAGTGTTATTATTGTAATTTAAGATTATTGCTTATAGTGAAATGACTTTAAATAGTAATTTTTTGGTAATTGATAAACTCAAGAATATGCTGATAGCAAAGGAGGTTAGAGCATTTTAGCAGAGACAAAATTTACATGAATATAAAATATTTTAAAAAAGCTATTGACAAGAGTTACCACACTTTGATATAATTGTCTGTAGTTATCTAGAAAGCTTAAATGACTATGAGCTTTGAAATAATTTAGGGGATTGATTTAGATGAATAACTTAGTTTATTCTGTAAACTAAGCATTGATATTAATTAGGAAAACAAAACACTTAAGTAAAGGAGATACTGTTATGAAAAAGAACATGCTGATTGTATTAGCAATTCTTATGACTTTAACATCCATATTTGCTATGGATATCGAAATCGGAAACGGAACTATCGACAATTATAACTCGCCGGTTACCGGTTTATGGGATTATAGTTGGTCAAATTTTATTATTAGCTCAAACCAAATTGGTATGGCTGCTGAATTTAACCAAATTCAATTTAATGTTAGTACAGTCCCTACAAATTACACATTTGTAGGCCAAAAAATTTATTTCAAAGAAACAGCTGCTGTCACAGTTACAGCTGCTTATCCAAACCCTGAAACAAGTGGCTTTACCTTAGTTTATCAAGGTGATGTTACATTTGATGGATCCGGCTTCCAAGGTGTTATGTTAAACACACCATTTGCTTATACCGGCACATCTAACTTACAAATTGTTTGGGAAAACCATGATGGCTCTTGGACCAGTGGCTATCCTAGCTTTCTTCATACTGATGTTGGAACTAATGTAGGTGCTTACCACCGTACTGATACCACCTTTCCTACAGCCGATGGTACAATTGTTACCTACTTCCCAAATCTTATTTTAAGCTTTGCTGCAGAAAATGAACCAACAATGGTTACTCTTGTTGCTCCTGCAGATAATGCAATGAACATTCCAGCAAGTACAACATTGCAATGGACAATGGGACAGAACACAACAAATGTTGATGTTTATTTCTCAGCTGACAGAAGTGCTGTCAACAACATGGAAGCAAGTGCTTTAGTTGTTAACGCTCAAAATGTTACTTCTTATCAAGCTAATAACTTAGAAATGCTTACAGATTATTATTGGAGAGTTAAGTCTCGCAACACTGCTAATGACTTAGTAGTTGCTGGTCCAGTATGGAAATTCTCCACAGAAGCAGGTGGTGGAATTGTTGCAGTTCCTATTGGAGATGGAACTGCTTCTGATTATAAATTCCCTTGGAATTTCTACTACAAAAGTTCTGTGGCAGAAACAATCTATTTAGCTGAAGAGTTAAACATTGGTGGTTTATTGCAAGGTCTTTCCTTCTACAACAGTTTTGCTACAAATATTACAGGAACTCCAGTTAGTATCTGGGTTGGTGAAACAACACAATCTGACTTAACTGACTATATCCCTGCTTCAAATCTAACACTTGTTTTCGACGGTAATATGGATTTCCCATCCGGACAAAATACAATCAATGTTATGTTTGACACCCCTTATAACTATGCGGGTGGTAACTTAGTAGTCCTTACTCATAGACCTTTAGACACTGAGTGGTACTCGTCAAGTGATAAATTCTATAATACTGAAACAGCTTTAACAAACAGAACTGTCTCATGGCAAAGCGACACAATTGAATATGATCCTAATGCTATGACAGGTGGAACTAGAGTTAACAGAATGCCAAATGCAGTTTTCTACTTTGTAGTTGACGGCATGGGTTCTGTTTCTGGTACTGTTACTGACGGTACAACCGGTCTTGGTGGAGTAAATATCTCAATTGATAATACAAGCTACCATGCAGTATCTTTACCTGACGGAAGCTTTGAATTCCCTTATGTTGCTGAAGATGATGATTACACCTTAACAGCTTCATTACATGGATATCATAATGCTACTGCTACTTTTGATGTAGAAGAAGATGAAGAAACAATCGTAAATCTTACAATGACAATGCTTGCTAATGTTACTGTTACCGGACAAGTTATCACTAATGATACAAGTCAGGGAATCCAAGCTCATGTCGTTCTCACCGGTTATGAAACTTATGAAGTAGATTCTGACGCTAATGGTAACTTTACCATCCCTGGCGTATTTTCTAACCAGACTTATACCGGTACAGCTACAGCTGAAGGCTACCAACCAGGTACATTTACTGCTGTTGTTGCAGCAACTAACTTAAATGTTGGTACTGTCTTAGTTACCGAAATTCTTTACCCTGCAACTAATGTTGTTGCTACATTAACAGGTAATAATGCTCTCATTGCTTGGGGCTCTCCTGCTTTTGGTAGTGGTGAAGCTGTAACTGAAAGCTTTGAAGAAGGTTTCCCTCCTGAAGGTTGGACAACTGTAGTTAATAACACAACTGAATCATGGGCTCAGTATGAAACTATTGTCTTTTCCTCCGGTGATGTTGTTCCTACAGATGGTACCTACCAAGCCGGTGTAATGTGGGATTATGCTCACCAAGATGAGTGGTTAATCACAAGCGAAATGAACTGTCCTACCGGAGATCTTACTTTTGATTTCTACGGACATAATGGTTCTGTAAATGGCGATAATTACTATGTTAAAGTCTCTACAGATGGAACAAACTGGACTCCAATTTGGAATGCTTCAGATCTTCCGGATGCAGACAACCATTATGACGCTCCTGTTGTAATTGACTTAAGTGATTATACCGGTCAAAATGTTCAATTTGCTTGGAACTTCGTTGATGGCGACGGACAAGGTCTTTGGTATGCTACTTACATCGATAACATTCACATCGGTGGAACAAGAGTAAACACTAGAGATTTATTAGCAGTTAGCCGTGCAAATAATAAAACAAATAACGCTGATAATATAAATACTTCTCGCATGACTTCAAAAAGAAACCCAAATGAAGTTTCTAAGAGAGTAAGACCTGTAGCTCAAATTGCTGATTCTAGTCTTAGAAACAACGACAGAGCCTTAATAGGTTATAAAGTATGGAGATTCTTAACTGCTGATGAAACAACTCAAGCTAACTGGACTCTTCTAACAACTACTGCAATCACAGATACAACATATACAGATGCAACCTGGTCAGCACAACCTGCAGGTTTCTACAAATATGCTGTTAAATCTATTTATACAAGCGGTGCTGAAGCAAACCCTGCAATCTCTAACTGGGTACAAAATTCAGTTATGAATACAGTAACCGTGAATGTAGAATCAAACTTAGGCGGTCCAATCGCTGATGCTAATATTGTTTTAACTGCACAAGTTGCCAATCCTAATGGTGAATTTGGTGTGTTTGAAGCAACTACTAATGCTGCCGGAACTGCTATTATTTCTGTAAATACAGGAATGTACAATGCAGCTATTACTGCTATCGGTTTCACATCTTATGCCGGCGAAGTAAATGCTACTGCCAATGTGGTTGTAAATGTAACATTAAATGAAGTTGCTTTACCACCATCAGGAGTTGTTGCTGAACAAGAAGGTGCAGATGCTGTAATTACTTGGGGTGAACCAGGTGGTGCAGGTGGTGGAGAATGGATTACTAAGGGTGCTGAAGAGAACAACGATGGTATCGGTACCGGTGCTGCTGCTGTTATCTCTGTTTCTCAAAAGTACACCCAAGCAGAATTAGAAGACTACCAAGGTATGTTTATTAATTCTATCAAATTCTTCCCAAGAGAAGGAACTTCAGCTTATACTCTTTCAGTATGGGGTGGAACTGCAGGTAACACTGTACTACATTCTCAAGTTGTAACAAACTTCACTAACGAAGCTTGGAACGAAGTTGAATTAACTTCTTCTGTTGCTATTCCTGCAACAGGTCCTGTTTATTTTGGTTATGTTGCAAATACTCCTGCTGGCTACCCTGCCGGTTGTGATGCTGGTCCTGCAGTGGCTGGCGGCGACATGATTAAATTAGGCGATCAAGCTGAATGGGATGTCCTCAGTGTAATCACAACTATCAATGTTAACTGGAACCTCCAAGCTTATGTTTCATGGGGAAGAGGTGCTACTGTTGCTTCTGAAGGCAAAACAATGCTTCAAAGACATAATCCACACGCTACTTCCAATGCTCAGATTATCCAAGGTAACTTAGATCCTATAGTTAATCAAACTTCTACTAAAATTACTAAAGCAACTACTCGTAATGATGACAGAGCTTTAGTTGGTTATAAAGTTTGGAGATTATTAGCTATTGATCAAGGAAATGAGAACAACTGGACTCTTTTGACACCTACTACAATAACAGGCTTAACACATACAGATACTGGCTGGAATGCTATGACCTCTGGTTCATATAAGTTCGCAGTTAAAGCTATCTATACTAATGATAACCTATCTCCTGCTGCATTCTCTAATGTCCTTCTTAAGGATATGTATGGAACAGTTGATGGTATTGTGAAGAATGAAAGTGATGCTCCAATTAGTGGTGCTGTAATTCATTTAGATGGTCGTACCGCTACAACTAACGCTCAGGGATCTTTTGAATTCTTAGATGTCCTTGCAGGTGATTATGATATAACAGCTACTGCTAACGGTTATGCTTCTTCAACTCAAAATATTACAGTTGTAGGGACACAAGTTACATCAGCTTATTTCATACTTGCAACTACTAATATCCTTATTAGTGATAGTTTTGAAACATATCCTGACTTTGCTCTTACAGCAGACCCATGGGTATTGTTTGACGGTGATTTATCACCAACTTACGGTTTCACAGGAGTACAATTCCCTAATACCGGATCAGCTATGTCTTATATCGTATTCAATCCAACTATGACAACTCCA
>JBAYZI010000092.1:0-11194 GCA_041672585.1 Cloacimonadales bacterium (SeqCode) | reverse complement strand
AATTGAAAAGGCAAATATCGAAATATCTTTTGATAATACACCTTCTGTAAATGAAATTACCAGAAGCTCAATAAAACCTGTTCAAGAGTTTGAACAATTCTTTGCTTCCGCTATTCTAAACTATCAGGCTCCGGATACAAGAGATGATTATCAAAATCCAACAATACTCTACATCTATCCTCAAGCTATTCACGCTAATCCTATTATGGAAGGACTTTTCAAGTGGAGAAGAGAACAAGGCTGGATTGTTCATACCGCCGGCACTTCTGTAACCGGAAATTCTTCTACAAGCATAAAAGCATATATTCAAAATGCTTATGACAACTGGGAAAACCCTCCTGCTTTTATTACCATTATTGGCGATGCTGATGGTGCTTTAGCTGTACCTACATACAATGGAGGTTACGACCAAACAGGAGATCATTATTATGGTTTATTAGAAGGTAATGATGAATTAGAAGATGTTTTTTTGGGTAGGTTATCTATCAATGACGTTACTCAATTAGCTACCGTTGTGGCTAAAACCATTAAGTATGAAAAAGCTACTACTGTGACCAACCCTGCTTACTTTACAAGAGCTTTATTAGTAGCTGATACTACTCCTTCAGGACAATCAACTATCATTACTAACCAGTATGTTAAAGAAGCAATGTTAGCTTATAATGAAGACTTTACATTTACTGAACTTTATGGAGACTCTCCAAGTGCATCATCTGTTAGTAATGCTTTAAACAATGGAATGAACTTCTGGAACTACCGTGGCTGGATTAATATGGACGGTTGGGGATCAACGCAGGCTAATGCACTCACTAATGTTAATAGGTTATCTATTTCAGTGATTCTTACTTGTTCTACCGGTACCTTCTATTCAGGTACTTCTGTTACTGAGTCGATCGTGAGAGCTGGTACATCTGCTTCTCCTACAGGCGGTGTTTGCTCTATCGGTATGGCTACTTCAGGAACCCATACAGCCTTTAATAACTGCCTTAATGGCGGAATTATGGGACATCTCTTTCAAGAAGATGGTTGGACTATGGGCGGAGCTTTAGGTCGTGGCAAACATCATATGTGGGAAGCTTATGGCGTTTCTAAACCTGACAAAGTTCAAATCCATACTACTCTTTGTAATATGATAGGTGATTCTTCTCTTAGAGTTTATAAAGGAATACCAAAAATATTAACTGCCCAGCATTTAGAAAATGTTCCTGCCGGAACTAACCAGATTAAAGTTATCACAAAAGAAAATGGCGAGATTTTACCAAATATCTGGGTTACTTTAAATGTTAATGACGAATATATTAGTGGTTTTACAAATTCCAATGGTATTATTTATATGGATATACCTTTTTATGCTACAGGTCAAGGAAAATTAACTATCTCTAAAGAAGGTTACAGACCTGCACAACACATTATGAACTTTGGTTTAGAAGCTCCAAATATTAATGCCGGAAACATTATTATTACCCAAAACGGTCAAGTAGTGGATTCTTTAACCCCTAACGCTTCATTTAATATTCAGATTGCTGCTAATAATGTGAGTAATTCTGATATTGCTAATGTAAGTGGTACTATTTCTTCAGGTATTAATGGTGTAGCTGTAATTCAAAATACAGCGACTTATGGAGATATTGCACAGTCCGCTAGTGTGTCAAATAACAGTCCTTACCAAATAATGATCGCTAATAGAGCGTATGAAAATAGCATACCAATAAATGTAGTTTTCTCCAATTCTACCTATTCTTGGGAAAGACGAGTTTTGATTCCTATCAAAAGTCCAATTATTGAGGTTACTGATTATGCTATAGCTAATCCAAATTTTGGACCGGGAAGAACTTCCTTAATAACAACCCTCCTAGCTAATCATGGTAACAAAGATATCTCTTTTGGGCACGCAACTCTATCTTCTACTGATAACAGAATTACTGTCATTAGTGATGAGGCAACTCTTATTGGTGCTATTCCTGCAGGTGGAACTGCTTCAATAACTTTCAATATCTCAGCCTCTGATGGCTTCTTACCGGGAGACTTAGCTCCGCTAACTATTAATATCGAAGATTCAGGCTTTGAAACAGTTTGCTACTTTAGCCTTCCTATAGGTGTAGCTACTATCACAGACCCCTTAGGTGCTGATGCTTATGGCTACTATATCTTTGACTCTTTTGATGTCGGATATGATGAATGTCCTGTTTACGAATGGATAGAACTTAATCCTGCTTCAGGTGGTACAGGAACTCTAATAGCTCTTCCTGATAGTGGCGCTAATCAAGAAAAAGTCCAAACTGTTGATCTCCCTTTCGACTTCACATTTTATGGTTTAAATTACGATAAGGTTTCAATTTGTAGTAATGGCTGGATAGGTCTTGGTATAACCCAACAAGCCACCCATAGAAATTGGAGACTTCCGGGACCTATGGGACCATCTCCTATGATTGCTCCTTTCTGGGACGATCTGGTAACCGGTGGTCAAGGAAAAGTTTTTATAGCTCATAATCAAGATGAACACTATTTTGTGATTACTTGGGATAAGTGGAAAAGCGCTTATAGTTCCAGTTATGAAGAGACTTTCCAAGTCATACTTTATGATCCTGTTTATTATATGTCTTCAACAAGCGATGCTCCGATTAAAATCCAGTACAAAGTGATAAATAATGTTAATAATGCCAGTGGTAATGAGCATGGTGAGTATTGTACTGTAGGAATTGAAGACCATACAGGAACCGTAGGTCTTGAATATACCTATAATAATCAGTACCCTGTAGCAGCAAAACACCTACAAAATGGTTTGGCTCTCTATATCACTACCAAGATTGGTCAGTTACCTCCATTTGTTATAGCTCAACCTGATGATATAATCTTTGAAGAAGATCATGTGGATAGTAGCATAGATTTATATAAAATCTTTAAAGATCCTAATAATGATGAATTAGAATTTACTTTCTCCGAAAGTGAATACTTAAGCTTTGAAGCTAATGAAGAAGGTTACTTAGTGATTACTCCGATAAGAAACTGGTTTGGAATTGAAACAGTAACTATTTATGCTAGCGATGGTGTTACTGATTCTGATGCTTCAGTTACCTTCTTAGTAACAGTTACTCCTGTGAATGACAGACCTTCTCTACAAAGTAAGTTCCCTGAACAGACTAATACAGAATCAGCTACTAACTACATGTATTTCAAAGTTAATGTGATTGATGTTGATAGTGAATTAATTTATGAATGGAAAATTAATAGTGTCGTTGTTGAAGGCGAAGTTACAGATTCTTTATATTATGTTTTTGAGACTACTGATACCTATTCTGTGAAATGTTATATCTCTGATCAAGACTTTACCGTAATAGCTTCCTGGAATGTTGATGTAACCACTGATAATGTTGCAGAAACTATTCTTGAAAATAACCTTGCTCAAAATATACCTAACCCCTTTAACCCATCAACTACTATTAACTTCTCCTTAAAGAAGAGCAGCAATGTTTCTCTGGTTGTTTATAACATAAAGGGACAGAAAGTTAAGACCCTTCTCTCTGAAAAGATGCAACAAGGAAACCATAATGTTGTGTGGAATGGTTTAGATGATCGTAACAGAACTGTCTCATCCGGTGTGTACTTTTATCGTATAGCAACAGATGATTACCAAAGTACAAAAAAGGCAATAATGATGAAATAAGATCAATTAGCAATTAGCAATGAGCAATTAGCAATTGAAGAAAAGATATATAAGGGCGGAAGATTTTCCGCCCTATTTCTTTTCACGCCCTCATTTATTTCTTCTTTTGTGTCTTCTTCCGTGTTTTTGTGTGGTTTTGTGCTTTTGTGTTAAACTCTTCTCATTAATTGTTAACTATTAATTCTTCTTCCAATAAAACTAATTTATAAATTAAAGTCTTTGTGGAACGAAAGTTACATAATAACTAATATAGTTTAAAAGAAACCAAGTTTACTTGTGAAACCATAAGCACTTAAACTTAATATGTGAAAAAGAATGTTACATACTAAATGAATAATAGAGGTATTAGATGAACCAGAAAAGAAGTTTTTTCCGTGTATTTGTAGGAATAATTTTATTATTAATCCCAATCCTAGCGTTTGGGCAATTTCGAGTTGAGAATGAAACCCGATCGAATCTAAATATCCATTTCGAAAACCCCAAATTTGAAGTTAAACAAGAAATGATAGGCGCTGCTGAATACGACTATATCAGTTCTGAAACACTAACGGTTACTGTCGATGTCGGTTCTCCTGAACTTCCTTTTTACTCTTCAACCATTGAAATTCCTAATAGTGGAAATGCTACAATTAGTGTAGAAGTTATTGAATCAAAGCAAATCAAAGATGTTAACATTAAACCTTTTAGAGAGAATGACCTAGAACTTTTAACCTTTGATAATAATGTTTATACTAAGAATATTGTCTATCCGCAAGATATTGTAAGAATTGGTGAACCTGCAATCTTTAGAAATAAAAGAGTAATCAGCTTTATTATTCAACCATTTAGATACAACGATGCTACTAAAGTTTTAGAAGTAATTGAAAAGGCAAATATCGAAATATCTTTTGATAATACACCTTCTGTAAATGAAATTACCAGAAGCTCAATAAAACCTGTTCAAGAGTTTGAACAATTCTTTGCTTCTACTTTTTTAAACTATAAAGCTCCTGAAAATAGAAATGATTTCCAGAATCCAACAATACTTTATATTTACCCTCAAGCTATTCATACAAATCCTATTATGGAAGGATTATTCAAATGGAGAAGAGAACAAGGTTGGATTGTTCATACTGCCTCCACTTCTGTAACCGGAACCTCTACTTCATCTATCAAATCATATATTCAAACAGCATATAACACCTGGGAAAATCCTCCTGCTTTCGTTACCTTTATTGGTGATGGTCAAGGTTCTTTGACTATTCCTACTTTCAATGGAGATCATGATTATGCCTTGTTAGAAGGTAATGATGAATTAGAAGATGTTTTCTTAGGTAGATTATCAATTGAAAGCACTACAGATTTAGCTACTGTTGTGGCTAAAACTATTAAATATGAAAAAGCTACTGCTGTGCCTGATTCTACTTATTTCAATAGAATTCTATTAGTAGCAGATGATCAGCCTTCAGGGCAATCTACAATTATAGTAAGTCATTATATTAAAGAAGCGATGAAAGCTCACAATAATGATTTTACTTTTACTGAAATGTATGGAAATAACATAAACCCTTCGCAAATTAGTAATTCTTTAAATAGCGGAATGAATTACTGGAATTATCGTGGGTGCATTCATATGGATGGCTGGGATGCAGGGCAAGCTAATGGCCTTTCTAATGTTAATAAATTAGCGATAACAGTGATTCTTACTTGTTCTACCGGTACTTTCTATTCAGGTACTTCAATTACTGAATCTATTCTGAGAGCCGGAACCTCTGCATCTCCTACAGGCGGTGTTTGTTCTATCGGTATGGCAACTCCAGAAACCCATACAGCCTTTAATAACTGCCTTAATGGCGGAATTATGGGTCATCTTTTCCAGGGAGATGGTTGGACCATGGGCGGAGCTACTAATCGTGGTAAGTTCCATCTCTGGGAAGCTTATTCTATTTCTAAATCTTCTAAGGTTCGTGACTTTAGTGTTATGTGCAATTTAATGGGTGATTCCTCTCTCAGAGTTTATAAAGGAATCCCAAAAACATTAACTGCTCAACATTTAGAAAATGTTCCTGCCGGAACTAACCAGATTAAAATTATCACTAAAGAAAATGGTGAAATTTTACCTAATTTTTGGGTTACTTTAAATGTTAATGAAGAATATGTTTCCGGCTTTACAAATTCCAACGGTCTTATCTATATGGATATACCTGTTGATGCTACAGGTCAAGGAAAATTAACTATCTCTAAAGAAGGTTATAAACCTGTACAGAATATTATTAACTTTGGTTTAGAAGCTCCGAATGTTAATGGCGGTGAGATTATTATTACTCAAGATGGTGAAGTAGTTGATTGCTTAACTCCTAATGCTTCATTTGGAATTCAAATTGCTGCTAATAATGTGAGTAATTCTGATATTGCTAATGTAAGTGGTACTATTTCTTCAGGTATTAATGGTGTAGCTGTAATTCAAAATACAGCGACTTATGGAGATATTGCTCAGTTTGCTAGTGTATCAAATAACAATCCTTACCAAATAATGATCGCTAATAGAGCGTATGAAAACAGCATACCTATAAATGTGGTTTTCTCAAACTCTACCTATTCTTGGGAAAGACGAGTGTTGGTTCCTATCAAAAGTCCCATCATTGAAGTTGTAGAACATACTATAGCTAATCCAAATTTTGGACCGGGAAGAACTTCTTTAATAACTACCCTCCTAGCTAATCACGGTAACCAAGATATATCTTTTGGACATGCAACCCTATCTTCTATTGATAACAGAATTACTGTCGTTAGTGATGAGGCAACTCTTATTGGAGCTATTCCTGCAGGTGGAATTGCATCGGTAACTTTCAATATTTCTGCCTCGGATGGCTTTCTACCCGGAGACTTAGCTCCTCTAACTATTAATATCGAAGATTCAGGTTTTGAAACAGTTTGCTACTTTAGCCTTCCTATAGGTGTAGCCACTATCACAGATCCCTTAGGTGCTGATGCTTATGGCTACTATATCTTTGACTCTTTTGATGTCGGATATGATGAATGTCCTGTTTACGAATGGATAGAACTCAATCCTGCTTTAGGTGGTATAGGAACCCTAATAGCTCTTGCTGATAATGGCGGAAATCAAGAAAAAGTGCAAACTATTGACCTTCCTTTCGATTTCACATTTTATGGTTTGAATTACGATAAGATTTCAATTTGCAGTAATGGCTGGATAGGTCTTGGTATAACCCAACAAGCCACCCATAGAAATTGGAGACTTCCGGGACCTATGGGACCATCTCCTATGATTGCTCCTTTCTGGGATGACCTGGTAACCGGTAGCCAAGGAAAACTTTATGTACTTCATGATCAAGTAGAGCACTGCTTTGTGATTACTTGGGATAAGTGGAGAAGTGCTTATAGTTCAAGTTATGAAGAGACTTTCCAGGTCATACTTTATGATCCTGTTTACCACATGTCTTCAACAATCGATGCTCCTATTAAAATCCAGTACAAAGTGATAAATAATGTTAATAATGCCAGTGGTATTAACCATGGTGAATATTGCACTGTAGGAATTGAAGACCATACAGGAACTGTCGGTCTTGAATACACCTATAATAATCAATACCCTGTAGCAGCTAGACCTTTACAAAACCAATTAGCTCTCTATATCACTACTAAAATTGGTCAGTTACCTCCATACGTTATAGTTCAACCTGATGATGTAGTCTTTGAAGAAGATCATATGGATAGTAGTATAGATTTATACAAAATATTCAGAGATCCTAATAAAGATGAATTAGAATTTACTTTCTCGGAAAGTGAATACTTAAGCTTTGAAGCTAATGAAGAAGGTTACTTAGTGATTACTCCGATAAGAAACTGGTTTGGAATTGAAACAGTAACTATTTATGCCAGCGATGGTATTACTGATTCTGATGCTTCTGTTACTATCTTAGTAACAGTTATTCCTGTGAATGACAGACCTTCTCTGCAAAGTAAGTTCCCTGAACAAACTAATATCGAATCAGCTACTAATTACATGTATTTCACAGTTAATGCGATTGATGTTGATAGTGAATTAACCTATGAATGGAAAATTAATAGTGTCGTTGTTGAAGGCGAAGTTACAGATTCATTATATTGTGTCTTTGAAACTGCCGATACATACTCTGTGAAATGTTATATTTCTGATGAAGACTTTACCATAATAGTTTCCTGGAATGTTGATGTAACCACTGATAATGTTACAGAAACTGTGCTGGTAAATAATCTAGCTCAAAATATACCTAACCCCTTTAACCCATCAACTACTATTAACTTCTCCTTAAAGAAGAGCAGCAATGTTTCTCTGGTTGTTTATAACATAAAGGGACAGAAAGTTAAGACTCTTCTCTCTGAAAAGTTGCAACAAGGAAACCATAATGTTGTGTGGAATGGTTTAGATGATCTCAATAGAGCGGTCTCATCCGGTGTGTACTTTTATCGTATAGCAACAGATGATTACCAAAGTACAAAAAAGGCAATAATGATGAAATAAGATCAATTGTCAATTGTCAATTAGCAATTAGCAATGAGCAATTAGCAATTGAAGAAAAGATATGTAAGGGCGGAAGATTTTCCGCCCTATTTCTTTTCACGCCCTCATTTATTTCTTCTTTTGTGTCTTCTTCCGTGTTTTTGTGTGGTTTTGTGCTTTTGTGTTAAACTCTTCTCATTAATTGTTAACTATTAATTCTTCTTCCAATAAAACTAATTTATAAATTAAAGTCTTTGTGGAACGAAAGTTACATAATAACTAATATAGTTTAAAAGAAACCAAGTTTACTTGTGAAACCATAAGCACTTAAACTTAATATGTGAAAAAGAATGTTACATACTAAATGAATAATAGAGGTATTAGATGAACCAGAAAAGAAGTTTTTTCCGTGTATTTGTAGGAATAATTTTATTATTAATCCCAATCCTAGCGTTTGGGCAATTTCGAGTTGAGAATGAAACCCGATCGAATCTAAATATCCATTTCGAAAACCCCAAATTTGAAGTTAAACAAGAAATGATAGGCGCTGCTGAATACGACTATATCAGTTCTGAAACACTAACGGTTACTGTCGATGTCGGTTCTCCTGAACTTCCTTTTTACTCTTCAACCATTGAAATTCCTAATAGTGGAAATGCTACAATTAGTGTAGAAGTTATTGAATCAAAGCAAATCAAAGATGTTAACATTAAACCTTTTAGAGAGAATGACCTAGAACTTTTAACCTTTGATAATAATGTTTATACTAAGAATATTGTCTATCCGCAAGATATCGTAAGAATCGGTCAACCTGCAATATTTAGGAATAAGAGAGTTATCAGCTTTATTATTCAACCATTTAGATACAACGATGCTACTAACGTTTTAGAAGTAATTGAAAAAGCAAATATCGAGATTTCTTTCGACAATACACCTTCTGTAAATGAAATTACCAGAAGTAAAATGAAACCAACTCAAGAGTTTGAACAATTCTTTGCTTCTACTTTTTTAAACTATAAAGCTCCTGAAAATAGAGATGATTACCAAAATCCAACAATTCTCTATATCTATCCTCAATCTATTCATGCTAATCCTATAATGGAAGGACTATTCAAGTGGAGAAGAGAGCAAGGCTGGATTGTTCATACTGCCGGCACTTCTGTAACCGGAACCTCTACTTCATCTATAAAATCATATATTCAAACAGCATATAACACCTGGGAAAATCCTCCTGCATTCGTTACCTTTATTGGTGATGGTCAAGGTTCTTTGACTATTCCTAGTTTCAGCGGAGATCATGATTATGCCTTGTTAGAAGGTAATGATGAATTAGAAGATGTTTTCTTAGGTAGATTATCTATTGAAAGCACTACAGATTTAGCTACTGTTGTGGCAAAAACTATTAAGTATGAAAAAGCTACTACTGTGCCTGATTCTACTTATTTCAATAGAGCTCTATTAGTAGCTGATGATTCGCCTTCAGGGCAATCTACAATTATTGTAAGTTATTATATTAAAGAAGCGATGAAAGCTCACAATAATGATTTTACTTTTACTGAAATGTATGGAAATAACATAAACCCTTCGCAAATTAGTAGTTCTTTAAATAGCGGAATGAATTACTGGAATTATCGTGGGTGGATTAATATGGAAGGCTGGGATGCATCACAAGCTAATAGTCTTTCTAATGTTAATAAATTAGCGATAACAGTGATCCTGACTTGCTCTACCGGTACTTTCTATTCAGGTACTTCAATCACAGAATATATTTTAAGAGCAGGGTCTTCTGCTTCTCCTACAGGCGGTGTTTGTTCTATCGGTATGGCAACTTCAGGAACCCATACAGCCTTTAATAACTGCCTTAATGGCGGAATTATGGGACATCTTTTTCAAGAAGATGGTTGGACTATGGGCGGAGCTACCAATCGCGGTAAGTTCCATCTCTGGGAAGCTTATGCTATTTCTAAATCTTCTAAGGTTCGTGACTTTAGTGTTATGTGCAACTTAATGGGTGATTCTTCTCTCAGAGTTTATAAAGGAATACCAAAAACATTAACTGCTCAACATTTAGAAAATGTTCCTGCCGGGACAAATCAGATTAAAATAATCACAAAAGAAAATGGTGAAATTTTACCCAATATTTGGGTTACTTTAAATGTTAATGACGAATATATTAGTGGTTTCACAAACTCCAACGGTCTTATCTATATGGATATACCTACCGATGCTACAGGTCAAGGAAAATTAACTATCTCTAAAGAGGGTTATCGACCTGAACAGCACATTATAAACTTTGGCTTAGAAGCTCCTAATCTTAATGCCGGTGAGATTATTATTACTCAAGAAGGCGAAGTAGTTGATTATTTAACCCCCAATGCTTCATTTGGAATTCAAATTGCTGCCAATAATGTTAGTAATTCTGATATTGCTAATGTAAGTGGTACTATTTTTTCAGGTATTAATGGTGTTGCTGTAATTCAAAACACAGCTGCTTATGGAAACATTACTCAATCCGCCAGTGTATCAAATAACAGTCCTTACCAAATAATGATTGCTAATAGAGCGTATGAAAATAGCATACCAATAAACATAGTTTTCTCTAACTCTACTTACTCTTGGGAAAGACGAGTTTTGGTTCCTATCAAAAGTCCAATTATTGAAGTTGCAGAATATGCTATAGCTAATCCAAATTTTGGACCGGGAAGAACTTCCTTAATAACTACCCTCCTAGCTAATCATGGTAACCAAGATATCTCTTTTGGGCACGCAACTCTATCTTCTACTGATAATAGAATTACTGTCATTAGTGATGAGGCAGCTCTTATTGGTGCTATTCCTGCAGGTGGAACTGCTTCAGTAACTTTCAATATTTCTGCCGCAGCCGGTTTTTTACCTGGCGATTTAGCACCTCTAACTATTGATATCGAAGATTCAGGCTTTGAAACAGTTTGCTACTTTAGCCTTCCTATAGGTGTAGCTACTATCACAGACCCCTTAGGTGCTGATGCTTATGGCTACTATATCTTTGACTCTTTTGATGTCGGATA
>JBAYZI010000091.1:0-11240 GCA_041672585.1 Cloacimonadales bacterium (SeqCode) | reverse complement strand
CAGGATATCCGGATCATATTCAGCACCAACTTTAAGTTTCTTGATGTTTTTAAAAAGTAGGGCAGAGGGCAATAAGTTTCTTACGAGTGTCCGGATTGAACAGATATACACATTAGGTTGCTGCGAGTAAAGAATCTGGGATAACGCCCTAATTCTTAAGGCTCTTATGGTAGTGTGTGGCGATCGCTCTTCATAAGGAAGAACTTCATAATCAGGGATAAATTGCACCTCTTCCATGGAGAGCAGAATCTCTAAATTATTCTGGTAATCTTCTGCCAATCTATCATCAGAAACTACTACTAGGATGTTTTTTTGCTCATTACGAAAGGTGTTGGCAATTAACAGAGTTTTAAGTGAAAGATTTAAATTGGAAATCTGCACTTTCTCTTTATTTAGCAATGAATCAGCTAACTGCTTTATTGCCGGGGTAGCTTCTAAAAAAGGCTTTATTTTTTTGTAAAACATCTATACTCCAGAATTTAGTGATTCTAACAAAAGATTGAGAGAAGTCTTTGTTGTCAAGAAAAAATCTATCCACGGATTTCACGAATTACACGAAGAAGAAAGAATTAAAAGAGAAAAATGATGATTGAAATGTAGGGTGCGTATTGCCATACGCCCTTCTTATTTGTACCACAAAGAACACAAAAAGGAAAAAAGAAAGAAGATTTTTCGGCACTAGATTGCACTTGCTATATCTTAGCACCTTAGGGAGACGTTAGGGCATTAACCGAATAAATCTCGTATACTAAACGGTGAAGTAAAGGGAGATCTGTATAGATTGATTATAAAACACCATAAAAGAAGGAGAAAGAAGTTTAACACAAAAGCACAAAAACCCACAAAAGCACAAAGAAGAATATCTTTTAGACAAAGTAAATGCCTGTGAAAATGTTGAATCGTTGATTTGTTTGATTGTTGATATTTGCTGCAAAGCCTCTTTACTGGGATTGCGGATGCCCACATCCGTATTAATTTTCTACCTTGCAAAGGTATAAGAGATATCTTGCTTCGCAAGGATAAGATTCCCCTTCGCTGAAGGGAAATGAATACGGATGTGGGCATCCGCAATCCCAGTAAGATGTCCCAGTCGTCATCTAAAGAGACGCAAATGTTGCGTCTCTACAGCAAGTGGGGTAGGGGATTTAAGAAAGACCTCACCCCGCCGGAAATACCGGCACCCCTCCCCATAACTTGCTGTTCAGCAAGGGGTAGGGGAATTAAGAGTTACCCCGCTAATAATCAGTGGCACAAAAAGAAGGGCGGAAAATGTTCCGCCCTTACATCTCTTTTTCTTCAATTGCTAATTGCTAATTGTTTTTCTTATTTCATAAGGATCATTTTGCGTGATAAACTCATCTTCCCTGATTTTAGTTTATAAAAATAAACACCGGAAGAGACATTCTTATTATTCTCATCAGTTCCATTCCAAACCACACTATGCCTTCCTGCATCTTTATGATCATTCACAAGACTCTTTACTTTCTGTCCTTTAAGATTATAGATATCTACAGTAACATCTCCGGCAGTTTGTAAAGAGAAAGAGATAGTAGTTTCAGGATTGAATGGGTTAGGGTAGTTCTGTTCTAAGTTAGTTAAAGCAGGAGCAACGCTATTATTTTGATTATCCACAGTATCAGGTGTACCATCGATTCTAAACTTATCAACCATAAAGATAAAAGCATCTTCACTAACACATTGGATAGCAAATCTGGCAGTGTTGCCTGCTAATTGAGTTAGGTCGAAATAGTAAGGAGTCCACACGGTTGGAGCTTCAAGATAAGGCTGAGCCTGGTGGAGTGAATATTGGAAGTCGGCAGGTTCACTACCGGACAGCGACATTTTAACTTTGAACTTCTCTGCACTATAATCAGATGAGAAACTTCTGGCAAAGAAAGAGAGAATAGTATGTTCTCCAAGTGTAATACGGGGTGTGATAATCCAATCATTATTAACCCCTGCAGAAGAAGCAAAAGAGGCTAAGAATTTGTTGCCTTCATGAGGAATAATATCTGTAATCGGCGGGGTTGTAGCGGAAGGATTGAATACCATATAGGACATTGGTTCGCCTGCATTAGGGAATTCAACATTAGTGATTCCATAAGTAGAGGCACCATCAACATCGTACTGAATCCAATTAGCTAGATTTAAAGTGAAGTCAGGATGCTCTTCAAAGTAATCACCCCAAATAGGTTCACCTTCATTGTAATAGATAATTGTAACTCTATTAGAAGGGATTGATTGCCCGGTTGGTGCTTCATAAGTACCTATAACATAGTAGGTATAACTTGTACCTACAATGACATTTGGGTCATCATAATTAGTAGTTCCCAGAGGGATAGGCTCGCTATTAAGCAGTTCATTATTTCTGTAAATATTGTAGCTGACAAGATAGCGTTCAAATTCAGGTTCTACCCAATTTAATTCAACAAAACCTTCACGATTCCAAGCTTCTAAGCTAATGGGAGCATTAAAATCGTAGTTATAATTAGCATCGACATAGAGGTAATACATTCCTGTATCAACTCTGTTGGCGCTTGAATCTTCACCGGTTAAGCTCTGTCTTTGAGTTTCAGGACTTGGCAAGACGGAGTTTTTAGCTACTCTTAAGTAATAATCACCATCTCCGGGAAGGATGTGTTCAATAGCTGAACCAGTAGCAATGTGTGAACTTCCCACGATATTGGCAGGATCTGTTACAGGTCCATAGAGCCAGGCTTTCACAGGAATATTAGAATCATCAGCTGCTTCTACAAGAATTAACAAGGTATCGCCGGTTGTCATGGTCGGGATTTTATACCAATCTATATCACCGACAGGCATTATAGCATAGGTATCTCCTTCTACAGGAAGGGTTAAGAGAGTGGCATTAATCGCTTGGTTGTTACCATCATCAGGATAAGCGTAACCGGTTACAGTAACTGTTCTGGTTGTCCGAGTAGAGTTATCTATAACTTCAATCGTCGCACTTTTAGTGCCTTCCGATGTAGGGTTGCAGGTAACCTCAAAAGTTGCTATGTCCATAAAAGGAATTACTAGCGGATAGACATTTAGATCTGTAGAAATAGTGAATTGATCAGCATCAGCTCCGGTAATGACAGGGGCAGTAGTTATGGTTACATCACTTAAGCCAATTGATCTCATGGTAATAGTTTTAGGTAGTGAAGCTCCATCAATAGGAACAAGTCCGAATGAGCTGTTTAGAGGATAGACTACTAAATCTGCATCTTCCGGAATTCCCCCAAACTGCAGTTGGACATTAGGGATAGCATTACGGATTTGGGTAGCTGTTGGCGGGGTTGTTGGATCAGGCACACTGTAATCAGCATAATAGACTATACTTCTTGTTTGAGCTGTGGTTGTGCAATAGAATTCATCATCGTTTGTGTGGTAATCTTCAGAAGAATGAAGGACAGCAACTACTAGATTTTGGCTATTGTCATACATAAAAGGAACATTCAAGACTGTTTCAACCCAGCCTGAAGAACCGGGAACTTCGAGTGTTCCGACGAAGACTTCTGATAAATCAGCAACATTTATCCAATCTGTGTTTCCGGAAAATTCGGTTTTGGTAGTTGCACCCATGAAGATGCTTAAATCATCAGGACCCCAGGCATTAGCACCGTTATATTTCCAGCGGATTTTCTCAATTCTTTGGTTAGGAATCCCAATTTCATTCGCATAATAGATAGTTTGGGAATAGGTATTCTTATACCATGGCTCAATCGGCAATCCTTGTTCAGTTACAGTTCCGTCACCTATAGCAGCTAGGCCCTCAGGTGAAGCAGGAAGCACGGTAGCAGTTGCTGTAATTGTGGTGCTTGGTGCGTTAGTTGCATTAGTTTCTATGATGAAAGAACCGGAGAAAGCACCCTCTGCTACTGGGTTGAAGTAAACTACAAAGGTTTCTTCTGCACCAGGAATAATTGTTACCTGATCATCTGCAAAAGAGAAGAGTCCATCAGGAGAAACGAAGTCAGCAATCAAGTTGTCAGAACCCCAATTTTCAATATTAACACTTGAAACGCCTTGTCTGTTCAGATGAATATTACCAAAGTTTAAAGCTGTCGGACTGATTTCAGCAGATGAACCTGCAGGAATCTCTTCAATAGTTAAGTTGTCCATATGAATTTGGTTATAAGTACCATTATTACCGTAATATCTGAAAACAATCATTGAATCATCAGTTCCGGCATTGGTTAAATTCATGCTGAACACTTGATAAGAGGTAGTTAACGGGAAGACCATTAACTCATTATAAGCTGCCGGATTTGTACCGGAGCTTGTAGTCCCCACACCAATAGACATTCTGGTTGTGGCTGCCCGAGCATAGAATTCAATTCTTTTACCGGCAATATCCTGAATAGGGGGAGTTACTGCCATAATATGGGTCGGATTATGATCGTTCTGGTTGGCGAATCTTAAAGATTTTGAGCCTTCATAAACAAATGCTGTATAAACCTCTACAAAAGCAGATGTTGTGCTGGTTATAATTGAATTCCACTCAGCCGGCATTTCTCCACTCGGAGTAGTTTCAAAGCCTTCAAAATGAGGGAATTCAGCAATTATGGCATCGATAGCGTTTCCGGTTAAGGGAATTACTGTTGCATTATTTGCTGAATCAGTAACTGTAATATTAGCACTGAAATTGCCTACTGCTGCAGGTTGGAAATTAACCGTAAACTGAGCAGTGTTAGAGGTAAGCTGTAGAGGATACTCATTGTTATCTGCTATTGTGAAAGCAGCAGTTTCTTCTAAACTAACACTATTAACAGTTAAAGTGCCTAACCCTGAATTGCTTAAGGTGAAAGTAGCCGGTGAAGCCGGGAATCCAACTATTGCAGAATCCCAGTCGTAGAATTCAGGAGTAATTACCAATTGCGGAGTTGCAGGAAGATCACCTAGCTCCAACCTTATATTGGGATATGCTGATTTTAGCGTTCCGGTAGGAGGTGTTACAAAATTTAAGTTTCCACTATCGCTTTGCTTTTGCAGACTGTGATGAGCCACAGTTGAAGTACAGAAGAATTCATCACTATTCGACTGATAACCGGAACTATTAGCAGCGAAAGCCACAACTAAATTCTGGGTATTATTGTAGTTGAAGAAAGTGTCTAAGTTGATTTCCACCCAGCCTGCTGAATTCGTAACTGTTAAAGGACCATCATAAACTAAAGTAAGCTGATTTTGAGCTATCCAGCTGGAAGTTGTAACAAAGCTGTTAGCATCTGTATGAGCCATGAAAATCTGAATATTATTCTCTGTCCAGTTACTGTAACCATTGTAATAATAAGATATTGCTTCCACTCTTTTGTTTGCTATATTAAGCCACTCTTGAAGATAGATAGTTTGTGAAATAGTATATCCATAATATGGCTCCATGGGAAGCCCTTGGTTGATGAGAGTGCCATTACCAATGACGACTAAACCGCCACCAGCTTCAGTAGTAAAGCTGAATATCGGAGAGCTGGCAGAATAATCTGTAGCATTGTTTGTGGAGATGACTTTCCAATAATATGTTGTTAGATTAGTTAATTCGGATGGTGCAAAAGCTGTAGTTGAGATATCTTCTGCAACTAAGGCAACAGGATTACTTGCCGAAACTAAGCTAATATTTTGGTTGAGATAAACAGCAAAAGAGTCTGTGTTGCTTCCACTTGTCCATTCTAGAGTAGTAGGTATTTCTACATTCATTGAACCGGATGACGGGGCATTCAAAGTTGCACTAGTTGGAGCTCCTTCTCCTGTATAATAAAACCTGATACAAGGGAAGAATTCATCTAAAGTACCGGGTGTTGTCGGAAAAGAACTATCAGAAGAGTTATAGGAAACTCTGTTAATATCTGGGGTAGGATTTTTGGCGAAAACAGGGTAGTTGGAGACATAGACACCATTATTATTGGTGCATAAGATTTCTAAATTATCTGTGCCATTGTAGAAAAAGTTTTCATCAAGATTAATTTGTGTCCAACCTGTGCCGTTATAATTTATTGTTCCTTCAAAGACTAACTCGTAAGCATCGTTAGCTTCAGGATTAACATAAGCGTCTGAGGTTATTGTTGCCTCACTGCTATGTCTTAAGTAAATCTTTTGGTTATTCATTTGATAATTTAAGGGATTGCTTGTTACATAATAACCAATACCTGATATTTCCAGAGGCTCTTCAATTTCAGAATTTAAGTAGAGTGATCTGCTCCAGCTATAGTTGTAATAGCCATTGAATGGGACTTTGTTGGTAGTTCCATCTTGCGTTCCTATCTCTACATGAGTAGCAAACAGGGAAACAAGAAACAGGAAAACAATTCCTGTGGATAGTATCTTTTTAATCATTTTAACTCCTTAATAATGTGTATTTATTCTATTTTTGGGCATATAGTTATTACTATACTAATTATTAACCATTAATGATAGTTATCATAAAAAGTCAATTCTTTTCTGAACTTAGGAAATTAGCACTTAAGGGAATAAAAATTGCATTAATAATATAGAGTAGATTTTAAATATTTAAATTAATAATAATCTGGAGGAAATATATGAGAAAGTTTTTTTACTTACTTATTGCCCTAACGCTCTTTAGCACATTGGCTGCGATAAGTAACGAGCAAGTTGCTACGCGAGGGAATAGTGTAAGTTATTCTTACGAAATGTCAAGAGATGATGAGAGACCGAACATTATTAGCAAGACTTTTGCTATACCGGCTACCCAAGCTGAATTATTTGTTAATTCTGCAAGGTTAGTTACTTATGATAATGACAACAATGTTGTTGATGTAACTCGCAACGTTGGTGAAGATATAGTTTTTATTTCCAACTCTTTCCAAATGAGAGATATGTACGGATTCACTGTTCATTTAATTGCTAACCAAGATTTACGCAGTGGTTATCAAGTTTTAGAAGCAGTAGATTTTGAACTTAGAGCTACTAATTCAGTTGAACTTCCTACCGAAGTTTCTGAAGCTTTTTTGGGTTCCTATAAGAAATTGGCAGTTAACTTTGCTGATTCTTATTTAGTACAACTTCCTGTAGCTCAACCTAAAATGTTGATTGTTAGCCCTTCCAGCTCTTTAGATACTTACACAAACTTCTATAAAAGATGGAAACAAGCTTCCGGGTTTGATGTTGGCGTGATTCAGAAAGATGCTTCTTGGATATCATCGAATATTGTCAAACAACACATTGCTTCATACTATGATGAGCATCGTCCTGATTATATCCTTATAATTGGAGATACTGCAGGTTCATTCTCTATTCCTACTAATATGTTCCTTTCTCCTGATGGAACGGAAAACGATGCTGATGACAACTTCTACACTCTATTAGAAGGAGATGATTATTTTCCGGATGCTATGATTGGAAGATTCTCTATTGGTGATCCTGTAAACTTATTAACTCAGGTTTCTAAAACTATCGGTTATGAAAAAGCCACTGCTATGGGACCTGATGCTAACACCGATTGGATGAAGAAATCATTGATTGTTGCCGGTAATTATGCTGAAAATAACCTTCAGCCAAGTACTCCTATCAGAATGTCTCGCTGGGTTAGAGAACAGTTTTTAGAGAATGGCTTCACCCATGCCGACACAGTTTTCTATCCTCCTTCATTCCCCGGAACTTCCTTAATCGAACCTTTGTTAACCAGTGGTGTGCAATATGTTTCCTACCGTGGTTGGGGCGATGCTAACGGGTGGCATTATCCACACTTCCACATGGGCGATTTAGCTGTTGTAAATAATATCAACAAACTTCCTATTGTCTATTCTATTGTTTGTAACACCGGCGATTTTGCTAATTCAGTGAATCCCAGCTTTGGTGAATTTTGGATGAGAATGGGTTCTTCTGCTAATCACAGAGGTTGTGTTGCTTTTGTAGGTCCTTCTGACCTTCATACTAAAACTAAATTTAATAATGCTATTTCAACAGGCATGTTCAGCAGTTTCTTACAAAAAGATAACCGTATTTTCAGTACTACTGTTTTAGATGGTAAGATTGAACTTTATAATAATTATCCCTTAGATAGAGCAGATAATGGCTATGTGCCTTTCTATTTCCATGTGTATAATATGCTTTGCGACCCTTCATTAAAAATGTGGGTTTTAGTTCCTGATGAAATTAATGTTACAGGAATCCCAAGTGCTTTGGATAGGGGAACAAGCTATCTTGAATTAACATTCCCTGCAGGTATGGAAGATGCGATTGTAACTACTACTAAAGATCAGCTAGTTTATGAATATGTGAGAGTCAAAAATGGCAGAGCTATTGTTCCAATCGATACTGATATTGAAGGTGAACAAGTTAAACTTACTATCACTAAAGCCAATTATAGACCTCTTTTAGTGGATATTCCTGTTACTACAAATAGTAATATAGGAATAACCCATACAGCCATCAGCAGTGGTAATTTCCAGCCGGGCTATAGCTGTGAACTCGTAGTAGATTTGATGAACTATGGAACTGACTATCAGAATGTAGTAGCCACCCTAAGTTCAAGTAATCCTAATGTTACTATCACTACTGATATGGCAACTTTAGGAGACATAAACTCTGGTGCAACTTCTTCTCTTACTTATAATTTAGAAGTAGCTCCTGATGCTGAATTTGCTGAAGTTGCAGACTTCTCACTTGCCTTCTCTCAATCTAATAATACAGAGAAATTCAGTAAGACTATGGCAGGTGCTTTTGTTAGTTATGTTCAACATTCAGGTGAACTTCTGATTAATGAAGCAAATCAACTGCAAATTACTTTTAGAAATGTGGGTAATAATGATTTAGCTTCCGGTACAGTGAGAGTTAGATCTCTCCATAACGGAGTTAATAACGGTGATGTTACCGTGGATTATGGCTCTGCCAGTGTAAACAATATTACAACTGTAACCATTTCACCCGCAATAGCCGGAAACGCAACTCCCGGTGCTCAAATTCCTTTCAGATTTGACTTTACTGAAGCCTTAACCAACTACAGTATAACTCAGTTTGTTGTGATTCCTATCAGTGGTGTACAAGCTACCCATCCAACCGGTCCGGACAGACATGGCTATTATGCTTACGGAAGTAATGATACAGCCTACCCTGCTGCTCCAACCTATGAATGGATAGATGTGGACCCTCAAGAAGGCGGTGCAGGTACTTTAAGAATCATTGGTGATGATGACTCCTATGTCCAAGCTTTACCTTTTACTTTCAGGTATTATGGACAAGACTTCAACGAAATCACTATTTGTTCCAATGGCTGGATGAGCTTCGGTGCAACCTGGTATGTAAACTTTAGTAACTCAGCTATCCCTTCTGCTTTAGGTCCTAAATATCAAGTTTGCCCTAATTGGGACGATTTAAAAGGCTTACAAACTTCACAAGGTGTTTTTGCCAATATGCGTGCCAGTACCTATTATGATGAAGCAAATAACAGATTCATTATTGAATGGAATGACACTTATACACAAACAACTATTGACCAGTTTGCTGATGCAGCTTTGCAGAAGTTCCAAGTAGTTTTAGAACCACTTCCGGATGAAGATGGAGATATTACTTTCCATTATCATACATTTAGTAATCCCTCAACTACTAGCAATTACGCTACTGTCGGGATTATGAATGGCAATAGAGATGATGGAATTCAATATACTTTCGCTAATATGTATCCTGAATCCGCAATGCCGGTTAGTAGTGGATTTGCTCTTAAATTCACCAAGACTCCTCCCGATAACTTTGTTAGTAATGAAAATGATGCGCAAGCTCCTCAAACTTATCTTAATCAGAACTTCCCTAATCCGTTTAACCCTGAAACAACTATCTCTTTCAACCTTAGTAATAAAAACAAATTGGTAGAGCTTTCAGTTTATAATGTTAAAGGACAATTAGTTAAAACTTTGCTGAAAGGTGAATTGGAACAAGGAAGACACTCTCTTGTTTGGAATGGTACTAATAATAAAGAACAAACTGTTGCTAGCGGAGTTTATTACTATAAACTAAAAACTGATGCTAAAACATTTACTAACAAGATGATTCTCATGAAGTAAGATCAATTAGCAATTAGCAATGAGCAATTAGCAATTGAAGATTTAAGAAGCCTCGGGGTAAAACTCGGGGCTTTGTTTATGGGCTACGAATCCATTTCTGTCAGATTGCGGGTGTTTTTTATGGCACCCTGTTTTTTTAGGCATAGATTAGTAGGCTGAGACTTCTTCCACTGGGATTGCGGATGCCCATATCCGTATTCATTCCCTTCAGCGAAGGGGAATCTTATCCTTGCAAAGCAAGGTATCTCTATCCCTTTCAAAGGGATAAGGCTAATACGGGCAAGGCTGGCCCGCAATCCGACAGAAGATTAAAAGATTCTCATTGCTCATTGCTCATTGCTCATTGCTAATTGCTAAGCGATCTGATCCCAAATAACCTTAACCAACAACAGCATCAAAACAAACACAAACACCGGCTTAATAAAGGCATTTCCTTTCTTTATTACAAGCTGAGAGCCGGTAAGATTACCCAAAATCCCACATATAGCAGCGGGGATAGCAATCTCATAGTTAACCTTCCCGCTGGCAATAAAAGTAGCCACAGCAGCTAAGTTAGAAGCCAGATTCACAACTTTGGCATTAGCATTGGCGACAACAAAGTCGTAATGCAAAACAGAGGTGTAGATCAGGATGAGAAAGGAGCCAGTTCCGGGACCAAAGAAGCCATCATAAAAACCTATGGCGAGTCCTGCAATAACAGCAGTAATCAGCTTCTTTTTCATGCTCACAGAGCTGGAATTATTAACTTGCCCCAGCTTCTTATTAAAGATTATGATGAAAGCAATAACAGGTAAAGCGATGATTAAGAGGATGTTAAGAAAGTTGGGCGATAGGTAAAGAACTGTTTTAGTACCAAAGAAAGAACCGATTAGGGCAAACACAGCGCTAAAAAGGGCTACTTTGGTATCGATAAGATTGTTTCTGAAGAATCTGATAGTTGAGAAGATTGTCCCATTTGCTGAAGAGAACTTATTGTTTCCTAAAGCAAAATGAGGAGGTAAACCTGCAGCGAGATAGGCAGGAATAGAGATTAAGCCGCCACCGCCTGCCATAGAGTCAATTAATCCGGCGAGAAAGATAGCCGGAAGAATGATGAACATACCATAAGGATGCAACATTTCCATGATTAGAACTCCGCTTTAATTTCGATATTAAGATTATTAGCTATTTCTTGTTGAGGATATTTATCACCAAAGTAAGATAAATTCACCGAGATATATTGATTAT
>JBAYZI010000090.1:0-11772 GCA_041672585.1 Cloacimonadales bacterium (SeqCode) | reverse complement strand
ATGGAAAGAGGAAGTGCTACTTAATTTAGTGAAGAACATTAATGCACGCATAAAATCTTTAAATCCTAATTTGGAGTTTAGCGTAGCAGTGGTAGCAGATAGAGTAAAAGCCAGGTCTCATTATTCACAAAATTGGCTGGAGTGGTTAGAGCAAGGCATAGTGGATAAAGTTTATATGATGGCTTACACAAAAGATGACAAAGTCTTACAAGCTCAATTAACAGATATTGAATTACAACCGTATCAAGATAAAATAGTAGTAGGTTTAAGAGCGTGGAGTGATGGTAAAAAGTATCTCGCTAAAGAGATTACTTCAAAGATAGATTTGTGCAGAACCAGTGGCTACCCGGACATTGCTCTTTTTAGTTATGGCGGGATCATGGATAATAGTTATTGGCAATCATTAAAACGCTCTTACACTATTAGTAAAGAACTTCCTCCAACAGATAAAAATTAATGAGGCATTATGAAAGATAAATTATTTTTAATAGATGGAACAGCTCTTATTTATAGGGCTTATTTTGCTTTTATTAGGAACCCTCTAATCAATAGCAAAGGTGTGAACACGAGTGCAATTTACGGAGTGATAAACTCCTTTCTCAAGATCATAGAAGATTATAAACCTCACTATGTGATGGTAAGCTTTGATCGCAAAGAAGAGACTTTTCGCCACAAACTAGATGATACTTACAAAGCCAATCGTCCTCCCATGCCTGATGATTTAAAAGAGCAGATTGAACCGGTAAAGAAGTTCTTTCAGTTGATTGATATCCCGGAAATCTCCCTTGCCGGTTATGAAGCAGATGATGTTCTTGGCACTTTTGCTGAGTATTTCAAGCATGAAGTAGAGGTCTATATTGTCAGTGGTGATAAGGATTTTGCGCAGGTTGTGCAAGATAATGTATTCCTCTTAGATCCTTTTAAGAACAGTGTTTTAGATGAGAAGGGAATCAAAGCCAAGTATGGCGTGGAAGCTTCTCAGTTTATAGACTATCTGGCAATTGTCGGTGATTCTGCGGATAATATCCCCGGTGTAAAAGGGATAGGACCTAAGGGTGCAGAAAAGCTACTTAATGAATTTGCTAATCTTGATGAAATCTATCAAAACTTAGATTCACAAACAGGTGCTACCCTCAAGAAACTGACTGAACATAAAGAGAGTGCTTATCACTCTTTTACTTTAGCAACTATAGATTTGCATGTTCCTATTGATATCCCTAACCTTGATTATTTTGTCTGTTGTTTAAATAATACTAACGATCTAATCTCCTTCTTTGATGATTATGAATTAAATACTTTGAAGCGAAAACTGATGAGTGTGATCCCGCTTAAAGAGAGTGCTACTCAAGCTCCGGAGCAAAGCAGTGAATCTGCTAGCTATGAACAGGGATTACTGTTTGGCGATGAGCCTAATTCTCCGACAACTAAAGTTCAGCATAAAGAGGAGTTTGAAGCTATTTTAATTTCATCTTTAGAGAATCTCAAAGAGAATTTAGCTGTTAATCAGACTAAGTTTCTGACTATTGATACAGAGACCACTTCTCTAAATACCCAAACTGCCGAGCTAGTGGGAATCTCCTTCTGTTATGATACAACCAAAGCTTTTTATGTGCCATTGAATCACTTCGCTTCTGATAATTTACCCAAAAAAGAAGTTTTGGAGATTCTGGGTTTAGCACTGCAAGATAAAACAATTATTGGACATAATTTAAAGTTTGATTTAGAGATTTTAGAATATCATGGATTGAAAATTGAGAATGAGCTTTTTGATACGATGATTGCCAGTTTCCTCTTAGATCCAACCAACTCAGGTAATAGTTTAGACAAGTGCATGGAGCGTGAATTTAATTACACTATGCAGCCCATTGTTGATTTAATTGGTAAAGGTAAACAGCTGGTGAATTTCGATAAAGTCTCTGTAGATGATGCTTATTTCTATGCTGCAGAAGATGCCTGGGCTACTTTTAGACTCTATCATGTTTATAACAAAATGCTGGAATTCAAAGGGGTTAAGAATCTTTTCACTGAGATAGAAATCCCGCTCATCAACAGTATTAAAACTATGGAGATGAACGGAGCTTTTGTGGATAAAAACTACCTGGCAAAACTTTCTCTCACCGTAACAGAGAGAATTAACTCCTTAGTTGCCGAGATTTATAATATTGCCGGATATCAGTTTAATCTCAATTCTACTCAGCAGTTAGCAACTTTGCTTTTTGAAGAGATGGAGATTCCTCCTGTGAAGAAGACCAAGACCGGCTATTCAACAGATACAACAGTGTTGGAAACTTTAGCTGATGACTATGAAGTCGTGAGATTGATGTTGGAGTACAGACAATTAGCCAAATTAGAATCTACTTATATCTCTGCTTTACCTAAATTAATTGATGAGAAGAGCGGACGGATTCACTCTAATTTTAACCAAATAGGCGCTTCCACCGGAAGGCTTTCTTCTACAAACCCTAATCTGCAAAATATTCCTATCAGAACAGAATTAGGAAGTAAAGTTAGAGAAGCTTTTGTTGCTCAAGACCCGGATTCTCTAATTCTGGCTGCTGATTATTCACAAATTGAACTTAGATTATTAGCTATCTTTTCCCGTGATCCTATTTTAGTAAAGACTTTCAGTGAAGGTGGAGATATTCATAAAAGTACAGCAGCCTTGATTTATAATAAATCTGTAGAAGATGTAACCGGAGATGAAAGACGCTCCGCTAAAACTATCAACTTCGGGATTATTTACGGTATGGGTTCAACTAAACTTAGCAAAGAACTGAACATCTCTCAAAAAGAAGCTAAAGAGTTTATCTCTAATTACTTTGAGAAATTCCCGACTATTAGAGAGTACATGGACAACATGGTTCTCAAAGCCAAATCAGAGGGCTTTTGCGAGACTATTAGTGGCAGAAGGCTTTATCTTCCGGCTATCAACAGTGGCAACAAGAGAGACTCCAGTGAAGCTGAAAGAGTGGCAGTGAATATGCCAATCCAAGGTTCGGCTGCTGATATTATCAAAATTGCAATGAACAAAGTGCATGCCAAAATTAAAAATAGAACTGATGTTAAAATGATTATTCAAGTTCATGATGAGCTTGTGTTCGAAGTAAAACAGGCTTCTTTAGAAGAGATTTCCCTCTTGATTAAGCAGGAAATGGAGAATTCTTTGCCTCAGGAATATAGCCAAATTGTTAAACTTTCGGTAGATATAGGAACAGGTAAAAATTGGTTAAAAGCTCACTAATTGTGTCATTGTAAACACTCTTTTTGTGAATAACTACCCAGACTGCAAATTGATATAAAAAAAGCTTTACTAAATAGCAGTATAATTACAATTATACCTTGAAGAACTTTTAAATAAAAAATGTGGAGGAACTATGCCTCAAATGGTGAGGAAATTATTGTTAATAGTGTTGTTATTAACAGTTAGTTCAGTAATAGTAGCTCAGACCTTATTAATTAGAAACATTCGCGTTGAAGGGAATGTTAATATAGATGACTCCTTAATTTTGTCGGTTTCGAAGCTTAAAATAGGTGATTATCTTGATTATGCTAAAGTTTCTGAGACTATTCAAAGTCTTTATGCTTTAGAAATATTTGATGATATCTCGATAGAGAAGGAGAATATCTCCACCGGCATAGAGTTAATCATCAATGTGAAAGAGTACCCTGTAGTAGAATCTGTTAATTATAAAGGAAATAAGAAGTATAGCGATTCTGCCCTGAAGGAGTTTGTTCTCTTGCGCAAAGGTAGTTACTATTCCCAGTTTTTAAAAAACAAAGTAACAAAGCAAATAGTTCAAAAATACACTGAGAAATCTTATAATAATGTTCAAGTTGACTACACTATTAAAGAGTTATCTGACAATAGAGTAGGAGTAACTTTAAATATTGATGATGGTGAAAAGATCAGAGTTAATCGGATCACTTTACATGGTAATGATGAGGTTGCTGATAAGAAATTACGCAAAAAGATGAAGACTAAAACTACTAATCTGATCCGCTCCGGTAAATTTGAACAAGATCAATTTGATAAAGATCTTAATACTATTGAAGCTTATTATCAAGAACTGGGCTATATCAATGCTAAAATGCTCTCTCATGAAATAACCACAGTAGAAGGCAAATACCTTCAGGTGGATATTTACATTTCAGAAGGTGAGCAATTTAAGTATGGTGATGTACTTGTTACAGGTAATCAATTCTTTACAGAAGAAGAGATTATGGAAGTTTTAGAGTTTGATCCGGAAGAGCCATTTAATATGGAAGAGTTTAATCTTCGTCAGAGTCAAATCAGAGAGATGTATTCAGAAGAAGGATTTATTTATAGTAATATCACTCCTCAACTAATTATGGTAGATGACAGAGTGGATATTCAAGTAAATATAGATGAACAGGTCAGAGCCAAAATCAGAAAGATTCACATCACCGGAAATAGAGGTACTAAAGAAAAAATTCTTCGCAGACAATTAGCTATTCATCCCGGAGATTTCTTCAAACGCTCACAAATTCTTAGCACTCAACAAAATATTTATAACTTAGGTTTCTTTGAACCAAATATTGGAATTGAACCAAAACCTATTAATAAGAATGGGGATATTGACATTTATTTTGATGTTGAAGATAAAACTTCCGGCTCTGCGAATGGTGGGGTTGGCTACAACAGTGTTGATGGTTTTGTCGGACAATTAAGCCTCTCTCACAACAATATTATGGGCAACAACTGGCGATCCGGCATCTCCTGGGAATTTGGTGGAAAAACTCAAAACGTGCAGTTTAACTTCACTAATCCCTATACTTTTGACACTAATACTCTAACCGGATTTAGTCTTTACAATACTAAACGCGAGTGGGACGATTATTATTATGAAATATTTACCCGTGGTGGTAGCGTAAAAGCAGGAAGGCCACTAACTTTTCTTAACAAGAGCCAAGCAATTTTAAGCTACTCATTCTACTCCAAGAAATACACCATCACCAATCAAGAACAAGTGGTTTCTAATAATAATCAAAGCTTAATAGCTTTAGACACACTAGGTTGGAGAAATACTAGTTCTTTAGGACTTACTCTTTCTCGTGATTCAAGAGACAACATCTTCTTCCCTACCAAGGGTTCACAAATAACTATTTATAATGAGTTGGCTGGTGGATTCTTAGGCGGTAACTTTGATTACTTTAAATCAATTTCCCAAATTAGTTTCTACACAGAAACATACTATAAATTTGTGCTCCGTAATAAATGGAGATTCGGCTATGTAACCTCCTTTGGACAATCAGCTTCTGTGCCACCTGATGAGAGATTCTACTTAGGCGGAACAGGTCCTGACGGGATTAGAGGCTATGGCGATCGTTCAATTGGTCCTAACGAGGGCGGAACACGTGAGATTCTCTATTCTGCTGAATTAGCCTACCCTATCGGCGGTGATCAGCTGATTATCCTCAGCTTCTTAGATGCCGGAAATAGCTATAACTCACTTAATGACTTCAACTTCTTAGATTTTAAGAAGGGAGCAGGTTTGGGAATGAGAATTAGAACTCCTATGGGCTTAATCGGATTTGATTATGCTTGGAATTTCGAAAAAAGAGAATGGCAACCACACTTCCAGTTTGGTACAACTTTCTAAAGGAATATTATGAAATATAAACACCTTTTTGGTCCTGTAATCTCGCGAAGACTTGGAATATCTCTTGGCGTTGATGTAGTACCTTATAAATATTGTTCCATGGATTGCGTCTATTGCGAAGTAGGCAAAACAACTAATCTGCTTAATGAACCACAAGAGTTAGTTAACTTAGAAGAGGTCATTAAAGAGTTAGATGAATATATTTCCAATAACCCTAAATTAAATTATATCACGTTTTCCGGAGCAGGAGAACCACTGCTCTACTCTAAAATCGGAGAATTGATAAACTATATAAAAGCTAAATATCCTCAATATAAATTAGCCCTGATAACTAATAGCTCACATATTTCCAGATCGGATATTCAAGACGAACTTCTTAAATTAGATATGATTATGCCATCTTTAGATTCAGTTAATCAAGATATTTTTGAATCTATAAATCGTCCTCATCCCAGTATTAAAATTGCTGATATTATTGCTAATTTAATTGAATTTAATAAGAATTTCACCGGAGAGATGTGGTTAGAAATATTCTTCATCCCCGATCTTAATGATCTTGCTCCTGAATTAGAAGCAATGCGGGATGTGATTATTAAAATTAACCCGGAAAGAGTCCAATTAAATGCTTTAGACAGACCCGGTACTGAACCATGGGTAATCCAAGAAGACTTTAATAAATTAGAAGAAATTAAAGCTTTCTTTGAAGCAGGGATTCCTTCCTCCATCATGGTCGAAGTTATCAAGAAAGTTAATCAAGAACTGTATGATAATAATCCCGATAGCATAGAAACTGAAGATAAGATTATTTCTACTATCACCAGAAGACCTTGCACTGCTCAAGATTTGAGCCAAATGTTAAATGTCCATATTAATGCTATAAATAAAGTACTTCATAAACTTATTGAAAAGAAGAAGATTGAGGGTATCCATCAGGATCGCGGTATCTTCTATAAAATCGTGAGCTAAGCTATGAAAGTCAGTGCTGTCATTACTGCCGGCGGCTCAGGCAAACGACTTCCGGGTAAAACCAAAAAACAGTTTCTTCAACTTGGAGATAAACCTATTCTCTTTCATACTATTGAAAGATTTTTAGCTGAAAAGCTAGTTACTGAACTGGTGATATCTCTGCCGGAAACTGATTTTACAGCTAATGAGAGACTTATCTTAAATGCTTATCCACAAGCTAATATAAAATGTGTGCAGGGTGGCAAAGAGCGTCAGAACTCTGTCTATAACGCCCTTCTAGCTTGTTCGCCTGACTGTGATATAGTTCTAATCCATGATGGAGTAAGACCCTTCTTTGGCAAAGAACTGATCCAAGAATTAATTGCTAAAGTAGAACCTAACATTGGAGTAATCCCTGTTAGTAAAATTAAATTAACCGTGAAAGAGTGCATTTCCGAACAAGTTGTCAGGAGTGTGCCGAGAGATAACTTATATAATGTTCATACACCACAATGTTTTGTGTATCAAGACATTCTAAGATTGAACAATGAGGCTTTAAGAGATAATAAACTATATACTGACGATGCTTCTCTTTATGAAGAGCAAGGATTAGCAGTAAGAACTGTTTTAGAAAGTGACTTTAACATCAAAATAACAACTCAAGAAGATTTGCTTTTAGCAGAGTTTCTATTGTTACAATGATTATTAAATAATACAGTGGAGAATTAATGAAGAAATTTTATAAGAGAATTGAGAACGCGAAATTAAATATTCCCGTTCCTATATTCGGTATTGGTTGCGGTGTTTTGGGATTAAGTTTGAGTAAAGTATCAGTGGATATCGGCAAATATGCTTCCACCTTATTGAGAGCTTTAGAATATCGGGGTTATGATTCAACAGGTGCTGCTTTTCAAAATAAAGATAAGATTACCCTCTTGAAAGATGTTGGCGCGCCTAGCACTTTAGTTAAAACATTGGGCATTGAAAACCAAGCAGGCAGTCTATTCTGCGGTCAAGTACGCTGGGCTACTTTTGGTCAGGTTGATAAGAAGAATGCTCAACCACATTGGGTAAAATGCAAAAGAGAGATCTATGGTGCACACAATGGAAACATTACTAATACCCGTGATCTAAGAGACTTCTTACTTGCTGAAGGGCATAACGTTGTCTCTGATAATGATGGTGAAATGTTAGTGCATGCTATCGAACATTACTTTGATATTGAGCTGGATAAACATAAAGAGAGCGACCAAAAGAATCATGAAATAAGAACAGCCTGTATGCGGGCAGCCATAGTTCAAGCCGGCAAGAAAGTAGTAGGTTCTTATGCAGCCGTGATTTGTGATCCTATTACAGAAGTTTCCTGGGCTATCAAAGCCGGTTCATCACTCTACTTCGGCATGGGTGAAATCGATGGTAATAAATTTGGATTAACCTCTTCTGACTTAACAGCAATCTTAAGATTCACCAAATTCTTAGTAAACTTAAGAGAAGGTGAATTTGTTGAATATACCTCTGCAGGCTACCAAGTATTTTCCCAAAAACCTCTTTGTTTCAAAAAAGTAGGCATAGAAGATGAATGCTATCCGGCAGGAAGTAAAATAGAGAAATCTTTAGTAAGATCCAAGCTTAGAGCTGAAGATACAGAGCTTTTACCGGATTATGAATATTTCATGGAACAAGAGATCTATTCTCAACCAGAATCAACCGGTAAATTAATCAAAATCTATCAAGGCGGTTCCAATACCGGCAGAAGAATGATTGAATTCTTAAAACGCGAAGAAATCTTCCCTGATATTGAAAAATTAGCCAATAATATCGAGAAAGAAGAAGAGTTTGAAAAAAAGAAAAAACACTTTGATAAATTCTTAAGTGATAAGAAATCTGATGAATATTATGAAAAAGTAAAAACCGGATATCAATCTATCTATGATGTTTTAGTAACAGTAGATTTTGAGAATAAATACCTCTTTTCTGAAGAGAAAAACCAGTTGATAGAATTAATGAATCACGGCTTCTCTAAAAAGAAACTTCTCCTTGCTAAAGCCTTAGACAGCTATTACGAAGATATTGAAAATAACCTCTATTTGAAGAATGTTGATGAATTCATAAAAATAGTAGAAAACACTAAAAACAATAGAGGCGTTACTTACTCTATTGCTTGCGGAACTTCATATAACGCAACTAAAGTAGCAGCTCTCTTTTTCAATGAGATTGCCGGAGTTGAGATTATCCCTATTTTGCCCGGAGACTTCCGTGGAGAATATTCTCATAGTTTAAAAGATAATGATCTGATAATCGGAGTTTCGCAAAGTGGTGAAACTAAAGATTTAATTGATATCTTCAACGATATTGATGAATCAGGTTTGAATATCAGAAAAGTCGTAATCGTAAATAATATGAATTCTACACTCGGACAAGAGAAAAGTGATGTGGCTATTCCTATCTATTGCGGTCCCGAAATTGCCGTTCCTGCTACCAAAAGTTTCATGAATGAACTCACTGTTTTCTACTACCTGGCAATCAGAGTAGCTGAAAGAATGCTCGAGCTAAAAAGAGATAAAATGGATAAAGCTGATATTTGGGAAATGGAACACAAAATAGCTTACCGCAAGAAGACTTTGCAAGACATCCCGCTACTTCTTAAAGAGACCATCATAGCTACTAAAGAAGCAATTGCCGATGTAGCCAATAAAACCTATATGGAGCCTTCCATGCATATTTTAGCTACCAAAATCACTGGTGTAGCTTATGAAGGTGCACTCAAAATCAGAGAGACTGTTCTCAATCATACTGAAGGCAAAGAAGCTTCTGAGTTTAAACATGGACCAAACACAATCTTGGGTAAGAATACTACTTTTGGACTCAAAAATGTGAAAAAACTACTCAAGAAGATCAATCATCTTCATGATCTGGTATCTGCTAATGCTGGGAAGTATAAACTCATTCCTGATGATACAATGGCTCTTAATAAAGCGATTACCAATTATATATTTGATCGGACTTTCCCTTTCAATCTTTCCACAAATGCAACCGAACTATTCAAAAAGTTAGTCTCCGAAATAGACTTCTTTGATGAATTATACAGAAATTACCCGCTTGTCTATATTACCGGACCTGATGATAGAGATGTTAATTTAACTATTTCTCAAATTAATACCCATAAAATAAGAGGAGCTGATACCTTCGTAATTGCTGAAGAGAACGATAGATTGATGGAAAATGTACGCCTAAATCCTTTCGGAGATAGTCATAGATATTATGGCTGGGGATATATTCCACTTCCTAAAACAGGAGATACCCTAATGACCTGCTTCTCAGCTTCTATAGCTTTGCAATTATTAGCTCTCAGAATGAGTATTAAAAAGATGGAATACCTTGATAGGTTAGGCATGGTAGAACACGGAGTGCATCCTGATGTGCCAAAGAATGTCTCTAAATCTATCACTGTTGACTAAATAGGTAAAAAACTTCTTGACACTTAAATTGCTTCTGGTAAATTAAGTAAAATAGAAAGAAAACTTAGGAGATGTGAAATGAAAATATTGAATAACGAAAGAATTAACAGTAATTAATTTTCACTGAAACCTTAAATAAATTTAGTAATTTATGGGATCAGTGAAGTGTGAAACTTAGCTGATCCTATTATTGCGTCAAAATTGACCCGGAGTGTTGTCCAATAATGGATTAGCAAACCGGGTTTTGTTATTTCCGGGATTCGCTTTTAGAAGAATAAGGAGAAAATATGTCTGAAGAAAAGTTAAATAAAATGAATGGTGAGATTATTCTTGATCCCACTAAAGCAATATTAGTTGGCATTTGTTTACAAAAAGATGATTTTAAAGAGAAAGAAGCATCTTTGGATGAATTAGAAAGACTTGCCAATACAGCAGGCTTAACCTGTGTTTTGAAAAGAATTCAGAACAGAGCTAGAGTAGATGGAGCTACTTTTATTGGAAAAGGATTATTAGAGGAACTTAAGGCAACAGCTCACGAATTAAATGCCGGCTTGATTATTTTTGATCAAGAGCTCACCCCCTCGCAAGGTAAAAATATCAGCGCGATAATGGAATTTGAAGTTAGTGATAGAACAGAGATAATCTTAAACATCTTTCACAACCATGCTCAAACACATGAAGCTTCCCTACAAGTTGAATTAGCTAAATTACAATACCAATTACCCCGCTTAAAAAAGCTCTGGTCTTCCGAATTTGCCGGAACTAAAGCTGCCGCAGGCGGTGGCTCTCAAGGTGGTGGAACAGCTGCTCGTGGTATGGGTGAAACTCAATTAGAAGTTGATAAGCGAACTATTAGGATTCAGATAACAGTAATCAAAAAGAGATTAGAAGCTATTATGCTACAGAAAGATACGCAGAGCAAACAGAGACAAAACTTAAAAAGAGTCTGCATAGTTGGCTACACTAATGCCGGCAAATCTACTTTGTTTAATAGCGTTACAGGTGCTGATGTGTTAGTAGAAGATAAGCTGTTTGCCACACTTGGTTCAACAGTTAGAATGATTCAGCTGTCACGCGGTAAAGAGATTGTCCTCTCTGATACAGTCGGTTTTATTTCTCAACTTCCTCACCATTTAGTCGCCTCGTTCAGAGCAACCTTGAAAGAGGTTACCGAAGCTGATTTACTGCTTCATACTGTTGATGTTTCTGATAATCGCTTCGAATTCTATATTAATGAAGTGGAGAAAGTTCTTAACTCTATCGGAGCTAAAGAGATAAAATCTTTGCTAGTTTTCAATAAAACAGATAAGATTCAAACTTCTCAATTAGCTCTTTTGAAAAGTAGATTCCCGGCTGCCCTCTTCATCTCTGCCCTAAATAATGATAATATTGATGAATTAACAAGCAGAATCGAAAATGAACTGCATAGCTATGCTACTTATGAGCTATTTATACCTTTCACAGACCAAAAAGCTGCTTCTGAGTTAGAGAATATTGCCCAGGTTGTTAATAAGAGTTATGATGATAATGGTACTATTTTTATTGCTATTCTTAATGAAGAGGATGTGAGGTTTTTTAAGAAATACGTAAGATAATTAATAGTTAATAATTAATAATAATTGAAGAAAAGACCTCTAACACAGAGTTAAGATTGATACGCAACCTCTTAATTCCCCTCTTCACTTTCGAAGAAAGTTTCCGGAGAGGGGTGCCGAATTTCGGCGGGGTGTGGTCTTAATTCCCCAAAG
>JBAYZI010000089.1:0-11829 GCA_041672585.1 Cloacimonadales bacterium (SeqCode) | reverse complement strand
AAACTTGAAGAACTTTCTCAACTTGCTTTCTGTTTAAAAAGCCTGTAAAGAGAAAGCGATTCTTTAGCTTCATAGCTGCTGAGGTTCTTAAAATCTTTCTCGCCATATCACCTGTACCTGCCATGATAAATCTCACCTGTGGATATTTTTCTAAAACTCTCTCTGCTACAGATAAGAAGTAGTCAGGACCTTTCTGAATTGTGATTCTACCTAAGAAAAGAACCGTAGTACCTTTGAACATTCTTTCTTTCTCAAAGTTGTTGTCTTTTTCAAAAGAGAAGGCGTTATGCACAATCCTAACTTTATCTGTATCAATCTGATAACGAGAGATAATCATTTGGGCAGTATATTTGGAAACAGCAACCACGCGGTCAGCATAAAGCATTCCGGAATACTCAAGTTTGTGAATTCTATCATCACCGGGTCCACCTGCTCTGTCAAATTCAGTAGCATGAATATGAGCAATCATAGGCTTTCCGGTTATCTTTTTAATTACCATACCGGCAGGATAACAGAGCCAATCATTAGCATGAACAATATCAAAGTCTATTATTTCAGCAAGTTTCTCAGCTCTAAACGCCATTTCTTGCACTTTTTTAAAGATATCCTCTTCACCTTGTAGGCTGAGATGAACATTTCTAAAGATATTATGTTCAGAATGTTGCTCCAGCTCTTCGGTTCGAAAAGTGCTAATAATTTTAGAAAATTCTTCCACCCAAGCAGGTGTGAAATAAGTTTCCGGATTACTAGTAACCCCGAGATACTTCATCTTCTCTTCCACAGTCTTGAAGTTCTTGATTATTTCCTCTTCTTTCTGAGGAGCAAAATCTTCATCAAGCATGACATAAGGTAGCTCATCCGCATCTTCTTCTGTTCGCAAAGGAAAGTAAACAAACTCTTTAGTAGGGAGAACCAAATCTATTTCTATTCCCGCTTTGAGCAGCGCCTTAACTAAGCCATATGATGCCATAGCTAAACCACCGGCAATCATAGGTGGGAATTCCCAGGTTAGCATAAGAATTCTCATAGTTTATTCCTTTGTTGCTTTGAGTTTTTCAATCATCTTTTCAATATCATAGACAGCGGCAACACTCCAGGCTGATGCAGGAGCTCCTTTAGGGAAGTGAGGACTTCCGCCATCCCAAATCGCAGCAACAGAAGCTATATAGCCATGTTGGTATTCATATCTTAACTTCCTGACTACATACTCTAAACCCTCTATTAACTCTTTATTACTTTGTTTATCTCTGAATAATTTGAGGTAAAGTGAAACATACGGCAGGAGCAACCAGCCCCAAACTGTACCTTGATGATAAGATTTATCTCTATCAATTATTGTACCGTAATAGGTTCTTTTAAATTTGTGATGAGTTGGGGTTAAGGTTCTTAAACCATATTCGGTAAGAAGCTCATTGGTAGCTCTTTCATAAATTAAATGAAGCTGTTCATCACTAAGCGGAGCATATTTTAAGCTGGCTGCGATTACAGCATTAGGACGAAATTCATCAATTGTCTTGTTGTTTTTAATTCTATCACAAAGACAGTTAATATGCCAGAACTTCTGCAATGAGTAAGCCAATTCTTCAATATAAGAATCAAGATCAAATTTAGCTTCAAGTTTATTCTTTGGAGAGAGCTCATTATAAGTATCAAGCATTACTTGATAAGTTACCAAAGCTTCATGCCATAAGAAGTTAACTTCAACAGGAGCACCATCGCGAGGAGTAACTGCTACACCATCGATTTTGACACCCATCCAAGTTGCTGCTGAATACTCTTCTTTGATATTAATCAGGTTATCTTCATTAATATAGAACATTCTTCTTTCATCTTGTAAATAGCTCATAATAATGCTTTCTGTGATTTTAATAACCTTCAGCCACATCTCCGGGTTATTTCTCACAAGAGCTAATTTTCTTAATAGAATAATATAGTAGAGACTTGTATCAACAGAATCGTAGTTTCCCTTGCTTCCTGTTTCCGGGAACATATTAGGGATTAAGCCGTTTTGCAAATAGTCGCTGAAACGGAAGATGATCTTCTCTGCTTTATCCACAAACTGAGGCTGTTTGAGCATAGCACCCAGTACCATCACAGAATCTTTTCCCCAAGCCCCAAACCATGGATAACCGGCAATTATATCGTTTTCTGTAATGAAATCACGTAAGCTAAATTCAAGAATCTTCATATATTCTTCATGAGAATAGAGGAATTCAGCATTATAATCTAAATCCATAAGGTCAAAATTATGGTAATTATCAGGATAATCACGTGGCATTGGAAGCTCTTGATAGCGTTCATTAATACGGTCTATAGTAGCTTGATGTTGCTCAATAGGTGCATCGGAAAAGAGCAGGGCAACTTCTTGATTCTTATTTAAATCTACTCTAATATTGAATGGCGATACTAAATCTTCTGTGCAATCATAACCTAACATTGATTCCCAGGGGTAGAATATCTTGTTGAAAACAACAAATTTTTCTTCAATCTCGCCCGAAGTTGTTAAGCAATACAAAGATAAATTATTGGAATGACGTTTTACCACAGCACCATAGAAATCATCTCCGGGAGCTAAAGAAGTAACAAAATCTTTCTCCTCGATAGTGCCTGGCTTGTTAAGGAAATGGTGATTTATCATATCTACTTTAGGACTTAATTTCATGTGAACCAGATGTTTACTAAGGTTTTTATAAATAACTAAGGTAGTGTTAGACTCATAATCCATCTTAATCTCTTTTCTGATTAAAATATCATTGTTATGAGGAAGTGAGGAATAGAGGAAAACAGGGTAAGGCCTTAGCCATGACTTCACAAGATGTAAGAAGCCTTCAGGAAAAATGCAATTCTCATAATTACAACTATCCAAGAATAGCTTTTCTCCTCTCCATTCAATTCTCTCCTCAATTGATGTTAAAAGAGATGATCTGTTTAGGTTTTTATCAGAAGCTGTAAGTAATCCATGGTACTTCCTTTGGTTTATTAAATTACCGGTACCAAGGGCATATCCTCCATACTTGTTCGTTAGTATCCACTCATGGTGTTGTGTCTCGAGAAAATAATCAGACATTTTTATCTCCTTTATCGAAATGCTTTAATTATACATAAATATGAATTGAACTCAATATTAGTCAAGCTTTTTAAGAAATATTTATCATAGTTATGAATAATAAACTTATAAGCCCATTACAGAATAGCCTATCTATCTGAATTACAGGAAGTTATCAATTCCTTAGATATCTAAACAATAAAAGCATAAGATTGAAAAAGAATTAAGTTTTAATTTCTTCTAAAAGTATATTGTTCTTTAATTTATTTATATTACTTGCCAAAATAGAATTAAGGTAAATAATTGACAGAAAATAAATGAGAGAGAGAATTATGTTTAAAGTTGATTTTATTAATTACTTTGAAGAAGCTATAAAAAAGCATTGGGATTTACCTGCTTTTTCCGATGTTGAAGGCGAACCAATTGACTATAAAACAGTTGCCAGTAAAATCTATTGGCTACATAATCTATTGGCTGAGTTTGGCGTTAAACGAGGTGATAAAGTTGCCCTGCTGGGAAAGAATTCTACTAATTGGGCTATAACTTATCTTTCAATCATTACTTATGGCGCAGTTGTGGTGCCTATTCTTCCTAATTTTACCAGTGAAGATATGAGCCATATTATTAAACACTCTGAAAGTAAACTTCTCTTTATCGGAAATTCAATAATGGATAGTATAGAAGAGTCGGAAATCCCTACTTTAGAAGGCATCATTCATCTAGATAATTTTACCTTAGTAAACACAATTATCAATGCTGAACTTAAAAAGAAGATTAATCTTGCTTTAGCGAAGAAGTATGATGTTAGTAAGGATAAGTTTATGTTACCTAAGGGCATCACTAATAATACTTTAGGCGAGATTGTTTATACATCTGGAACCACAGGCTTTACGAAAGGGGTTATGCTTCCCTTGAATAGTCTGATAGTCAACATTGTCTTTGCTCAGGAGACTCTTGCTTTTAGAACAGGCTCACAAATGCTTTCTTTCTTGCCTCTTTCCCATGCCTATGCTTGCGCCTTTGATTTTCTTTACCCCTTCTCTTGCGGGGTTCATGTTCACTTCTTAGGCAAAATACCTTCTCCCAAACTATTACTAAAACACCTGAAAGAGATCTCCCCTGAGATTATTTTGAGTGTACCTCTAATTTTAGAAAAGATTATCAAAAAGAACATTTTCCCTCTACTAGAGAAGAAGTCTATTAAAGTTATAACTGCAATTCCCGGGGTGAAACAAGCATTCTATAGTAAGGTAAAAAAGCAGCTACTTAGCGTTTTTGGTGGCTCTCTTCAAGAGATGATTATAGGCGGAGCTCCTCTCAATGCTGAAGTTGAGAAATTCTTAAAAGAGATTAAGTTTCCTTTTACTGTTGGCTACGGCATGAGTGAATGCGGTCCTCTAATCTCCTATGCTGCTTGGAATAAGCATAAATATAGGTCTTCAGGACAAATCGTAAATTACTTGCAAGCTAAAGTCGATTCTCCTGATCCCGCTACTATTCCGGGAGATATATGGGTTAAGGGAGAGCAAGTAACTACAGGCTATTACAAAAACCCTGAAGCTACAAAGGAAGTTTTCAAAGCTGATGGTTGGTTTAACACCGGAGACATTGGCTTGATTGATCAGGAAAACTTTATCTTTATTAAAGGTCGTTCTAAGAATTTAATCTTGGGTTCCGGTGGTGAGAATATTTATCCTGAAGCGGTAGAACAAACTTTTAACAACTTACCTTATGTGCAAGAATCTTTGGTGGTAGAGAGAAGTAATAAATTAGTTATTTTGGTTTATCCAGATGTGGAAGAAGCAGATAAGGAAGGAATTTCTCAAACAATGTATCCCAAACTAATGGAACAGAATAAGAACATCTATAATGAAACAGCTCCGGCTTATGCTAAGATAGCAGAAGTTAAGATTGTGCCCGAGCCATTCTTAAAGACACCTACCCAAAAGATTAAGAGGTATATGTATAAATAAGCTTAAGCTAAATAATAGCCACGACCCTTACCGGCGATGCTTCTGCCTTGATTTTTAGAGGAAAAGCTGCTATCTCAAAACTATCATAAGGCAAAAGTTTCTCTAAATTACAAAGATTCTCAATAATGAAAATATCATTACTTAATAGCTTATGGTGAATTAAATAGTCATCTCTATCAGGAGAAGGAGTATCTAATCCTACCATTTTTATCTTTTTTCGAGCTAAGAACTCTGCTAGCTCCAATGTCAAAATAGGATGCTTAGAATAGTAATTTGCTGTCCCGTAAAACTCACTAAACCCGGTGCAAAAGAGAACTATATCTTCTTCAGAGATTAGTCTTTCATATTCATCTTTCAGACCAATAAGCTCAATTTCTCTCACATCAATCAGCACAGCTTTTCCCGCAAATATATCAACAGGATAGTCAGAGATATATTTACTATTCTCGATAAAGTGCAGAGGTGCATCAAGATGAGTTCCCACATGCATATTAGTTTCTAATCTAAATGAAGCAAAATGGTCATTTCTAATATTCGCAGTTTGAAAAAGTAAGGTAGTGTCATCGCCCGGATAAACAGGCATTTTGTCTTCTATTATTCTACTTAGGTCAAGGTATTGTTTCATAATTAATTCCTTTCTACTTAATCCTTAATTATAATATTTTACGGGGGTTGGTTGGTCAAGATATAATGTTTTTAATCCATTTTAATCCTCTCCTATCTTACCTAAAATTCATAAATTAGCAATAAAAGTCTTCTTCTGCTAATTTTTAATTTGACAAATTAACGCTCTTAATTATCTTTTACTTATAAGAATAAATAATAAGAAAAGGAGACCTTAAAAATGGCTAAGAAAACAGATAAAGGTAATTTATCCATCCATACAGAAAACATATTTCCAATAATAAAGAAGTGGCTCTATTCTGAGCATGATATTTTCTTCAGAGAGTTAGTGTCAAACTCAATTGATGCTATGAATAAAAGAGTGATTGAGCAACCGGGCATTGATACTTCTAATTTCGGGGTAGAGATCAAAGTTGATAAAAAGAAGAAAACAATTGAATTCTCAGATACCGGAATTGGTATGACAAATGAAGAAATTGATAAATATATTAATCAAATTGCGTTTTCCGGAGCAGAAGATTTTGTTGAGAAATATAAAGATGTCCAAACAGGGATTATTGGGCATTTTGGATTAGGCTTCTACTCCTCATTTATAGTTGCTGAAAAGGTTACGATTGACACTCTTTCTTATCAAGAAGGTGCTACTGCAGCAGGTTGGTCATGTGAAGGTTCTACTGAATATGAGATGTATGATGGTAAGCGAAAAGAAGTGGGAACTACTATTACAATTCATGTTAATGATGAATCTGAAGAGTATTTGGAAGAAAGTAAAGTCCAAGAAGTCTTGCAAAAGTACTGTAGCTTCATGTCTTTCCCAGTGAAGTTCAACGACAAGTTAATCAATGAGAAACCAGCTTTATGGAACAAGAAACCAAGCGATGTTACTGAAGAAGAGTATAGAGAGTTTTACAAAACTGCGTTCCAGCAATATGATGAACCTCTTTTCTGGATTCATCTTAATGTAGATTTTCCTTTCAATCTTAAAGGTATTCTCTATTTCCCTAAATTCAAGAATCAATTAGATATTAATAAAGGACAAGTTAAACTATTCTGTAACAATGTCTTTGTTGCTGATAACTTAAAAGACCTGATACCCGAATTTTTGCTTCTCTTAAAGGGTGGAATTGATATTCCTGATATCCCGCTTAATGTTTCCAGAAGCTTCTTACAAAGTGATTCTCAGGTTAAGAAAATATCCAATTATATCGTGAAGAAAGTTGCTGACCATTTTAAGAGTGCTTTCAAAGATGACAGAGAGAAGTATTCTTCTTACTGGAAAGATATTTCCGACTTCATAAAATACGGACTTCTCACTAATGAAGACTTCTTTACAGCTCTTGAAAAACAAATAGTTTATAAAACTACTGATGGTAAATGGCTAACAATTGAAGAGTATCTTGAAGCAAACAAAGGCAAAGATAAAGCACAGAAAATCTATTATGCACCAAGCGAAAACACTCAAGTATCTTATATAGAAATGCTTAATCAACAGAATATTGATGTGATTTATGCAGATTCAATGCTAGATTCTCATCTTTTCCAAAAGCTGGAAATGAGTAATAGTGATGTTAGATTTGTTCGTGTGGATTCAGAAATTAATGCTGATTTGGTAGATCAAGAAGTTGATGCCAAACTTTCCCTGCAGATTAAAGAGATCTTTGACAGAGAGATTAATGGCACAGTGGAAGCCTCTTTCGGTAAAGATAGTTATAAAGACTTCTTAAAAGAGAACCCTACAGCTGTTGAACTTCTCACCCCTTATATCACAACAGAAGATGAAAGTACCAAGATAAATATCTATGATTTACCTCTTGAAGTAAGAGAAAAATTAGGCGATAAAGCTATGGAAACCATGTTTGAACATGTCTATACTGAAGTGCAAGTCGAAACTAAAAAGCTTAAAGTTGCTACTATCCCGGCAATGATTGTGTTTGATGAATTCATGCGTCGTTTCCAAGAGATGAACTCTATGATGGCACGTGATGATATGGATATGTTAAAGAATCACAAGCTTATTCTTAATTCTGAAAACCCCACTATCAAGAAGATTGTGGCAATGAAAGAAGCCGGACAAGATGATAAGGTTAAGACTATGGTTAATTTTGTTCATGAATTAGCTCTCTTAGAACAGAAGCCATTCTCCGGAGAAGAGCTGAAAAAGTTTATTGCCGATGCGAATAAAGTTATTCAACTAATCTAAAATTAATTAGAGCTGTTTTTAGCAGAAGGAGTCATGTTTTCACGACTCCTTCTCTTTTTATTTGTAGAGAAAAGAGAGCTTTTTTAGACAGGTTGTAAAAATAAAGAAAAAATAACTTGCCTAAATTTCTAATTACAGATAGAGTTGATTATGAAGAATATTATTTTATAAGATATAACTATGCAAGTAGTTATAACATATAGATTAGAAAAATGAAATGGAGATAATATGATTGAAGTAATAAGAGAAAGGTGTGTAGGTTGCGGCAAGTGTCTAAAAGCCTGTGCCTATGGTGCAATCACTATTACTGACAAGGTCGCAGAGATAAATGCAGATAAATGCGTGCTTTGCGGAGCGTGTGTTTCAGCTTGTCCTTTTGAGGCAATTTTTATTAGAAAATCAAGCCAGACAATTGTTAATAAAGATGAATATAAAAATGTGTGGGTGTTTGCAGAACAACAGGATTGTTGTGTCGCACCCGTTGTTTATGAGCTTTTAGGGAAAGGTAAGGAGTTAGCTGAAGATCGTGAAAGTAAGGTAATTGCTATCTTGTTCGGGCACGAAGTTAGTTCCTTAGTTGAGAATCTTTATCACCATGGAGCTGATGAAGTTATCATGATTGATGATGTGCTGATGAAAGATTTCACTGATGATCTCTATGCAGAAGCTATGCAGCAACTTGTAAAAAAGTACAAGCCTGAGATTATTTTAGCCGGTGCAACCAATACCGGAAGATCATTCTTACCACGCGTAGCAACAGCTATGAATGCAGGTTTGACTGCTGATTGTACCGGATTATCAATAGACCCCAACAGTGCTAATCTTATCCAGACTCGTCCTGCTTTTGGTGGTAATATCATGGCAAGAATCGAGACTCCTAATCACAGACCACAAATGGCGACTGTTCGTTATAAAGTAATGAATCCGCTACCTTTAGATACTTCTAAGAAAGGCGTGTTAAGAGCTGAAAAGTTAGAAATGGATGTTACCAAAAGATTAACACACTTCATCAAGAAGGTTAAAGAAGAGGGTACTCTTGCCAATATCGTAGATGCCAACATTATTGTGGCAGGTGGAAGAGGTATGAAGAATGCAGAAAACTTCAAGTTACTTGAAGAGTTAGCAGGGCTATTGGGTGGAGCAGTTGGTGCTTCCCGCGCTGCTGTTGATAATGAGTGGGTTTCCTATCCTCATCAAGTTGGGCAAACCGGTAAAACAGTGAAGCCTAACATCTATATAGCTGTCGGTATTTCCGGAGCAATTCAGCATCTTGCAGGCATGTCTTCTGCTGATTATGTTATTGCTATTAATAAAGATACAGATGCTCCAATCTTCAAAGTTGCTGACCTTGGTATTGTCGGCGATCTCTTTGAAATAATACCTTTAATGATTAAAAAGCTTAAAGCTGAGTAAAATGAAACTATATGCCGATAAGATTGTTTTTTCGAGTAATAATGTTAAAGAGAAGTCATCATTAGTTATTGAAAGCAAAGTTGATTCACCACAACTCCAAGATATAATTTTCGAAAAAGCAATCATTTATCCGGCATTAATAAATACGCATGATCACTTGGTGGGTAATTGGTATCCACCTGCTATCACTGAAGATAAGTTCGTGAATTCTCATATTTGGGTAGAGGCGATGAAGAATCATCCCACTTACTTGGCGAGAAATGAGTATTGGAAAAATGATGGCAGTTTTATTCTGACTAAGCAGAAAGAGATTACTCTATGCTGGTTAGGTGTCTATAAGAATATTTTCTCCGGAGTTGTTGCTGTTCAAGATCATGCTCCCAAGCAAAAACCTGCATACTATCAAACTTTCCCAGTTAATGTTGTGGAAGATTTTACACAATGTCACTCACTTCCCTTAGATAATTGGTGGGGTGGAAAGAGTGCTGAAGAAGAATTTGAAGATGCTATGGGAAAAATGCCTTTTATACTTCATGTTGGTGAAGGTGTTGATCCTCTTACTGCCCATGAGTTTACTGAATTAAAAGAGAGAGGTTTGTTAGCTAAGAATACTGTCATGATTCATGGCATTTGTCTGTCTGAAAAAGAAATAGAAGAGATAGCTGAAGTAGGGGCAACTATTTGCTGGTGTCCAACTTCCAATGAAAACCTAATCGGCAAGCATCTCAACATTGAGTATTGTCTTAAGCAAGGTGTTAATGTTACATTAGCAACCGATTCTACTCTGTCCGGCGGTATTAATTTGTTCGCCGAAATGAGATTCAGCAAAGAGAGATTTCCCCGCGTAACAAGTGTTGATATTTTCAAAATGGTTACTTGCAATGCAGCCCAAGCTCTTATGCTACCTAATCAATACGGTTCTTTAGAGAAGTCAACTTCCGAACTCCTCATCTTAGATGAAGTTATCGATAATCCTTTTGACAATTTAATCTATGCTCAAACAGCAAATATCAAACTACTTTTACATGATAACAAGCCAATTTTGGGTGATATCGATTATTTCCCCCTCTTTTCTGTAGATAAGCAGAACTATACAACTTTCAAAAGCGGAAATAGAGAGAAATTCGTTATTGGAGACTTTAGAAAACATACTGATTACATTAACAGTTTTTTAACTTACCACAAGAAATTCCCCTATTTACCGGAATAAAAACAAACAAAGAAGAATTAATGATTAATTTAATAGAAATATTTTGTAGTATCCAAGGTGAATCTTCCTATACTGGATATCCCTGCATATTTATCAGATTGGCAGAGTGTAACTTACGCTGTAATTATTGCGATACCCAATATAGCTATAATTCCAATTATTCTTTAGACTTTGATGAGATTTTAGATGAAATAAGAAAGTATCACCCCATTAAGTTAGTAGAAATCACCGGTGGTGAACCACTTTTACAAGCAAATCTTATCGGCCTTATAGAGCAGTTGCTAGGCCACAATTACAAAGTGTTATTAGAGACAAACGGCTCGTTACCCTTAGATAAAATAGATAAACGAGTACACAAGATTATTGATGTAAAAACTCCGGCAAGTGGTTCAGGGAATAGCTTTTGTCAGGCGAATCTGGATATTATGAGTGAGACTGATGAACTGAAATTCGTTATTTCTGATTATGATGATTATAATTGGAGTAAAGCATTCATTTTTGAACATAATATATTAAACAGAAATATTCTATTTTCACCTGTTTTTGATAAAATTGCTCCTAAGATTCTAGCTTCCTGGATTGTGGAAGATAGGCTAGATGTGCGTTTCCAGCTTCAAGCTCATAAGTATATCTGGGATCCGAATAAGCAGGGGGTTTAGCAATTAACAGTGAGCAATTAGCAATGAGCAATTAAAAGAAGACAGAAGAGAAGGTCCTTAACACAGAGTTACACAGAGGTTAAGAAGAGTTTCACAGAGGTTTAAGAAGAAGAAGAAGAAGAAAATACACTCCCACGAATTAAAATTGGCTGAGACCTCTTAAAGTCCCCTTTCTTGTGAAGGCGAAGCTTTATGCGAAAACTCAAGAGGATGTAGGGGCTTCTTCCCTGCCACCCCAGCGGGTAGTTCATATGGTCTTCGAGATCTAATCGCAATATAAGAGAATTACCCCCTACCGACCAACTAAAGAGTAGCTAAATTCAACTTTCAGCAACTCTGCTATTCCTATAAATATGCAATTCAATTAACTTACCTCTTCCCTACCAACCGGTTTATATTGATAGGGGTTTAACCTCTCCAACACCAACAAAACCTCTGCTAACTTAAAAACTATTTGACAATAACATAGTTTAAGCAAATAAGGGTAGAAATAATAAACAGATATGAGGTAAAAATGATTTTAATCTTAGATACAATAAAAAATGATGATGCGTCTTTCAGATTTCGTAAGAGTATAAAGAGGGTTCTCCAAGATAATTACAAGTATGCTTTCAAAAGGATATTCGATAATAACTTAAATTTAGATTACACAAAGTATGATAGGCTAATCATATCAGGTTCCGAGTTATCCGCTTCCACCCAGC
>JBAYZI010000088.1:0-11841 GCA_041672585.1 Cloacimonadales bacterium (SeqCode) | reverse complement strand
CACCAGCGGCTCTGTCGGAAAATTAGAGCTTGCCCAAGGCGGAACCATTCTCTTTGATGAAATAGGTGATTTACCTTTAGATTTACAGCCTAAACTATTACGCTTTCTCCAAGAAAAAGAGTTTTATCGGGTCCAAGGAAAACGACCAATTAAGCTTGATGTGAGATTTATCTTTGCTACCAATATAGACTTAACGGAAAGTATTGCCAAAGGTGATTTTAGACAAGACCTTTATTACAGGATTACTTCTGGAAACATCTTAATCCCGCCTCTACGCGAAAGAATTACCGAGATTGGAATGCTTGCCCTACTCTTCTTAAAAGAAGCCAGTAGTGCCAGGGGGAAGTCTTTTAGGAACATTACATCACAAGCGCTGGAAATATTAGAAAGCAATCCTTGGTATGGAAATGTCAGAGAATTAAAATCTGTGATTGATAGAATAGTTTTACTCTTTGATGATGTGGAGTTAAATAGCACTCACTTAGAATCATTATCATCTGCTAAATCGGGTAATGCTCAAAAATCTGACGATAGTTTTATTATTAAATTTCCTGCTAATTTCTTCCCTATGGATGAATTAGAATATGAGATTGCTACTACTATACTTAAGAAGTTTGATGGGAATATTTCCAGATCAGCGAGGTATTTAGATGTCTCTTTTAGAAGGTTTAAGCGAATGGCTAAGATGAATTAAAAATTAGCAATTAATGAAGAAAAATCTTTCTTGCAACTCGCGGATCGCTCGAAATAAAAAAAAAGACACGATCTTAACCGTGCCTTTTAATTTCATTTGACCAATGCCCTTAGGTCATTTGATACTATTTCATGAGAATCATCTTTTTAGTAGAACTAAACTTACCATTTCTCATTCTGTAGAAATACACACCCGACGAAACTTTTCTATTATTATCATCAGTACCATTCCACACAACACTATGCTGTCCGGCGGTTCTGTGTTCATTTATTAGCGTTTTAACTTTTTGTCCTTTGACATTATAAACATCTAAAGTAACAAGATTATCTTTTTGAGTAGTGAAACTAATTGTAGTTTCAGGATTGAATGGGTTTGGATAGTTACCTTGAAGAGTAGTAACTAAATTAGCCTCGTTATCATCATTGCTTGTACCATCAACTATAATAACAGTTAGGGTTGCAGGTGCCGATTCGACAGCATCGTATAAAGCAGTAACACCATAATGATAAGTGCCATCAGCTAAAGCAACATCTGTAAAAGTTAAATTGGAAAGTGGAGATGGAGTTATTAAAGTACCATCACGATAGACCAAGTAAGCATCTGCACCAAAATCATCTATTTCACTAAAAGCGAAGTTATCAATATAGAACATACAAACTTCTGCAGTTGTTGGTTCTGAATCTCCACTAAAGTTGATAATATCTAATTTATTCTCACCAAATCCTCCTTCATAAGCATTAGCTGTAAATAACCACATAGCAGCTTCTTCATTATTAATATGAAGTGAAGCAGCATCATTAGTTAAATCGACAACATGCTTGAAGTTGATCCATTCATCATGATTATAAGTGATAGTTTGATAAACATCAGCACTATGGTGAAGTTGGAGTGTTCCGTCTTCTCTGAAGAAAACTTCTAAGCTAAACTCTAAGTTTTCTAAAGAACGAATAATGTTGTAATGACCAGCATAACCTGCAGGAACCATAACATCAAAGTTGATTTCGTAGCGACCACTGGTAACACTATGTTCCATATTTAAGACATCACCTAAATCAACCACTACATCATTAGCAGAGGAAATTTCCAAATACTGACCATTGTTAATATTAGGATTAAACGCTACTATCGGATCCACTATACTGCCTGACGGTCCACCAATAGTAAGCCACATTGGATTGTTCATAGCGATATGAGAGCCTGTATTGTAAGATTCAAAATCATCTACATAACTATTTATTGTGTAAGGAGCATCCCATTCAATGAAACTTGCTGTATCACAAAGAGGATTGCGAGGTGCATTATATACTTTTTCCATTACGAAATCAACTGTTGTAATGACATAAGGACTTGTTGCAATGCCTGCTTGACTGGCAGCTACAAAGCCGGGTGCATATACAGAGATTGTTAAATCATCTTCATACACTAAGCCCAGTTCTAAAACGCCAGCAGCATTAGGGGTGAAGTAATTTCCACCATAGCTATGATGATTGACAAATATCTTTGTCTTGGCATAATCTACATTAACACCTTCAATATTGATTACCAATTCATTTAAGGCATCTAAAGAGATAATCTCGAAATCTAATTCTAAAACTTCACCGGCTACAATAGTAACTTCTTCTTCTAAAGTAAAGAATCCAGGTAAAGTAACCATTACAGTATAACTATCGGCATCAACTAAAAGTACATATTCACCTGCACTGTTAGGATGAGTAACAAACTCCCCTGCTTGGATTAGCACTTGAGAAAGATTTCCTGATCCACCACTGATTGTTACAGTACCTTGAATTGTTGCCAAGTCTATAATAGCTTCAAGTTCAAAATTGATATTATTAGTTGTCTCGCCTGCTATTGCTTCAACATCATCAGACATTTCTACATAATAACCAGGCATAGTAGCTGTTAAAGTGTGAGTTCCGGGTGCTACAGTTAGAGAGTAAATACCATCAGCATTAGGGTTAGTTGAAACTTGTCCATTGCTAATAGTTGCCAGAGTAACATCGCCATTGTTTTCGGCTGTAACAGTTCCTGTTATATAAGCAGATTCTGAAAGCTTAACGATGAAACCTTGTGAAGGCATTCCCCCACCCCAACCGATAAATGTTGTAGCATCTTCTGATACCCATGATATTGCATGAACAGAGAAATCTGCCGGCATGACAACGCCTCTTTCAGCAAAATAATCATTAGCTGAAACTAAGCCCATAGTTTGATTATAAAGGAAACCTTCTTGCGCATTTTGGAAGAAGTTTCTGATAATACCTACCACTAAACCACTATCATTAACGAATGCAGGGATTGTTGTCCAACCCATGCCTTCTTGAGCAAAGGTGAACATTTCATTGTTAGTATATATGAACCCGTCTTCGTAAATATAGCCTGTGATATGTTGCCCATTAGGACTAATTGCCATGGCTTCGCCATCATCTTCTTGAGAAATTATATGTTGCACATTATTGGAATCCCAGTAAGTAGGGTATCTTGTCCAATCGGATTCAACCCAACCAACTGCTATAGAACCATCTGCACTAAGTGAGTTAACTCTACTTGCTTCATCAGATTCTCTAAGATTAATCATTCCACCTGCTGCAGTCCATTTCATAGCATTAGCTGTCCAAGGACCAGTCCAACCCATACCACCAATGGTATTTCCATCTGCAGAGATTGCCAAGGCATCACTGTAATAGCCATCTTCAGTTGGTTCTGCACCGGGGAAGTTACCTATTTCTGTAAATTCACCATCTAAGTTCCAATATCCTGCTGTGGCTCTTGGGCCTTGCTCAGCTTCAATTAATTTAGTTCCGGCAATAAGATAGTTGGCAGAAATTGCGTTAGCATCGTTTGGACCTAACTCAACTACACCAGCTTCTTCTGTCCAGTAGTAAGCACCTTCACCGGCACCTGCGTATCCAACAACTACTTCGCCATCAGGACTTGCTTGCATCGCAAATGGGATTGCAAAAGGAATAATTTGGTTTTCCGGAATAGCTCCTAAAAAGCTAGCAGCTACTAGTATCATTATAGAACACATAATTCTTATTGTATTTGTCTTTTTCATTTCTTCTCCAGGTTAATATTAATGATTTGCTTCAACAATTCAATTTTGATAGGCTTATCTAAAAAAAAGATGTACCTTTCTTGAGCTTCTCTAATTAACCTTTCATCAATTTCAAATCCACTGATTAAGATGGGAATAATATTCCTATTATGCTTCATTAGCAGGTCTAAGACTTCTATTCCATCACTATAAGGTAATTTGTAATCTACTATCGCACAATAGTAGTCATTGTTTAAGATTTCCTGAGAAATTAGGCTCGGACACAAAAACGCATCCGTAGCATACTCCCATTCAATCAATAAACGGTTTAAACTTTTTAAATTCATTTCATCATCATCAATCAGTAATATTTTTTTCATACTTTTATAATAAGCAATTCCCGTTCCATTAGATTTATAACATGCTAACCTATTGATAGTATAACGATTATAGAATAAAATACAAAATCATTCTGAATTTCATACTGTGTCATACCATCCCTTTCGCTATGTCAAAACAGCATTACACTGTTAATATAGAAGGAACCGCAAAGACCTAAGAAGAAAAAAAAGAAGGCTTAACACAAAACCACAAATAAAAAGCACGAAAGCATAAAGGATACTTTAAGAGGTTAGGAAACAATCTCTTATCATTTAAACAATTAAATAAATCAACGATTAATTTATTAATTCTATTGACACTTATCTGCAGATAATTTAATTTTAAATATAACTAAGGTGGTAGCGTGATGAGAGTATTAGACCGACTTAAAACATTGTTATTATTACTGATAGTGATTATTCCGATAAGCACCTGGGGACTGGAGAATAGTAAGAGACATATTGTTGTGATTCATTCGTTCTATTCGGATCTTCCCCGAAACTCGGAAATGGATAAAGGAATAGAGTATTATGCTAAAAATGTAGCTAAAACTGATACTTATGTGCATTCTATCTATTTAGATACAGCAAATATCTTCTCTTTCGCACCCCTGAGAATCGCTCGCCGAACCTTAAGAAAACTAGAGATGTTTGAGCAAATAGATGGCTTTATCATAGTGGGGAAACCTGCTTATGAGATTATGCACGAGGTGGAGTTCTATAAGTTTAAAAACACACCGACTATCTTTGTCTCGGTTGCCGGTTTAACGCATAAGTCAGAAAGGCTGTATAAAGATTTTCTGATTTTAGATGACGATCCTGTTGTTGCTCCGACTTTAAAGTTAGCTACTGATCTATTTCCCGAAGCTGAGAGAATTGAGATTATCGCCAACAATGTTTCTCCTATTGCAGAGAAGAATTATGCTGATATTCAAAGGAATCTGATTTATTATAACAGTGAGAATTATAGCTTTATTCCTGATATGAATCTCACTGAATATGGTGAATATATCTCTAATATTTCAGAAGAGACTATCATCTTACTCTCAGATTATGTATTTAGTGATGAACCTCATAAGATTATCAACAATGATCTGCTCTATTATCTTACCCAAAACAGTAATCTCAAAGTGTTTACAACCTCTAAACACCTGATTCAGCACTCCGTAATTGGCGGGTTCGTAATTGATTATCAGAAGTTGGGAACCACAGCTATTACCTTGATGAACGATTTGATTAATGGCAGAAAAAGAACCGGGTTCAAAGAAATTATCTACGCTGCTAACAGCTATTACTTCAATCAGCAGGCTCTTGTTTCCAATCATATTGATTTAAAAAAACTACCTTCTACTTATCATACTACTGTTCAAAAGAAGAGTAAGCCACTTAAAGCTATTTACTATCAACTGGCACTTTTCCTTCTATTCATCGGTTTAATTATTGGTTATTATCTTTACTTTCAAAAGTATTACAAATATAAAGAGGAGATTAAAAAGGGTAATTTACTTAAAAAAAGGTCTGACATCTTGAATAAGCTAATCTCTTCTCTAAGCAGAATCTCTAACATCTCCTATTGTTACCGACTGAATAACGAATCTCAAATAGAGAAGTCAGACAACTTTGATTCTCTTTGGCAAGCAGGAAAAGATTCACAGACAGAGAAGTTTGCTTCTTTTCAAGAATATTTAGAAAAAAATGAACCGCAAGCTGTGGAAGCTACTACCCATGAAGCTGTTCAAATTAAACCAAATGAAGAAACCACTAGAATATTTGATATTCAGCTATCTAATAATGGCGAATATAAGCTTGTTCTTCTTCATGATATTACCCAAATTCAACAGTACAAAGATAGCCTGAGAAGTAAGAAACATCTGCTACACACTATTTTAGCATCTACTTCAGAAGGAGTTATAGCCTTAACCCAAGATTATAAAATAGAGTGGTATAATCAGTATATTGTTGATTTAATTCAACAGTTTGAGCCTAACCTCCACTACTCGGAACAGCATTCTGAAGCGGTTAATAACTTCCTGCTTAATGAGTTAGAGCTAGAAAAACTAATTATCAATTGCCAAACTAATAAATCTAAAGTCATCTTTGCCAAAAGCTATAAAAGATATTTAAAATGCACTATTGCAACCTATAGAGACAGTGAGCAAAGTGAAAAGAAGATAATTCTCTTCCTCCAAGATGTTACTGAGCATTCACTACAAAACCTGAAAAACCGGTTAGCCTTAAACTTCATTGATTATCTCTCAACTTTACCTAATTATGCTCTTTGGTCTTATAATTTCCAGACTCAAAAGGTTAAATTTAGCAAGAATTTCGAAACCATAATAGATGAGAAGTTTGATTCAAAAGCTGCAACTTTACCAATTCTCCGACAAAAGTTAAGAAGTAACGAAAACAGAGAAGCTCTGACCCAGATTGACTCATTCATTAATGAAGAAAAGTCTAATATTTCCGTTAAGGTAAAAATCAAGACTTCTAAAGACGAGACTAAATGGCTTATTATTAAAGGAATTCAAGCACCACAGTATAAGGATGATTCGGACAGGAGAGCGTTCGGTTTCATTAGCGATATTTCCTTAACAGAAAAACTATTAAAAGAGAATCACCTGCTTACCAAGAACAGTGAGGTTGTAGAGCGAGAGCTGGAAGAAACACTTTACCTGCTTCAAAAAGAGAAGAATGAACAGAGCAATCAACTTAATAAGAGAATTAGTGAACTGACAAAAGAAAACAAGTATTTTGAAGCTAATTTCGACTTCTTAGTTAACCAAAAGAAAATGAAAGAGGTTGATTCTCTCATCAAAGGTATATCTTCTCAATTCAATGAACCTTTAACAGTTCTTAAGCTATCTAATGAACTGTTACTTAATGAATTAGAGATAGTCTTTGAACTACTTGGCACCATCATCTGTTCTCTTAATAATGAAGAAACAGAGCTGCTGCTGACTACTATTCAGAAGATAATAAGTGAGCAAAGTGTGGAAATAAATGAACAAGAAGGCAGAATTAACGACATTGTGCCTTCGGTTAATCAGATGGAAGAGATAGAGTTTGCTCCTGTGAGTAAAATCTCCAAGCTAATTGTCTCTTTAGGCTTCCAAGCTAACCTTAAAGCTATAAAACCACTGCTGGCTAATCCGGAGAATGAGAAGATCTTAACCTTCCTCTTGGTTATTAAAAACTTAGTCCAAATCAAACATAACTTCAACTTTGACCTAGAGAATATCACGCGTTCAGTTCACTCTCTGAAAAGATATGTCGAGTCTGCTAATCCTAAAACTATGGGAAGCTATGATCTTGTGCCATTGATCAAGAAAACTCTCTCCTTCTTTAAATATCACTTTAATAATCAGATTCAGTTTGAAATCAAGTTGCCGGATGAGCTAAACATATATTGTAATCCTGATGACATCATTGTAGTTCTTACAAATCTGATAGAAAATGCTCTGTATGCAATTGAAGAAGAGGGGCTAATAAATATCTCTAGCAGCGATTTCAATGACATGGTTCTGTTGAAAATCTCCGATACCGGATATGGACTCAACAAAGAAGGGATGCAACATCTCTTTGAACCTTTCTTCACGACTAAGACAAACAGCAAAGGCACCGGTTTAGGCTTGCTGATTGTCAAAAATATTATTGATAACCATAAAGGTAAAATTGAGATTGACTCAAGCAAAACAGGAACTACAGTTTCCTTATACTTAAAAAAAGAGAAGCAAAATGGAAAACCTCAAGATAATATTTATTGATAAGAATAAACTCCTGGGCGAGACTTTAGAGATAGCTTTAGACCAATACTTTCCGGATGAATTTGAATTAATCTTCTACAATAATACCACGGAAGCCTTTGCGGATATTGAAGATATGTCGATCAGAAGGGAAGAGATATTATTGTTAGTTTGTGAACAAGATATGATTAATCTCCCGGGAAGTGAGTTTCTTACTCTACTTTCAACCTTATCTCCCCAAAGTACTAAAGTGCTGACCAGTAGCTATGTGAAAACCTGCGACTACACTGAACTTTTTGCTAATCCAAGCATAGACTTTATTTTAGAGAAACCCTTTAAGATTAACGCTCTTATCAATGTCATCTGCTTTTCTTTGCAACACTATAAAGCAAGCAAAAAGATTGAGAAGTATGACAAAATAGCCCGCACCTTGAAGAACTCTTTAACAACTTTAAGAAACAAATATCAGCTTAGCCAAAAGAAAATACTTAAAGTTAGTGGTGCAATTAATAGCTTCTACTGGAAGCTAAACCTAAAGAACCTGGCATTAGATATTTTCTCTGAACAAGAACAGATTTTTGGTTATAAAAAAGAGATATTCACCGATTTTGACAGCTTTCTCCAAATTGTGAAAACTGAAGACCAGGCTAATTTTATTGAAACCATGAGAAAGCTTAAGGTTCTTCTATTAGAAAAAGAGACTCTCTATTATCGGATAATAAATAGCGAACAACAGGAGATTAGGGTGAAAACTTTCTGTTTGGCTGAAGCTCAAGATTCAGAAACCGGAGCCAAATCTATCAGCGGTGTTACTTTTAATCTTACTCAAGAAATTGAAGATTTTAACAAGGCATTTAATCTGAAGAAATAGAAGAATTCACTTCTCTTGTAAATATTAAATTGGGGATTATTATTATTTACTAGTGACTATTTATTCTACTTATTCTCCGGATATTTTCACTTTAATAGATTATATCATTATGCTTTTTAGTCCTTTACCGCTGTTTCTCATTCTTGATAATAGTGTCGATATAATCATATTCTGAAAAGAAAGAAAAAATACTTTGACAAAATGGACTATGATAGTGAAATTGAAAAAATAGAAATTCTGAATGGAGGAATGATGGCTAAAGAAATCAAAGACCATACATTTACTTTAGTAGAATACCTGATGATTGTGATGATTGTAGGTATTTTAGTTGTTTTTATTGTGCCTTTTACGCAAGCTAATAAAGCACAACCGAAAATAAGAGAAATGAAAAATAATGTAAATAGTATATTAGAAGCTTATGACCAAGTTGGAGTTATCAAAGAGATTAAACTTAGTAAAGTTCAAAGTCTTAATAACAAAGAGTTAAAATATTCTATGGAAGTTAATGACTTCTTAAAATATGTTAACTTTGAAAAGGATTTTGCAAAAAATCACTTAAACTTCGCCAAAAAGAAAGATTATATCAAATTCTTAGAAACAGAAGTTAGACCACTGGTCAAAGTTGCATACTTAGCAAAATATGAGAAGTATATTGAAGATTTAGGAATGGTTAAACTTAAATTTGATTATGACGTACTACCAAACTTAGGAAGTTTCTTAGAAGATGACAAATTCTTTGAATTCTATGATTTAGCCCAAAACAGATTAATTAACTTTGTTACTCCCGGCTTAGAAGAAAATTTCAACAACGAAATTATCCAACTTATTAATTTCGTTAAGGGTCTCAAACCTGTTGATAATAAATATGAGCTTACTTATGATCAGATAAAAAACTTTACCAACATTAACTTAGTTGATCTTAGTTCTGTTCAGGCTAAGTTCTTTGCTTTTGAATTAAGAAGCGATTCTACAATCGTGGCAACTACTACTAAAGAATTCGGAACTGCCGGAGCACAGATTATCTATGATATGGGTGAAGAGACCTATGAAGTAGGTCCTAAGTCAGAATATTCTAAATTAGGTGCTAAGTTCTTAGATGAAAGCATTGCCAAACTTCCTACCCTTTCTCAAGATAGAGATACAGCTATTGCGAAGTTTAAAACCCAAGTCAATCCTGAAGACTATGATTTATCAGTTGACCTAATTTCCAACAAAGATAAAGAACTCTTGCTTAGTTTCGAAAATTATATTAAAGAAAACTTCAGACATCAAGATATTCAAATCTATTCAGAATTTTATAAAAGCTTCAATACTACTATCGTAAACGCTATCAGCTCCAACAGAAACGCCTTAGAAAGTGCAGTTGAAGCTCATGATAAACTTAAGAACCCAACTGCTAACAGCAAAGCTGCCATTACTCAAAAAGTTGAAAACTGGGAAAAACTCACTTCAATTAAGGCAAAGTTAGATAGTAGAATAAGTAGTTTAGATGAAATTGAAAACTCCAATAAGAAAGTAGAAACTGCTAAAAACAACCAATTACTTAAAGAAAACTATCTTAAATCATTTAATGTGATTGAGCAAGATTGGTTGATTTTAGAATAATTAATAAGAAGGGTATATGACTGATATAACAAACAACAACATTCAGAATTTTAAAATTAATTTTGATAGTTTGCTGAAATTAGGGTATGGCGTAATTGATGTAAGATTTAAAAGCTATGATATGGCTTATGGTGGCTTTAAATATATAATTACTCTGATAGAAAATGATAGAGATACTTTCTATGTTGATATGCTTAAGCAATATTGCGGAACTGAATTCAAACAAAATGAAGTTCTTGATGTGTGGAAGAATATCTTAGATCATAAAGTAAAAATGTCAAAAGTCTTAAATAGAGATGTTTCAATAAAAGTCGCAACTTTAGACTTTTTAGAATCTTAGATTTACAAACCTGTTTTGAGGGCTTTATGCCCTCTTTTTTTTATTAAGGGAGTTTTTAAATGATTCAAACTACGCTTTTACTCATTAAACCTAACGCTGTGAAAAACAAGAACATTGGCGATATAATCTCCATTATCGAGAAAGACAACTTCCTAATCAAAGATATCAAGTTAATCCAATTTGATGAAGCTTTAATCAATATCTTTTATCAAGATCATCTGGGGAAACCCTTTTTTAATGAACTTACGAAGTTTATGCAGTCTGATATCACCATAGCTTTTAAGTTAGAGCGAGAAAACGCTATAGCAGAGCTTAGGAAAGTTAATGGCGACGCTAATCCCATAAACAGAGACCCAAGCTCTATACGGGCATTATATGCTGATTCTGTTACGGCTAATGCAGTTCACTCCTCTGATTCAGAAAGTAATGCCAAGCGCGAGTTGGCTATTATATTTGGGTGAGAATGTTGATGTGGATGCGAATATCGTAGAGACGCAACATCTTGCGTCTCCTCCGCTAAACAAACCTCATTAAGCAAAGATTTATTAATTAATCCACAAACAACTTAACATTCTCCGGCAAGTACAATTAACTGTACTTATTGGAGGAAGTAATGATTATTACTCATACTGATTTATTAGACAAGCTTAGAGATTTCGCTTCTCCTAAAGCCAAGATTACACGATTATTACAGACTGAAGAGCTAATCCAGCTGAGACGAGGATTATATTTGGATAGCAAGTTACAAGAATACTCTCTCTTCGAAATTGCTAATACTATCTACGGTCCGTCTTATATATCTTTTGAGAGTGCTTTATCCTATTATGGATTAATACCTGAAAAGGTTCATCTCATTATGAGTGCTTCATTTCAGAAGAATAAGACAAAAACTTATAACACCAAGATTGGTGATTTCCATTATTATCATGTTCCTGATTTAGTATTTCCTTGGGCAATAGATAAATTAACTGATAATAGCAACTCTTTTCTAATTGCTACTCCTGAAAAAGCTTTGCTTGATACTCTCTATAGAATTTCCAAGTATGAAAATGGATTTGAAGCACTGCTTTATGATGATTTAAGAATAGATGAGGAGCTTCTCCATGATTTAGATCTAAATATCATTCAGAAGATAGCTCCGGATTATAGACGCAGGATTTGCCAAGAATTT
>JBAYZI010000087.1:0-11868 GCA_041672585.1 Cloacimonadales bacterium (SeqCode) | reverse complement strand
TTTTATCTCTTCCATGGGCATTTTAATGGCGAATTTCGCCTCCCTGACCTTCCAAAGTAAATGGTTCTACTTGCTACCTGTAATCTTAATCAGTTATGCAATCTTTGATATCTGCTTTGTTAGTATCACCCGTAAAAAGGATGGACGCTTAGTTTGGCAAGGTGGTAAAGATCATACAACCCATAGAATTAAGAACTTATTAGATTCTGTAAAAGTAACAGCCCTATTGATTTATGCTATTAATGTTATTATTGTGATTTTGACTATTATGGTAACAATTATAGGTAGATATGAACTATTATTAGCTATTCTGGCGATGTGCATAATTTGTTATGTTTTATTAGGAAGAAGACTCTATGCAGTTCCGGTAGAGATTCCTAAAAACCAATTGAAGCAGAAATCAAAATGAAACTGACTATTCTTGGAACAGCTCCCGGCAAATCTCTTTTAGGCAGAAGCCATACAGCTTTCTTGCTTGAACATAATGAGGATAAATATCTCATTGATTGCGGAGAGGGTACCACCCAAAAGCTTTTAGAAAAGGGCTTGATGGGTGATGAATTAGATGCTATAATCTTCTCTCATCTGCATCCTGATCATTTTAGCGGAATATTTATTCTTCTCCAAACTCTCTATTTAAATAAAAGAAAGAAAGAACTTGTGCTTTTTCTTCCTGAAAGTGTAAATGAAATTACCTCCTTTCTCTCAGTATTGTATATCTTTGAAGAGAGACTAAGCTACAAACTTAGCTTTTCTTTGTATGATGAGCATAGTTTTGAGGGAATGGGAATAACTCCGTTTAGAAACACACATCTAATGGGCTATAAAAATATTGTGGAAAATAGGCAATTAACTAACAAATTACTGTCTTATTCCTTTATAATTGAAGGTGAGCAGAAGAGTTTACTCTTATCTTCAGATATTAGTTCTGTGAAAGATATTGAAAAGAAATTTACTGAATGTCAGGTTATGATTTTGGATGGTATTCATCCCTCTGCTAATTCAGTTGAAGAGATTTTAATGAATACAAACAAAGAGGTTTATATAACACATGGTAACTATTCAAATTTGCAAGAAAAGTTTGCCACGCTCCTTAACAACAATGTTATGTTGGCGCAGGAAAACGATGAATTTAATCTTTAAGCTTGGCTTAATGGCTCTTCTGTTTGTTTCACTATTTGGTTGTGAAACATATAGATATAGAAATGCGATATCTTCTTATTATACAGAGAGATATACTGTCGCTGTCGAAGAGATAGACACCTATCTCAAAGAATCTAAAAATGGTGCCTATGTTACCAGTGCAGAGTTGATTAGAAGTAAATCTTATCATCAACTTGCTATTCGCGCTTATACAGGAGATAATCTTGTCTTAGCCACACGGTTTGCTATTCTGGCTAATTCACCGGCAACTGACACTCTTCTGGCAAAATGTTATTATGATTTTGGTCTGCGTGAATTTGAAAAGGGCAATATCGACAAAGGTTTTCAATTCTATGACCAAGCTCTGTTAGAGATACCAGACTCACGCTTCACTCCTGAAATTCTCTACAAGAAAATAGAACATGCCTATAGTAGAGACAATACTAACTATTTGGAAGCATGGGATTTATATAAGCAATTATATTCAAGTTATGAAGGGAATTATTATGAACGGGAAGCTAAGAAGATAGTAGTAGTTTTCACTCCTTTATATATTACAGATGCTCTGGCTAAAGATTCGGAAGAGGGGTTACGACTTTTATTAGAGCTGATTGAATATCCTGTAGGTAGCACTAAACCTACAAAAGATGCTATTGCACAAATCTATATTAGAAAAGCAGAACAAGAGATTACTGAAAGTGATTTTGCTAATGCCGAAAGTAACTTTAAATTAGCAGTGTATTATGATGAAGGACAAAGGGCGTATGTCAAAAGAAGATTGATGGATACAGCCGAAGATTATATAATTACAGGTAAGAAACTGGTAGCCCAAAGAGATTTTGAGAATGCTTTTATTCTTTTCAACAAAACCTTTGAGGTAATTCCCGGTTATAAAAAAGCTCTGCAAGCAATAGAAGAGACAACGATTCTCATCAATAATATCCAAGAGGCCAAGGATAATTATGATAGTGCTAAAAGAATGGAAAAGGCTAATTTAAGAAACTTATTCTCTGATGTTAAAGCAAAATTAACAGCAAAAGAAAGAAATGAGTATGAAGTGAAAAGATATGAGTTGATTTTAGACCTTTATAAAAGAGCTTATCGCTTAGACTCTCTGCCTAACTACAAAAAAGAAATCACTTATGCTCAGAACATTATTAAGAACTTTAAGGACCCGGAAGGATTTGCTGTTGAACTAATTAAGGGTCATGAATCATATATAATAAAACAAGCTATTGATAAAGCAAGAGACTTTATGGTGAAGGAAAACGTTACAACTACATTTTCTGACTCAGGCTGGGAAGTCTTGGTTGCATCAGGTAATTTCCAATATGAAGTGCGATATTCTTTAGTTAGCTATTCTCACAAACTCTATTTCCGGTGGTTGGTAAATCTCAAAACTGAAGAGATTACCGCGATTAACACTCTTTCCAGAAATGCTATGTCCGGTGAGTTTATACTACAAGCGGAGGAAAACGAAAATGAAAACGATAACTAAAGTTATAATCTTAATCCTAATCTCTTCTTTAACGGTTCTGCAACTCCCTGCCCAGGCTTTTGATTTAGATAAGTTTTCTAATCCTAAAAAATATGGCTGGGAGAGTTTTGAACAGAGAACTGAGTTTAGAAATGATCATATTGAAAGACAGCAACTATTGCAATTGTATGAAGTAAAAGTTAGATCTATTCCCGGCACAATGGCTAAATCAGCTATTTTCCCGGGTTGGGGACATTATACTATCGAATCATATAATAAAGGACACGCTTTCTTATCAGGTAGTGTCGTTGTTTTGGGAGCAGGCTTGTATTTCTACTCAAGATCTCAAGACTATTATAAGCAGTACAAAAACGCTACTCAAATTGATATAATAAATAGTAATTATGATAAAGCTGAACAGAATCATACAACATCTTTAATTTTTGCTGCAACTTACGCGATACTTTGGGGTTTTTGCCTCTTTGATACTGCTGAAAGCACAGAAAACTATAACGCTAATTTGTGGGATAATATTGTTAACAAGAGATTTGAGAATATATCTCTATCTCCCAATGGGATTGAAGTGAGGTTCTAATGAAAAAGCTATGTTTAATCGTAATAGTAATTGCCACTCTTTTTACGCTTAGTTGCGGGTTAGAACGTTCTAATCCTTTAGATCCGGGCAATGGTAATGTTAAAGTACCGAATTTAGTTACTAATATTGCTTTGTCCACAAGTGGTCAAGGTGCAACAGAGAAGTATGTGAATATCAGCTGGGATACTCTTCCTCAAGGTGGAGCCGATGGCTATTATATTTATCGCTCGCGATCTCATAATGGTACATTTCAGCTAGCTGCGGAAATATCTAATAGACTGGATAGCTTTTATCAAGATAGAAAAGATATTGTTGCCGGGCCATTCTTCTACAAAATGTCTGCTTTTCTCTACTTAGATCCCGCTAATCCACGCCCTAGTGATCGCTTAGAAGGTCCTTTAAATATCCCTCCCGGTTCCGGAATCGTAGTACCTCAATAGGGTGAATTTCTTTGTTAAATGAATTAAATCCTGAGCAACAGAAAGTTGTTTTAAATACAGAAGGGGCAGTTTTAGTTCTTGCGGGTGCCGGAAGCGGTAAAACAAGAACTATCATCTATCGTGCTGCCTATTTAATCAACCAAAAGAGGGTTGATCCTTTTAATATCCTGATAGTTACCTTTACTAATAAGGCTGCCAGCGAGCTGAGAGATCGACTATATTCTTACTTTGGGATAAACCCGTCTCGCTTATGGGTTGGCACTTTTCACTCTATTTGCTTAAGAATCTTGCGCGCAGAATACAAATATACTAAGTTTAATTCTAACTTCACAATTTATGATAGTGCAGACCAAAAGTCTCTGCTTAAAAAGATTTATAAAAGATTGGATATATCTAAAGAGAACTTTCCTTTGCCTCAAGTAAAAGCTTCTATTAGCAAGAGGAAGAATGAGTTTCTCTTACCGGAAGATTTGCAATTCTTGAATGATGAAGGTTTTGCTAATAGACTTTACTTGAAGATTTACACAGAATATCAAAACGAATTAATCACTAATAACTGTATGGATTTTGATGATATTATGGTCTATACGCTCAAGCTTTTAAAAGAAAACAAAGAAGTTTTACAGCGTTATCAAGATATTTTTAGATATGTAATGATTGATGAATATCAAGATACTAATGTGATTCAATATCAACTAACTTCACTGTTAGCCGAACCGGAGAACAATATCTGTGTAGTCGGTGATGATGATCAAGCTATTTATTCTTGGCGTGGTGCAGACATAAGCAATATTTTGGGTTTTGATAAAGTACATAAAGATGCAGCAATAGTTAGATTAGAACAGAATTACCGTTCTAATAAACAGATTCTGGCACTGGCAAATCAACTAATCAAGAATAATCAGCATAGGCATCCTAAAGAGCTTCGTTCTGAGATAGTTTCGACACGCCAGCCTATTCTCAAAAGGCTTGACACAGATGTTGATGAAGCTAAATTCATTGTGGAAGAGATGCAGATGCTTCACCGTGATGAAGGTCTAAACTTAAATGATTTGGCAGTTCTGTATCGCACTAATGCTCAATCTAGATTATTGGAAACTGAACTGATTAAAAGTAATTTACCTTATAAAATAGTCGGGGGAATTAATTTCTACCAAAGAAAAGAGATTAAAGATATTCTTGCCTATCTGAAGAGTATTGTTAACCCTGACGATAATGAGAGTTTCCAACGGATTATTAACACTCCGGTTAGAGGAATTGGCAAGACAACTATCAATGCTATAGTCAGCTATGCCATTGATCAGAGAATCTCCTTTAGTGATGCAGTATCTTCTGTTGATAGAATATCTTCTCTTTCAGCACGAGCAGTTACGAGTGTCTCTACATTTGCAAAGATGCTTTCTAACTGGCGTGCTAAAACAGAGTATTTGAACTGCTTTGAAATAACCAATATGGTAATCACAGATATTGATATTTTACCTAAATTATTGCAATCAGACGACCCTCAAATGCACTCACAAGCTGAGAATATTAAAGAGTTTATCAGCTCTACTTCTCAATTTCGGGAAGAGTATTTGCAGAATCACGAAGTTGAACCGAGTTTGGGAGACTTTCTCAATTCTGTTCAATTGCTTACCGATTTAGATAGATACGACAGGGATTCCGATTCTGTTAATCTGTTAACCATTCATAATGCCAAAGGTCTGGAGTTTCAAGTAGTGTTTGTTGCCGGGATTGAAGAGGGATTATTGCCTCATGTTCGTTCCATGGATGAAGATAGAGGAATAGAAGAAGAACGCAGATTGCTCTATGTGGCGATTACGCGGGCGAAAGAGTTTCTCTATCTTACTTATGCCAATTACAGAAGAATAAACGGCGTAAATAATGCTGCAATTCCCAGTAGATTTCTAGCTGAGGTTGGAGAAAAGACTACCAGAAAGAGTAGCTTTATGTCTTATCCTCAAGCTCCTGCCAGAAAAAGCTTGGCAACGCCACCAAAACCGACTAAAATATTAAGTAAGTTCAGACCCGGCGATAAAGTTCATCATGAAGTTTTTGGTAATGGTATGATTATCAGTTCTAATGGAGAAGGTGAGAGCGAGATTCTTACTATCTCATTCACCACAGGGCTGTTGAAGAAGATTAATGTCAAGTATGTAGAATTGCTCTAACATTTGTTATACAAGAAATGATTTAGATAACCTCAAGGTTAAGGAGTTAATGTGAAGAGATTAATATCCATCTTATTGATGTTGAACATATTAAGTATAGTTATGGCTTTTGATAAATATGCAGGTGAAATATATGAAATCCCTCTGGGTGTGAGAAATATTGCTTTGGGCGGAACAGGCTTAACAGATGTGAAGGGGTATTCTCCGGCTTTCTGGAATGCTGCTCTTTTACCTGAACTCACCAGCTCAAAAGTTGAATTAATGCATGCAAATGAGTTTGACGGTCTATTCAAATATGATAGCTTTTCTTTTTATTATCATGCTCAAAACTCCGTGGCTATAAGTTTAACCAGAATCGCTATCAATGATATTCCGTTAACTAAACTAGAAAATAGCGATTTACCTCTTTCCAACTCTAACCGTCCTTATGCTTATAAATATATCAATAACGATGACTACCTGCTCAATATTGCTCTTGGTAGAAGACTAAATGACAAACTGAATATTGGAGTAACACCTAAGCTTACCTATCGTAATTTAGCTGATGAGACAGCTTGGGCAATAGGTGCAGATTTGGGGATTCTCTATAAGCTTAATGAAAATATTATGTTAGCCTCTAAAGTGATGAATGTGGTTTCTACCCATATCCTGTGGGAAAATGGCGACTATGAAACTGCTTCTCCCAAAGGTGAAGTTGAGTTTCGTTATGGTTTCTCTCTTTTTGCCAAGAAAGTCCCTGTTAATCTTACCCTCAGAAGTGAGATTTACATGTTTGCCGATAAAGATATTGGTGAATATGATTTAGACTTTACCTCTATCAGTAATCACTACGGAGTAGAAGTTACTCCATTTGAAAACATCTCCATTCTGGGTGGCTATGATGTTGATTCAATCACTGCCGGCTTAGATCTCTCTTTTCACGGATTCTCTATTTTCTATGCCTTCAAGAATAACAGTAATGATGACTTAGGTAATTCACAAAAACTATCAGTAGGGTACAAATTCTAATGAAAAAGAGTAAAGTTGTAATCTTAGGCATTACCGGTTCAATTGGTGATTCCTCGTGTGAAGTAATTAGGAAACATAGAGATAGATTCGAAATAGTTTTTGCTTCCGGACATAATAACTTTACCAAGATGGAAGCTATTCAAGCTGAATTTGCTATTCCTACTATCGTGATGACAGGAAAGAAGCAAACTCAAGCAAGAAACAGTGCTTCCTATAAGTTGTATTATGGAGAAGAGAACTTGCTGGAGCTACTTAAATCCCTTGATTATGATATTGTGATTAATGCTATTTCCGGTTCGGCTGGGCTTAAATCTTCAATTGCTACTCTCAAACGTGAGAAGAAACTGGCGTTAGCCAATAAAGAATCCTTGGTAATGGCAGGTCATCTGATTGAAAAATATACCAAGCTCAACCCAATATTACCTGTGGATAGTGAGCATTCAGCTATTTTTCAAGCTCTGGGTAATCACTCTATTGATGAAGTTTCCGAGCTAATCATCACAGCTTCAGGCGGCTCTTTCCGGGATAGAAACTTAAATACTTTCTCTTCCATTACAATAGCTGATACTCTCAAACATCCAACTTGGGATATGGGAGCAAAGGTTACGATTGATTCTGCAACCATGATGAATAAAGGCTTAGAAGTGATCGAAGCTCATTGGCTCTTTAACATGCCTTTTGCTAAAATCAAGGCGATTATTCATCCGCAATCAATTATCCACTCCTTAGTGAGGTTTAATGATGGTTCCTTGCTCGCCCAAATGAGCAGTCCAAGTATGCAAATCCCTATTTTATATGCCTTATCACATCCGGTTCATATTCCGTTCTCTAATGTTCAAACAGACTTGCTCCAAATCCCTGCTTTAACTTTCAAAGAGATAGAACTTAAGCGTTATCCTTTGTACTTCTTAGCTTTAGAAGTTGGCGAAGAGGGTGGTATTATGCCTACTGTGATGAATTCAGTTAATGAAGCCTGTATTTCTCTCTTTCTGAATAATAAAATTAAGTTTACAGACTTTTATACCATAATCTCGGAAACTTTACTTGCTGCTAAACAGATTGTTGAACCTGATTTAGAGACTATTATTGAGGTGAATGGTTTGATCTATGATAAGACTATTAAGGAGCATTCTAGGTAAGTAAAAAGATTTTGCCACTTCGCAGCTATGATTGGAATGTAGGGTGCGTATTGCATACGCCCTCTTTTTAGCCACGGATAACATGGGTTTTTACGGATGAAGATAGAAAATGATGAATTTACTCATATGCTACGCTGGATGTGAACTGGATATGTAACCTCTTAAATCCCCAGGAGGATTTTAAAAAGTCCCGAATCTTATTGTATTTTATATACGTAATTTTTAATTATCGTAAGGAGTTAGTTAATGTGCTAAAAGTCATACGAAGCAAGCTTCATACTCTATTTCTGCCCTTGCTGTTTTGGTTATCAGGCATTGTTTTATCTTCTCAGTTTCGCTTCCATTGGTGTGCCTACATAGCGATATTGCTGCTTTTCATCTCTGCTTTAGTGCTACCCAAACTAAGATTCATCTCACTCTTACCAATTCTATTATTATTAGGTTGGGCATATTCTGACCTCTTTACAACTCCTCAAACCAATAATATCGGCTATTATCTCAATCAATCTCCACAAATTCAAGAAGAGCTTCAATATAAAATAATCTCTGCTAAAAGAACTTCCCGCGATAAAAAGTATTATATTGCTGAGCTTCGCAAACTTAATGATTACAAGCTGAAGGGGAAGATTTTACTCTTCAACAATGTAGATTCTTTACAAGTAAACCATCTTTATCATACTCCTCTGAGCATAGAAGATTTAGCCAAGCCACTCAATCCGGGTGAATTTGATTTTCGCAAGCATTACCTTCGGTCAGACATAGTTGGAAGAGCGTTTCCAGCCGGATTAACAGAAGAGATAGGAAAAGAAGAGAGTTGGCTAGAAGCATTTCGGCAAAAAGTCATAGCTAAAATCACGACTACTTTTGTCGAAAACAGTGATTTTGCCTTAGCCCTTTTCTTGGGTGAGAAGGGATTATTGAAGATTGAACAAGAGAAGTTATCAGAACTTGGTCTGTTACACCTCTTTGCCGTAAGCGGACTCCATGTCGGGATTATTTATATTACACTGCTTGCGATACTAAACATCTTTCTAAGCTTGCGGCATGCCCGTTTTAGTGCCTCTATTCTCTTACTCTTCTATGGAAGCCTCTGCAGTTGGTCGCCTTCTGTGTTCAGAACCGTCCTCATCATCTTTATCTATAACTTAACCCTAACTTTACAAAGGAAAATATCTTTTCTCCAATTAATCTCACTTACGCTATTTATCATAACTACCAGCAACCCCTTGCAACTATTTTCCGTAGGCTTGCAGCTTTCTCTAACAGCTTTTATCTCTCTTTGGATAGCAGACAGAAAGCTTATCCCTTATCTTTACAACTTTTCGCGTAAGCATGAGCTTAATAAATATCTCTTCACGTTTATGCAATATCTTATTTACTCGGGAAGTGTGGTGCTTTTCATTGCTCCATTATCTGCCTATTACTTCAATATTATCTCTTATAATTCATTGTTTACTAATGTTTTAGCAACGCCGATTGTTTCCTTAATGCTTAACATTATTCTGATCTCGTTAGTAATTCCAGAATTTTTGGGCATTAATATTTTCTTGTCGCGTGCCTTTAATCTTCTTCTGTTAGGATTCGATAAACTTATAGATTATGCAGGCTTCTTACCTTTCTTCACTAAGAATATCACGCTTACAGGCTATGAATTTCTTATCTTAATAGTAGGATTAGCAATCTCCTATCTTATATATCAAAAGAGAAAATTAATCGGCATAGCAGTACTTTCAGGTGTGCTTATCCTGATAACCCTCAACTCTTTAGGCTTGTTTGTCTCTTATCAAGATAGAATCATCTGTTTTGCTGCCGGAAATGCTGATTGCAACTATATTGAGTTTGTTGATAAACATAATCTCATTATCGATACAGGTTCAGATTTGCAGTCTGTCAAAATAGTGAAAAATGCGCTGATCCCCTATTTGAAGAAGCGACATATTAGGTCGGTAGAAAGGGTAATCATCACTCATCCGCATGAAGATCACTACGGCGGACTTGATTATCTGTGTGCTAACTTCAAAATAAAAGAGATTGTGATTCATAAAACAGCTTTAGCTGATGAACTATTTAGCGACTTAATAAATAGGCTCCAAGCAGAAGTTAAGCTGACTGTTTTGACAGATACCACTTCTATATTAGCCAATAGAGTGAAGTTTCTCCATCCCAATTCTACTTATGAATCTGCTAATATGAACGATAATTCGTTTGTCATTATGGTGAAGAATGGAGGGGAGAAGGCTCTTTTTACCGGAGATATTGAAGCCGGAGCAGAGCAAGAAATTGTTCGGATCTATGGAAATGAACTAAAGGCTGATTTGCTAAAATCTCCTCATCATGGGAGTATTACCAGTTCTACCCTTGAGTTTTTAAATGCTGTTTCACCTAAATTATGTTATATCCCGGCAGGAAATAGAGACATCACTAAGTTTCCTGATCCTATTGTGTTAGAGAGATTAAAAGAGTTAGGGATTGATTATCATATTGGAAGGGTGGATGGGGCTTTAGTTTTGGAAGAGAGGAAATGAAGAGGAAGGATGAACGGGTTTGGTGATTATGCAGAATCCTATGTCCTCCTAGGGCTACAACTGAGACTAAACCTCTTAAATTCCTTCGGGATTTAAAGAGGGTAGCATGTAGGTTGGTAAATATACTCCCTTCGGGATTCAAAGAGGTCTGGATGTAGGTTATAAATATACTTTTTATTTCTACCACTTAGCTCATTTTATGTTGATGCTTAGCGCCACCAACACTTGTACACCGATTGATATGCGAGAATCAATCGAGCTACCCACTAAAGTCCCAGGGAAGACGCAAGAAGTTTTGTCTCTACATTTAAAAAAAGGCTACTAAAAAGTAGCCCTTTATATATCTATTTAATGATTAATTTCCTAAAATGCCTAGCATAACTCCGGCAGCCACAGCAGAGCCGATAACACCGGCTACATTAGGTGCCATTGCGTGCATAAGTAGGAAGTTTCGTTTGTTATATTTCTGTCCTTCAATCTGTGAAACACGCGCTGAATCCGGCACAGCCGAAACACCTGCGTTTCCAATGAGAGGATTAATCTTCTCTTTTAAGAAGAGGTTCATGAATTTTGTAAAGATGATACCAAAAGCGGTAGCGACTGCAAAAGAGAAAGCACCAAGAATGAAGATCTTAACAGATGACCAGTTCAAGAATTTACCTGCATCTGTACTAGCTCCTACAGTAACACCGAGGAGAATTGTAATGATATTCATTAAGGAGTTTCTGGCAGTATCAGCTAATCTTTCAGTAACACCACACTCTTTTAAGAGGTTTCCAAAGAAGAGCATTGCCAATAAAGCAATACCACCCGGAGCTATAAAACAAGTAACAATCAAGCCTACGATAGGGAAGATGATCTTCTCTTGTTTAGTAACTAGGCGCGGAGTCTTCATGTGAATCATCCGCTCTTTCTTGGTTGTGAGTAACCTCATAATAGGTGGTTGAATCACCGGAACCAACGCCATATAGGAATAGGCGGCAATAGCAATGGCACCGAGTAAATGCGGAGCTAATTTAGACGATATATAAATCGAAGTTGGACCGTCTGCGCCTCCAATAATCCCGATTGAAGCAGCTTCCATTACATTAAAGCCTAAAAGGAGTGAACCGATAAAGGTAATAAAGATACCTGCCTGGGCTGCAGCTCCGATTAAGATTAGTTTGGGGTTAGCAATTAACGTTGAGAAGTCTGTCATGGCACCAATACCAAGGAAGATTAGAGGGGGATAATATCCCTTACTCACTCCCAGATAGAGATAGTATAAAACAGAACCTTCGTCATAGACGCCTTGTCCTTGCAATGCAACTCCGGGAATGTTTCCTATTAAGATACCAAATCCGATAGGAACTAAGAGGAGTGGTTCATGT
>JBAYZI010000086.1:0-11920 GCA_041672585.1 Cloacimonadales bacterium (SeqCode) | reverse complement strand
CTGCCAAATCATCAGAATCTCTAAGACTCTTAAAGTACATTTCATGAGCTATCTCTTCATCTCTTAACAAAGTGATTAACTCGCGGGCATTAGCATCTAAATCTTTTCTGCCAAGTGCACTTTCGTAAAAGGCTTTTCCGTTTCTTTCAATGTTCAAAGCAAATTCAATAACTTCATTCACTGATAAATTATGCATAAAATCTCTCCTAATTCTACTTAGTAAGTTATTACCCTATGGAAGCATTGTTCAAGAAATAGTAGGAGCATTGGCTCTATTAAAGATTACTACCTTATGAAACATCTCAAGCTCAGCTCCACAGTTAGGACATCTATAATCTTTAGGTAACTCTTTAAAGCTTACATCGTTATGTTCCTTAAGATCATAAATATAGCCACAAGCTACACATTCATATTTATCCAATGTTACCTCTTTCTTGTGTCTTCATAGGCTAATAAACAAACTAATATTTAAAATAACTATTCTACAGCCTGAAACATGTCTTTGCCAACACCACAAACAGGACAAGTGTAATCTTCAGGTAAATCCTCAAAAGCTACATTGTCATTCTCAGCCGGGTCATATATATAACCACAAGGAATACATTCATATTTTTGCATTTTATTCTCCTTTCTTTATATTTTATTAGTGAAATAAGGAGGGACAAGCCCTCCTCAATCTTTTATTCTACAATTTGAAACATATCTTTGCCCACGCCACAGAGAGGACAAGTCCACTCATCAGGTAGGTTTTCAAATGCTACATTATTATTTTCTGCCGGATCATAAATGTATCCGCAAGCTAAGCATTCATATTTTTCCATATTCGTTTCTCCTTATTTATTTTTAACCCTAGGGGCTTTTATCTTTATACTTCGGGAGTAAATACCCGTGTGCCAAGTTCTCTATCTAACATCATCAAGCCATTACCACGACCTGAACCCTCTATCATCTTGAGCTTGTCAATAATGGCATTCATAGTAGCTTCTTCTTCTACTTGCTCATCAATAAACCAATTAAGCATACTTACTGTAGCGTAATCTTTCTCTTCAATAGCAAGAGACATTAAGTCATTAATTGAATTAGTGATATACTTTTCATGACCAAGTGCCTTGTCCATTACATCTAAAGGAGTTTTGTACTGATGACGCGGGTCATCTAATTGGGTAAGAACTACCTTAGCATTTCTATCTACAAGATATTGGAAAAACTTCATAGCATGAAATCTCTCTTCTTCAACTTGTACTTTAAAGAATTGTGCAAAACCACTTAAACCTTCATTTTCAAAATATGTAACCATGTCTAAGTAAATATACTCAGAATTTAGCTCTTTATTAATCTGTTCATTGATTGCTTTTACCAAACTTTCTTTCATCATTTTTTATTCCTTTTCTTGTTTTAGGTTATTCATTATTATTTTAGTTATCTCTTCTAAATCATTGTCAAAAGGGATATATTGATGTTTAATATCATCCCACATTTTGAACTTACACTTTTCTAAATCATCTCTTACCAAGCTAACACTTTGTCCGCCCCAGCCATAAGAACCAAAGGCTAAACCTACTCTATTCTTAGGTGCTAAGCCTTTTAAATAGGTCAGCATACTGGCACTTGATGGTAAAAGGTTATTGTTTAAAGTTGGTGAACCAACACAAATATACTTTGCTTCAAGTAATTCAGTCATAACATCAGAGTCATGATTATTCTTTAGGTTGAACATTTGGAAGGGGATATTACAGTTTTCAAATCCACGAGCAATTGCTTGAGCCAACTTTTGAGTAGAGCCCCACATTGTATCATAGATAATCACAGCTTTTTCATCTGCTGAGTTAGATGACCATTTATCGTACTTTTGCATGATTTCCTGGACATACTTACGCCAGATTATACCATGACTGGGTGCAATTATCTTAGGCATTAACTCTTTGACTGTTACCATCACCTTTTGCACTTGAACTCCATAAGGAAGAACAATGTTAGCATAATACTTTTGAGCTTCTTCAAATACTGTATTCTTAGGATATTCATCATCAAAACGGACTGATGAAGAAATATGCTGTCCAAAAGCATCATTAGAGAAAAGAATCTTCTCCTCCTGGCACCAAGTAACCATATTGTCAGGCCAATGCACCATAGGAGTGAGAACAAAACTTAAATTTCTTTTACCGATATTTAAAACATCTCCGGTTTTCACTACTTTAATATCAAGGTGATTACCAAAATGGGCTTTAAGTCCTTTTTCTCCATTAGGAGAAGCAATAATTTGAGCATTTATAGCAATCTTTGACATTTCAGGTAATGAACCTGAATGATCCATCTCCACATGATTATGGATTATATAATCTATTTTAGCAGGGTCAACAATATGCGAAATTCTTTCTATCATTTCCGGAAACAGGTGTTTTTTCACACCATCAATCAAGGTTATCTTTTCATCCATAATCAAATATGCATTATAGGTTGAACCTCTTTGAGTTTGATAACCATGAAAATCTCTTAAATCCCAATCTATTCCACCAACCCAATAAACATTTTCACTTAATTTTACGGATTTCATTTTAACTCCTTCCGTGATAATCTTATCTTACAACTATCGCTTTTTTTTCAATTCGTTACAATCTTTACAAGTACCTTCTAAAATCAAGTTGTACTCGTCAATTTTATACCCATCTATCTCGGTATCAATACTGACTCCAAGATTGACGTCAATATCATAAACTTTCTTACATGTCCTACACTTAAAATGAGAATGAGGAGTAACCTTAAAGTCATAATGTCCGACATTTTCACTATTAGGAATTGATTTTATCAGTCCCTTTGTAGAAAACAACTTTAAAGTATTATATATTGTCATTTTGGACAACGTAGGGATAACAGGAATCAGTGATGTAAAAATTTCATCTACAGTCGGATGTGTTCTATGGGTGTCCAAATATTCCAATATTTTAATTCTCTGTATTGATGGAGAAATTGCTTTATCTCTCAATATCTTCGTATAATTATTCATTTTACCTCTTTTCTCAAAATTTATTAAACAACTTTTGACTTAATCTAATTTTATATATAACTTAGTCCTTTTTGATCTATTTCCAAATAATATTTAGAATTATTTTTAAATTACTCTGAACCTCAGCTTATCTTTACCACTTTTAGAGAAAAAGCTGTGATTCTAAGGGGTTTAGGTGCAAATTGGATCACTACAATTGCTGTTGACATTATTTTACAGAAAAAATCAAAACTAAGTTAGATGATCCGAAGAAAATCTTGCGTGATGTATCTAAAATAGGCCATTTCGGTAATGGGGATTATGATGTATCTTTAACAAATGATGAAGATTTTGAATATATTATGAGTTTGATTAAACAATCTATTAAGAAGAATTCTTAAAAGAAACAGTTCTTGGTATAACCATATATAGAATAAGCTATGAACTATGTCGCCCCTGTAGGGCTATTTTTTAATGATTGCTATTTACCCAGGGCTACATCCTTTTAAGAGGATTTACCCTGGGCTCTTAAATTATCATCCTTTCAGGATTTAAGAATTTCATTGCTTTCGCAATTATGCGTTCAGGGATGAGTGCGTTCCCAGTAAAGAGATTTCCTAACCATCATCAATCGATTAGGCGATTAAATATGCATTTAATCAGTGTTAATCTGTGGCTAAATATTCTTTCTTCATTGCTTATCGCTTCTCCCTAATCCCTCATCTTCCTCATGAGTACCAAGCTAATATACTCCGCCTTATCATTAATAGTGCAAAGAAACTGGTCTTTAATCTCAAACATGCAATTTGGCATAGGAGCGAGCAGAGTAATAAGTCCTGTCTTGGTAAAAAGCTTATGTAGGTAGGTAAAATCATTGATAATAAAAAGACTACTCTCGGCAGCTAACCGTTTCAAGCTTTTTTTAGTAAAGGAGTGGAGGTGTGAACTATGCGGTGTAAGCTGGTTACAGTGTATACATAATTCTTGCACAATGTTCTCATTATAGGGAACAGAAATGAAGATTTTACCAAGTGGGGTAAGAAACTTCTGAATATGTTTGAGAACCAAGAGTGGATTTTCCAGATGTTCCAGCACTTCATTCATGACAATCCAATCAAATTTTTCTTCTATGAAGGGCAATTCTTCTGCACTTCCGTAGTAAGTTTTGACTCTTTCGCTTTTCTCATTAATAGCATCTAAGTTCTTTTGGGAAAGGTCAACAGCAGTAATATCAAATCCCTTTTTTGCCATTTCTAAGGAGAACCAACCTCTTCCGGAGCCAATATCAAGTATTTTATCTCCGGCGTGAGGAGTAAAGTATTTGAGAACATAGTGGTTACGGCGTCTTTCATTTTGGGTTAATTGGTCTGCTCCAAAATAGTCAAATAGCTCAGCATCAAGCTTATAGTGTTTTTTAAAGTCCATGTTATTACTCCTTATTTTTTAGCCAACAGCAGTTGGATTCTGTTTCGTTCTTTATCTACCGATTTAATAATTACATCAATGATTTTGCCGGGAAAATAGTTGGCAAACATCTCTTTTTTAGAAGCGAAATTAGAGACATGCAGCAGCCCGTCTGTCTTGATTCCGAGACTCACAAATAGTCCGAAGTCTGTTACATTCTTAACTTCTCCTTGCCATTCTGAATATTCGGTAAAGTCTTCGATAGTGTAAACCTGGTTGGATAATTGCACAGTGGGCAAAGATTCTCGAGGATCAATATCTCTTTCTACAATAGCAGAATAGATGAAATCGATATCATATTGTGAAAGTTCAGTTGAAGTTAGTTCTTCTCTTTTATATCGCGAGAAGAGTTCTTTTAATTCTTGATAGGAGAAACCTTGAATTCTCTTTTTAATCCCCATACTTGCCAGTAAGCTGACGACTTTAGGATAATCATCAGGATGAATAATTGTGTTATCCAAAGGATGAACAGAGGAGCTGACACGACAGAATCCGGAGGCTAGTTCGAAAGCTTTTGGTCCGAACCCTTTTACTTTAAGCAAATCTTTCCGATTGGTGAATCCGCCTGATTCTGCTCTATACTGCACGATATTCTTGGCTACATTTTTAGAGATTCCGGAGACATATTGCAACAAATAAGGTGAAGAAGTATTGAGTTCCACCCCGACATGATGCACGACAGAAGAGACTTCAAACTCTAATGATTCTTTTAGTTTTTTAGCATTAATATCGTGTTGATACATGCCCACGCCTATTGATTCAGGTGGAATTTTGATTAATTCATCTAAGAAGGAAAGCACTCTGCGCGCAATTGAGATAGCACTTCTAATGGTTAAATCGAGATCAGGAAACTCTTCTTGAGCAATTTCTGAAGCTGAATAGACAGAAGCTCCTGATTCTGAAACAATAGTGAAATTAGTCTCTAACTTATATTTCTGAATAATATCGGCGATCACAACTGAAGTTTCGTAAGATGCTGTTCCATCACCAATAGCAATTACGCTAACATCATATTTCTTGATTAATTCAGACACGATCTTCTCTGTTTCCCGGATTTTATTATGAGGAGGAACAGGATAAATTACACTTTGGGCTAAGAATTGTCCATATTCATCAACAACAGCCACTTTGCAACCGGTTCTAAAGCCCGGGTCTATGCCCATTACACTATTTGCCCGATATGGTTTCTTCAGCATCAAAGCTCTGAGATTACTGCTGAATACTTCAATGGAGCGTTTTTCTGCATCATCGGTTAAATCACTCATAATTTCTCTGCTTAAAGAAGGTTTTAGTCCGGCAGAATAGGCTTTTTTCACAGCTTGAGTCAGCTCTTCATAATAACCCAATTCATCACCAAATCTTAAAATTCTCTCCATCTTATACTGAACATCAATATCTACATCAATAGTACTGCTAAGAACTTTCTCTTTCTCTCCGCGATTGATAGCCAAAACCTGAAATGCTTCTAAATATTTAAGCGGTTTTTTGAATTCATAATAGTTAGAGTAGGTCTTTTCCTGATCAAGTTCTTCGTCTTTGGTTTTAACCACAATCAGCTGACCTCGTTGCAGGTACATATCTTTTAAAGCAGTTCGTAAGTATTGGTTATTGACAATATCATCGATTACGATATGCAAAGCATCAGCGATTACCTCTTCTTGCGTAGCATAGTTTTTACCGATATACTTTTTAAAGTCTGTTGGGCGTGTCTCCTTAAAGTGGCAAATACCAATGGCAACATCTTCTAACCCATTCTCCCTTGCTACCATAGCTTTGGTTTTTTGTTTCTTTTTATAAGGCTTATAAATCTCTTCTAAGTTAGAGAGTTTCTCTGCCTTTTCTAATAAAAGCTGTAGTTTTGGGGTCAATTGTTCTCGTTCTGTAAGCGTAGCAATTATCTCAGCACGTCTGGCATTGAGTTTTTCTATCTTTTCAAATTCATCTAAAATCAGCTTTACCCCAATTTCGTCTAAGTTATTTGTCTGTTCTTTGCGATATCTGGAGATGAAGGGGATTGTGTACCCTTCTTTGGTTAAGTTGATTACAGTCTCAACTTGTGCAGCCCGTAAATTAGTAGTTCCGGCAATTTTATTATACATTAATTTAGCTCTCTCATTTCTAAATATAGTTGGATGGCAGCAGTGCCAATTTCGGTAAAGTTATGGCATGTAATGAATTCACTTATCTTATTACAAGGAATAAATCTAATCTCAGAATGCTCGTTATAATCTGAAGCCTGAACCATGGTTTTGCTGATTTGGTCAGAAGTAAGGTCAGTTGTAGTGAACAGTAAGAATTCTGGTTTCTTCAAGGTCAAGTTTTCACCTAAACCTAAGCAAAGCATAGAGGTAATAGAGGTGAGATTCAGCTCTTCTTGAAGCTCTCTTCGCATCACTTCAAAAGGATGATTTACTCTGTCAGGATAGTATTCTAAGGTACCACCCGGAACGTGCCACAACGCTGTTCCTTCAGCAAGGTGATTCCCTCTCTTGCCCACGATTATCATCTTATCAGCAGTCTCCACAACTGTACAAACAGCCAAGGTATAAGCAAGGTCTGCTTTATTCTGCAAAGTTCGATGATTCATGACATTTGTGCCATAATATGCTTTATAATCGCTCTCCTGATAATAGATATGCAGGTTATTATCTACAACTTCATATTTGTCCAAACAGCTGACAGCACCGTTGAAAATAAAGGTTTTCTCATCTTTAAGCACCCGTTCCCACTCCTTCTCAATCAGCTTTTGCACTTCTAAAGTGTAGCTTTTCTTCTTCTTTATGTCATGCAGAATAATCTCCGATTCAGTAAAGGATTTGTTGATATGAATTAGATAATCTTCCCTAAATCGCTTCATATATCGTCGTCTGCGTCCCAATTTCTTTCTGAACTTTTATGGTAGTTAACCTCTTTATCAGAAGGCAGAATAATGACAAATTCTCCTTTAGGAAGCTCAGAAGTCATGAACCTCATCTCTTTAATTGTGCCTTCCAGAAACTTCTCTTCAGGTTGAGTTAGTTTATAGCCCAACATTATCTTACGTTTCCCACCCAGCACTATTTCCATATCTCTAAGCACTTGTTTGAGGCGATAAGGTGCTTCCAAGAAGATTAAATCTATATTATTCAACTTATCATATCTTTTTAAAGCTTTTCCTCTCTCTTCACGATTAGCTGGCAAGAACCCACAATATTGGAAATGGTTAAGCTTTAATCCGCTAATCATCAACATTGCCATTAAAGATGAAGGACCGGGAACTGCATATACAGGAATCCCGTTATCGTTGCATTTATGCACTAATTTATTGCCCGGATCAGCAAACAGAGGAGTTCCGGCATCAGAAATTAAAGCAGCACTTTTGCCATTCAGGAAAATTTCATTAAATATTTCGTCTTCATCTTCTCTTTCGCTATGTTCATTGAGCAACATAATTTCTTGTTTAATCTCATAATAACGGAGTAATCTGCTACCTGACTTTCTTTCTTCACAAATAACAAAATCTACTTCTTTCAACACTTTCAAAGCTCTCAGCGTGATATCATCCCAATTTCCAATATGCGTAGCTACTACGTATAAACCTGATTTACTCATAAAATTCCTTTATTGATTATTATTTACCTTATTATTTAGGAGTAAGGAATATTGTCCAATGTTTTTTCATTAATCAGAAATTATTGCCGAACTTCTTAAGCTTCTTCTCGGGACTCACACTGCTAATTCGCTCTATTTTCGATGAATAATTGTGCTACAAGCTTAGGTCTAGGGGGAGAACCAAGCTTGCTGTATATAAGTAATCTAAAAACAGCTATTTAAGCCTATTAATGCTACATTCTACTGTCAATTATTACTCTGCAACTACTAAACAAGAAAAAACAATGCTGAAAATGTCGACTATTGGGAAATATATAAAAAAAGGTTTGACAAATTGTGCCTACTAACCAATTTGTTATAATTGTTAGTTTTCGAGAAAATATAATATTAACTAAATTATGATAAATATTAGTTTATTAATATAAAGCTTATTTTATAATGATAAGGAGAAATCTATGCACAAAAGCCGAAATAAGACATGGATGTCGCTGGTGTTATGTTTGATAACTCTAAGTTTCTCTCTGAGCCTTTTTGCTGAAGAAATTACAGCTGAAAATGCAAGGGTAGAAAACTTTGTTGTCGAAGATGTACCAGGTGATGGTGGTACCGGTCTAATCCTTAAATGGAAACCGTTACCAAATGATTTAAAAATATTAGAATATAGAGTATATCGTGGTTTAACTCCCGATTCTTTATTCTATTTAGGAAGTGTAGCCTTGAACCCGGTAGTTGGTTTCGCAGGCACAGAAATTACTTATTCTGACAATGGTTACAAACCTTTTGTCGACAAATCTTCTCCCGGAAGATTAGTAATTGACAAGAAAGTTAAACCTCTTGATGAAAACACAAATTACTTTGGAACAACCAACAATGGTTATCCGCGTGATTTAAAAGTATTAGCCCGAGCTAATGATAATTTTAACTTTGTTTCTCAAATCGAAACTAGTATGTACTATAAGAGATTAAAAGAGATAGAGTTAGACGGTGAAATTTTTGCCGGTTATCCACTAGGTAATGTTGGTGTATTAGCCAGATTAAAAACCGGTGTCGAGTATTTTTATAGTGTTGTTCCAATTAACGAAAACAGAAGATATTTAAGACCCTCTAATGTGGTTGGTGGTATTCCGGTTCGGGATCCTAAATATGCTCCTGCTGATGAAATTTACGCTGTGTTAATAAATGATGGCAATGTTCCTATTTCACTTAACTTTGATTGGGATAATGCTGTTGGAAGCTACTCCAGCCAAGTTGCTATCTATGTCTTTGAAGGTACTCATGCTGAGGCAAAAACATACTTTGATGCTACAGAAGAAACTCCTTATAATGGTAGAGAACCTTTTATTATTCCTCTTGATCAACAGGTCGGAATTTATCAAAAATACTCACAAGAACTTATTAATGAAGATGGTGTTTTTTATTTACAAAATGAAAATAGCAAATTTGCCTTTGATTGTCAAAACATAGCAAATTACACTGTTGCAATCGAAGCAAACAGTGGACATGTTCATTATTTAAACGAGAATTCACTTAGTAAGTGCCAAGTAATTCAAACTATTGATGTAGCAAAAACTCCTAGAATTCCCGAATTCAATGTTTATGACCTTCCTAATGATAAAGGTGATACTCAAGTTATTGTTTGGGAAAAACCAACAGTGGAAATTACCAAGACCTCTTTCTATGAAAAGCTTGGCAGATATTTAATTGTTAACTATGATTTCTTTGACTACAAAGCTGAAAAACTTGTTTCTTTTGATATTACCTTAACTATTGAAGGTCAAGATAAACCTTTGCTAAATCATCACGAATTCTATTTAGATAACATTGTTAAAGTTAAACTTCCTGAAGAGTATGTAAATGGGACTATTCACGCAGAAATTACTGTAACAACTAATAATCCTGAAACAGAACCTTACACTTTCTCTCAAGAATTAAGGTTTGATAATATTCTAAAAGCCCTTATTCCATCAGCAATTACCAAAGATGGTGTAAAATTAAACACTTTCAATTACGAAGTGTATGCTAAAGAAGGCTCTTCATTCTTCGTTCCTGTAACTTCAAAAGTTGTGGGAAAAATGAATAGTTTCACAGATGTTATCAGTTATGAAAGAGCTCCAATGGAAATGAAAGTTCGTTTTGATGTAGAATCAAATAGAGTTTTAGTTCCATCTGAAATTCAAGTTTGGTTTGATGCAAAAACAGAAAGATCTTTATACTTAGATAAATTTGTAGGCGCATCAAAACTGTTATTAACTGAAGAGATAACTAATCTTAATGCAGAACTTGAAGAAACTACTGACCCTAATCAAAAAGAACTTCTTACTGATTATCACGCCTCTCTGCTCTCTTTACAGAAAGTTTTAGAAAGTGGTATTGGAGATAAAAAGTGGATTAAAGTAGTTGAAAAACATAGAGATAACACATTAAGACAAAAATCTTATAAAGTGTATACTACTAATAATAGAGGGCTCTTTGCCTCTTATGAATTACCAAACAATGAAGATGGTACTTCACAATTCTTTACCCCTGTTTCCAACCAATTTGACCATGAGAAATGGGCAGGTTTAATCGCCTCTCTTGTCTTTGGAATCATAGTTGCTGTGATGGTTAACATTGCTAAAAAAGGTAAAGGTCTCTATGTCAGACCTATCGCTGGTATTCAAGAAATTGATAATGCTATCGGTCGTGCTACTGAGATGGGAAGACCTATTCTCTTTGTTCCCGGCATGTCAGGTATTGATGATGTAGCTGCACTGGCTGCTCTTTCCATTCTCTCAAAAGTTGCTAAGAAAGCTGCTGAATATGACACTAGAATCTTAGTTCCAACCAGAGACTATATTCTCATGCCTATCGCTCAAGAGATAGTAAAAGAAGCTCACGTAGAAGCAGGAAGACCTGATACCTTTGATAAAAACTCAGTGTTCTTTGTTACTACTGACCAATTTGCTTATGTGGCAGGTGTGAACGGTATTATGATTCGTGAAAAAACTGCTACGAACTTCTATATGGGCTCCTACTTCGCTGAATCATTGCTGATGACTGAAACAGGTAATATTACCGGAGCTATTCAGATTGCAGGTACTGACTCTGTTACCCAGATTCCATTCTTCATTACTACTTGCGACTATACCCTCATTGGTGAAGAGCTTTATGCTGCTTCTGCCTATATGTCTAAAGAACCAATGATTCTCGGAACTCTAAAAGCACAAGACTACTTCAAGTTTATTATTCTATTCTTTATTATTTTAGGAACTATCCTATCCTCATTTAAGATAACAATATTACTTGATATATTCCCTCAAAAATAGGAGTTTAAATGAAAAAAAATATACCTTTAGCAATAGTTATTATTCTCGGGTTTATCTTCGTGGGATGGACCTTTATTCCCGCAAAGTGGATGCAGGATGATTTCTATAATGCTTTCCAAGAATTCGTTAAAACTATGTCACCGTTTGCAGCTTTCCTCGGTATCTATAGTCTTATTAGTGTTCACTATAATAAGATTAGAATGAAAGCCCCGAAATGGGGATACTCAATTGTTACCTTGATAGGACTCTTTGGGACATCGTTTGTTGGCTTTATGTGGGGAACTCAAGCGGGTACTCCTTCACAATGGATATTCAAAAACCTAATGATGCCTATGAGTTCTACGATGTTCTCACTGTTGGCATTCTACATGGCTACTGCTGCCTATAAATCCTTCCGTGCCAGATCTATCGAAGCAACAGTTCTGCTCTTGGCTGCTATCATTATTATGTTAGGTCAAGTTCCGCTCGGAATGGCTATCTCCAGAAGCTGGCCAATTAATATCTTAGATATTTCACAATGGATTATGGATGTTCCCAACCTTGCTTCTAAAAGAGGTATCTTATTAGGTGTGGGACT
>JBAYZI010000085.1:0-12029 GCA_041672585.1 Cloacimonadales bacterium (SeqCode) | reverse complement strand
AACTACCGGAAAAATCTTAGTTGATTTTGCTGATGACGATTCTTTACGCAAAGAGATTATTGAGCTGGTTGAGAAGAATAATTTAGAAGTGTGCGATCTTCATATTTGGGATATCTTGAATGGAGATAAGGCTGTGATTTGTTCTATCAAGACTCAAGATTTGAATAAATGTGCTGACATCAGACAGCAAATCACAAAAAACCATAAGATTAAACATCTTACTATTGAGTGTGTTTAGGGGTTATAGTTATCTATCTGGTCACTCTCTCACTAAATTAGGGCGTATGGCAATACGCCCCTACAAGAATAGGATCAAAATATGAATTATAAATTTAACCCTGAAATTCATCACCGTCGCTCTATTAGGTTAAAAGATTATGATTACTCACAGGAAGGCTTTTATTTCATAACTTTGTGTACCGGTAACCGAGAACATTTGTTTGGTGAAATCAATGATGGCACGATGGTTTTGAACGAGATTGGCATGCTTATCAAAGAAGAGTGGGAAAAGACAACTGAAATCAGGAAAAATATAGCTCTTGGAGAATATATTATAATGCCAAATCACTTTCATGCCATTATTCAAATCGAACATCAGATTAAATCACAGACTTACACTACAATGGGATTAAAATCTACATCCCAAACAATCGGATCTATAATCAGAGGATTCAAAGGGACAACCACCCTCAAAATCAATCTAATACAGCCTGTTCGGAAAGAATGTAGGGGCGTATTGCCATACGCCCAAAACGTGAAATCAAGCAAGCAAGATAACTCCATTTGGCAACGCAATTATTGGGAGCGAATCATTCGTAATCAGAAAGAATTTAATCAAATATCCCAATATATTATTAATAATCCGGCACTATGGGAAGATGATAAACTCAATGGTGGTGAAGGCAATACTGTATTAGAAAAGGGAGAAGGGTATAATCAACAAGAATGGATGGTATAAGCGTGGTATCATAATAGAACCACCACCCCTTAACCATAGTAGGTTGTTCGTTGGATCATCAAGATTTATACGACCTAGTAGTGAGGGTGCCAAGGGAATATCAAGGTGTTGAAGCTAGAGCAGGAAAATAGTTTGATATATTTATCCCTCTAGTTATCAATTAGATAAAGCAAACAATGTCTTTAATTAATGAGAATATTTGAAATAAGTATTGACACAATTCTAATAGTCTAATAAAAAGGTAAAACATCATTCGTGATGATAGATATTTGAAAGATAAACCTTTGGGGGCGTAGTTCAGTTGGTTAGAACGTCTGCCTGTCACGCAGAAGGTCGCGAGTTCGAGTCCCGTCGCTCCCGCCATTTCTATTTTAGAAATGTACCAAGGTTTTAAAATATAGTTAATAAAAGTTTCCGGTTCGGGGGCGTAGTTCAGTTGGTTAGAACGTCTGCCTGTCACGCAGAAGGTCGCGAGTTCGAGTCCCGTCGCTCCCGCCATATTTTTATTAACGACAAATGATTTCCCATAAAAAGATTGGGGGCGTAGTTCAGTTGGTTAGAACGTCTGCCTGTCACGCAGAAGGTCGCGAGTTCGAGTCCCGTCGCTCCCGCCACACTTTTAAGCCGTTTTAATTAACGGCTTTTTTTACATAAAAGAGAAATGAAAATATATAACTTAATTTATCGTCCAGTAACAACCTTAGTTGGTGTTCTTCTCTACCCGATTGCTCTTTTTAACAAGCGACTAAGAGAACACACCGGCAGTATGACTCCGAAGCTTGCTAATTCAGTCTGGATTCACGCTTCATCAGTCGGTGAGGTTAATGGAATTCGTCCCTTTATTGAAAGAATCGTAGCTTTATACCCCACTGAGAATATTGTAGTAACAACTATGACCACAACCGGTAAGGAAATTGCTCAAAAAATCTCACCTAAACTAATTACAAGCTTAGTCCCTTTTGATTCTCCCATCTTTGTAAGGAGTTTTCTAAATCACATTAATCCTAAATTATTAGTTATAGCTGAGACAGAATTATGGTTCTCTATGATTAACGAATGTTACAAACGCCAAATACCAATTATGCTGGCTAATGCCAGACTTTCCGATAAATCTTATCCCAAATACTTGAAACATAAAGCTCTCTTTTCTTCCTTATTAACTAAACTAAAGATAGTAGTAGCTCAATCTGAATTAGACAAAACCAGATTTATTCAATTGGGAGCCAAAGAAGTAATTGTCGGTGGCAATATTAAATTCAGCGTGAATTTACAAGATTATAATTCAGCAGAGATAAGGGCTAAATACGGTTATAAATCAGACGATTTGATTATCACTTGGGGAAGCTCCAGACCGGGTGAAGAAGAGTTGATAATAAAAGTATATAACACACTTTTATTTGATTATCCCAACTTAAAGCTAATCATCGTTTTAAGGCATATCCAACGGATAAAAGAACTACTGCCTAATCTAAGTTCTCAAGATTTTACCACTTTTTCTGACTTCACACCCAATAAGAAAATCTTGCTTGTAGATGCCATGGGGGTACTCAATCAATTCTATGCTTGTAGCGATATTGCTATTGTGGGTGGAAGTTTCTTTAATTTTGGAGGACATAACCCACTCGAACCGGCGTACTATTCTAAGCCTATTATAATGGGTAATTACCACTCTTCCTGCTTGGATAGTGTGGAAAAACTACGAGAACAGAATGCTATAATTGTTAGCTCTGAATCTGAGTTATTGGCTGATTTGAGAAAGTTGCTCAGCAATAGTAGTTTAAGAAATGAGATGGGAATGCAGGCAAAGAAGACGCTCAAGCTTCATTCACACGCTATAGAGAATAACTTTTCTCACTTCCAACAACTGTTTTCACAATCAATTTATAACAATAAGAGTTAAGCGTTAATAATTATGAAAACAGTTGATTCATTCAAAAAAATCAGAAAATACTTCACTTTAGCTGATCTTATTTTAGTGATTATTCTCTTATCTTTAGCCATCTATCTTTCATTGGGTATGCTCAGCAATGAGAGGAAATTCATAGTTATCAAACACAAAAACCGGTTGATTGGTAAATATAGTTTAGAAAAGAATAAAATGATTGACATTTCTGATGAAATTACAGTAGAGGTTGCTGAAGGCAAAGTAAGAATGTTGAAGAATAATTGCCCTAATCAACTTTGTGTAGAACAAGGTTGGAGTAGTAGATTTCCGATAATTTGTGTACCTAATCAAGTGGAAATCACAATTATCGATAAAGATAAAAAGAACGAAATAAGACAAATACTGAAGTAGGTATGAAGATTGAGTAATAAAGCCTTAGCTAAAAATATTAGCATCATGTCCTTAGCGGTCTCACTCAGCAGAGTTCTAGGCTTAGTCAGGGACCAGGTAATGGGTTTCTTTTTCGGAGCTTCCTATCTCAATGATGCTTTCCAGATTGCGATTAATATCCCTAATCTTCTAAGAAGTCTTTTTGGCGAAGGAGCTTTATCGGCTGCTTTTGTCCCTATCTATAACCAAATAGGCATCAAAAAAGGAAAAGAGTATCAGATTAAGTTTGCCCTTAATATGCTATCGCTGTTAACCTTACTCTTGACATTTTTAACCATTATCGGAATGGCTTTCGCACCTTGGATTGTAAGAGTAATCTCCCCCGGCTTGCCTTTGCAAACATCACTTTTAACCATAAAGTTAACCAGAATTATCTTCCCTTACCTCTTTTTTATTGGGGTCTCTTCAACCATGATTTCTATTCTAAACTCCCATAATAAGTTCTTCATGACAGGTCTTTCTTCAGGACTATATAACCTGGGTATAATCGGCTCTCTACTAATCCCCTACTTCCTCTTAAAATCAACTCCTGAAACATTAATCTATTATGCTGCAATAGGTGTTTTAGTCGGTGGTTTTCTTCAAACAGTTATCAACTTTCCCTTTCTTAAACAAGTTGGCTATAGCTTTAGAATCTACATAAATCTTCAGAGTGAAAACTTAAAGATTTTAGGGAAACGCTTCATCCCCGGAGTTATTGGGGTTGGGGTCAGACAGATTAATTTACTGGTTGATATCTTCATTGCCAGCTTCTTACCCCTCGGCTATATCACCTGCTTACGCTATGGAGCCAGGTTAATGCAGATGCCACTGGGAATATTCGGCATTTCGGCAAGCACAGCAGTATTACCCCTATTCTCCAAGATGATTGCTGAAGAGAATTGGAAAGAGTTATCAGAAAGAATCAGATTTACCACAATTTCACTCTTATATCTCTTAATCCCGATAACCTTCTTTATTGCAGGAAGTGGCTTAGATGTGATTAAACTTCTCTTTGAAAGAGGAAGCTTTGATAGTTTAGCATCCCAACTTACTTATGAAACATTCACCTTTTACTCTTCAGGCTTAACCTTCTTTGCTCTAAATCAGACACTAACCCCACTCTTCTATGCAGCCGGGGACACAAAAACACCTGTTATAATCTCTTCACTTATGGTAGCAGCCAATGTTATTTTAAATGTTGTTTTAATGCATTTCTTTAAACACATCGGAATCGCCTTAGCTACTTCCATTACAGGCTTAATTCAAATGTTAGTTCTTATTTATGTGATGAAAAGAAAGTTTGAACAGATTAAAATTCGCTCTATGGTGAAGAATCTACTCAAAATAACCTTGCTCTCATTAATTATTTATGGTTTAGTTCTTACAATTAACTATTCTATAGTAGGTAATAGCATTCTTTTATATATAACCCGATTATCTCTCAACGGATTTACTTTTCTACTTGTTTTAGGAGTCGGTTCTTATGTTTTAAGATTAGAATATGCTGAGATTATTTGGAAAAAATTACGGATTATTAAGTTGCTAAAGAAAAAATAATAAAAAGATATTTACAAAAAGTTAGATTTATAAAACATGTCAATCAAATTATGTATGGAGTAAACAATGCTTAGATCATTTCTAATATCTAAAATTCATAGGGCTACTATCACAGAGACCGATTTAGAATATGTGGGAAGTATCACAATTGATACTAAACTACTTGAGTCAACCGGGATGCAGCTAAATGAAGAAGTTTGGATTTATAATATAGACAACGGTAATAGATTTAGTACTTATATTATCCCGGGCGAATATGGTTCCGGAGTAATTGGAGTTAATGGAGCTGCGGCTCGCTTGGTTAAGAAAAACGATAAAGTTATTATAGTTAATTACGGCCTTCTCAATGAAGAGGAAGCCAAAAACCACGAACCAGTAATCGTAATTGTAGATGACGACAATAAAGTCATAGAGAAGAGATAATGCAAGTAATTGATGATATCAAAGAACTCACTCACCTCACCAGAAATTGGAGCAATAGTAAAAAGATTGGTTTTGTTCCTACGATGGGAGCTTTACACGAAGGGCATCTTGCCTTAGTTAAGCAATCTATTGATAGTTGCGACATTACAGTTGTTTCAATCTTTGTCAATCCCTCTCAATTTGGTCCTAATGAAGATTATGGACGCTATCCTAAAACATTCGAAAATGACTACAAAGAGTTGGTTAATTTAGGCGTTGACTATATTTTCTTGCCTTCTGCCCATCAAATGTATCCTGAAAATTATAGAACCTGGGTTTCAATTGATGAGATAACCACTACCCTATGTGGAGCAAGCAGACCCGGACACTTCACAGGTGTAGCTACTATTGTCTTAAAATTAGTTAATTTAGTCAGTCCTACTCTCATGTTTATGGGAGAAAAGGATTTTCAACAAGTTGTCGTTTTAGAAACTATGTTGCGCGATTTAAATATAGAAACCAAGATTATCAGATGTCCTATTGTCAGAGCAGAAACTGGCTTAGCCCTAAGTTCTCGGAACCGCTATCTTTCTGCTGAAGAAGCTAAAGTAGCTCCGGAAATATACAATTCAATGGTAAAAGCGAAAGCTTCTTTTAAAAGTGGAATTGATAATCCTCAAGGATTAATTGCTGAGCTTCAAGCTAGCCTCGAAGCAAAAGGCATGGTAATTGATTATATTCAAATAGTAGATTCATTCTCACTGCAAAGTGTAGATTTAGTTACAAAAGGCAATCGTTTAATTATTGCTGTTATTTTAGGCAAAACACGTTTAATCGATAATATCGAAATATAAAGTATGCCGTCCTTGCGACGGTATTTTTTTTAATCAGAAATATTAAATTACAAAATAAAGGTATTAATACTATGAATAAGATTTTAAAAAAGGGATATACATTTGATGATGTATTGTTGGTGCCTAAAAGTTCTTCTGTTTTACCAAATACGGTTTCCACAAAAACATATATTTCCAAGAATATATTTCTAAATGTTCCGGTCGTTAGTGCTGCCATGGATACAGTTACCGAAAGTAAAATGGCGATTGCTATGGCACGAGAAGGAGGAATTGGGATTATCCATAAGAACCTCTCTATTGAAGATCAAGCAGAGCATGTGAGAATTGTGAAGCGTTCTGAAAGTGGCATTATTCTCAAACCTTATACTTTATGTCCTGATGATGAGATAAAAAAAGCTTATGAGCTCAAGAGTACTCATAATGTGGGCGGATTTCCCGTCATTAGAGATGGAAAATTAGTTGGTATCTTAACCAATAGAGATCTGCAGTTTGAGAATGTTTTAACAAAGAAAGTTTCTGAACTAATGACTCCCCGAGATAGACTTATCGTGGGTAAGCAAGGCGTAACGCTCTTAGAAGCTCAGGTTCTTATGCATGACCATAGAGTAGAAAAACTTCCTATTATTAATGATGAAAATGAATTGCAAGGATTGATTACCATCAGAGATATTAAAAACCATCAGAACTTCCCTAATTCTGCAAAAGACAAAAATGATAAATTATATGTCGGTGCAGCTATCGGAGTTTCCGGTGATTATTTAGAAAGAGCAACCGAATTGGCTGACAAGGGAGCTGATGTTATTGTAATTGATACAGCTCACGGACATCATATTAATATTAGAAATGCTATAACCGCTGTTTTATCCAAGGTTAATTGTGATATCATAGCAGGCAATGTTGCCACTGCTGAAGCTGCCAGATATCTGATAGATTGTGGAGCAAGTGCAATTAAAGTAGGGATTGGACCTGGTTCTATCTGTACCACACGTGTTGTGGCAGGTATTGGAGTTCCGCAATTAACAGCTATTATGGATTGTGCTGAAGTGGGCATGAAATATGGCGTTCCTATCATTGCAGATGGCGGGATTAAATACTCCGGAGATATCGTAAAAGCTCTTGCAGGCGGAGCCAATGCCGTAATGTTGGGTTCTCTCTTTGCCGGAACTGACGAATCACCAGGTGAATTCATAATTTATAATGGTAGAAGATTCAAATCATATCGGGGTATGGGTTCTATTGGAGCTATGAAAAAAGGTTCCAAGGATAGATATTTCCAAGAAGATACTTCAGATCAGCATAAGCTAGTTGCTGAAGGTATCGAAGGCATGGTTCCCTACAAAGGACCGCTCAAAGATTATCTCTATCAATTAGTTGGTGGTTTGCGAGCAGGAATGGGCTATACCGGATCGGGTTCCATTGAAGAGCTTCAGAAAAGAGGAGAGTTTATGGAGATTTCCGGGGCAGGCTTAAAAGAGTCGCATCCGCATGATGTTAAGATTACTAAAGAGACGCCGAACTACACGATAGATTAAAATAATTAATAATGAAGAATTTTATCCACTAATTACACTAATTTCACGAATAAGAAAGATTAAAAAAAGAATTAGCTTATTTGGGATCTCTTAAGTCCCGAAGGGATGATATTTGTCAGCAAGGGGTGTAAGCCCCTTGTAGCACATTAAAATTAAAGATAGCCCTACAGGGGCGACATAATTTGAAACAATAATGGAAAACATTCACATGAATTAAATATATGTTGAATCGTTGATTTGTTTAATTGTTTAATATGTAAATATCGCATTCAAGGTCTCTTAAATCCTGAAAGGATGATATAGATTAGCCCAAGGTAAATCCTTTAGGATGCAACCCTGGGTATATGTAACACACGAAAAAACAACCCTGACTTGTGAGGGCGTAGCCTTGGCGAAGACTCAAGGGGTGACATAGATTAATATTTAACAAAAAACAACCAATTTATTTAGGACTGATCATTTTTTCATTGCCTAAATATAGATAACTATTATAATGAGTTTATGAATATAAAAAACAAGTCCCTCCTAAATAACTACATCTACTACATCAAGATTGAGAAAGGTCTTTCGGAAAACTCTATTGAGAGTTATAAGTCTGATCTAACCAATTTCTTTGATTTCTATGATGAAGATATCACAGCCATTTCCAATGACAAGGTAGTAAACTATCTTTTAGACTTGCAGGAACTCGGTTTAGTTAACTCTTCTATTGCCAGGAAAACTTCTGCTATTAAGAACTTCTTCCTCTATTTAATAGAAGAGAATATCCCCATTAAAGTAAATATAGAAGAGATTCCTTCTATTTCCTATAATCGCCATCTGCCGGATGTGATTTCGGTAGAAGAGATGTTTAAGCTTTTAGATGAGATAGATATGTCAACTTCTCTTACTTATAGAAACAAAACAATGCTGGAATTGATGTATGCCACCGGAATAAGAGTTTCTGAATTGCTAAATATTTCGCTTCATGATGTTGATTTGAGTGATAAAAGCCTCTTAATTCACGGAAAAGGTAACAAACAACGTTTATTACCCATACCAGACTCAACTATGGAATACCTTTTGCATTATATAAAAATAGAAAGGTTTGATTTAAAGAAAGATAAGCTAATCGATACTCTATTTTTAAACAATAGAGGAGGAAAATTGTCAAGAATGGGATTTTGGAAAATATTGAGAAACTGTGCTTTAAGTTCCGGGATAACGAGTCATATCTCGCCCCACACAATCAGGCACTCTTTTGCTACACATCTCTTAGAGGCAGGAGCTAATTTGCGGGTTGTCCAAACTTTATTAGGACATACCAGCTTAGATACCACCCAAATCTATACAAATGTCGATATCAATTACTTAATAGAAGAACATAAACTACATCATCCGAGAGGATAGGAGCGAAACATGAAAAGTTATATTATTATTATTTTAGTACTATGTGGAATGTTGTTAATTGGCTGTGATGACAGAGGAAGCGATAACCCGGAAATGACAGTTACAGCTTCAGCACAATATGGAGACTTTGTCTATAACAAAACCGGTTATAACGAAATGGCGTTTGATTTCAAACTTAAAGGACCTCAATCCAAAATAGCTTATAGAAAAATAACTGTAGATATTGCCAACAATATGGGTAACTTCATCGGTACAGGCAGTAGTGAATCTATAGTTACCGACGGTAGTGGTCATGCTGTAGGACGCTATATTGCCGGAGATGGTTATGGAACAGCCAATGTAAACTTTGTTTTAGAGATGTGGCCTAACCAAAAAGCCACTTTCAATATCCCAATTATTGATTTCCCAAGATTAGATTCTTTGGTTACCGATAAGGAAATACTGCCCCCTAATGGCATAGATACAGCTAAGCTTACTGCTTATATCAGTAGTGCTAATGCTGAATTAGAAGGCATTAAAGTTCTCTTTGAACGAAGTGCGGGTAGTTTGTTAAGTGATGTCGCAGAAGCAGATATGTTTGGTTTAGTAACTAACAGAATCACTGCTCCCGCACATGAAACATTAATTACTGTAACTGCAAGATTAGAGTTAAATCCTGTAGCTTATAAGAGTGTTAATATTAGATGCGAAACTCAAGATTAAAAAGTGATGGTTCTATCAAAGCTATCTTTAAGGTTGATCTGAAGACAAAGATAGCACGACCCCTTCTGGGTACTGATGTGCCGGCAGGTTTTCCATCTCCGGCTCAAGATTATATTGAGGATCGCTTAGATCTTAATGAGCATTTAATTCAACACCCTTCTGCTACTTATTTTGTCCGGGTTGATGGTTATTCTATGATTGAAGCAGGTATTTTTCCTGATGATATCTTAATTGTCGATAGATCATTAGAAGGTGTGCATAATAAAGTTATCATTGCTGTGCTGAATGGTGAATTAACTGTTAAAAGATTGTTCATCAAAAACGATATTTACTTTTTAAAACCCGAAAACCCTGAGTTTGATTCTATCGAGATAACTAAAGAAGATCAATTCTCCGTTTGGGGAGTTGTTACCTATGTGATTCATAAACTGTAGCTTATGTCTCAAAACCAGATCTTTGCCCTAATCGATTGTAATAACTTTTATGCTTCTTGTGAACGCGTATTCAGACCTGAATTAGAGGGAGTGCCTATTGTCGTACTTTCCAATAATGACGGCTGTGTCATTGCTCGTTCGCAAGAAGTTAAAGAACTGGGGATTCCCATGGGGATACCTGCCTTTAAGAATGAACGCCTCTTTGCCAAACATGGGGTAAAGATATTCTCTTCCAACTATACTCTTTATGCTGATATGTCCAACCGAATCATGGATATAATCTCACAATTCTGCCCCGATATAGAAGTCTATTCTATTGATGAATCTTTTATAGAGTTAAGTGGGTTCAGAACGCGTGATCTTAATCTTTATATGCAGGAATTAAGAGAAGAAATCGCCAAAAGTACCGGAGTGCCTGTCTCAATTGGCATTGCCTCTACCAAAACTTTGGCTAAGCTGGCAAATCATGTTGCCAAGCGTAATAAAGCTTATAATGGTGTCTTTAATCTTCTAAGAGAACCTGATATTGATCGTGTCTTGGCTCAGGTGCCGGTCAATGATATTTGGGGAATTGGCAGACAGTATGCCAAGTTCTTGAGCGATAATAATATTTTCACAGCTTATGATCTAAAGTATTCCAATGATGCTTGGATAGATAAATATCTAACTTCTGTAGGACATCAAACAGTTCTGGAGCTAAGAGGAAAGTCTTGTCTGGACTTGGATATGTTAGACCCGCCAAAGAAAAGTATTGTGAGTTCAAAATCATTTGGAAAAGCGGTGTCTTCATTGCCAGAGATGGAGGAAGCAGTCGCTTCTTATACCACAGTAGCTGTTACTAAACTTAGAAAGCAAAACTCCGTTGCCGGCATAATCTCAGTTTTCATCACTACCAATAGCTTTAATAATACCCCCCAATACAACAATAATGCTTCTTTTAAATTTAGCACTCCCACTGCCTATACTCCTGATTTTATTGCCGTAGCTCTCAAGATATTAAGACGCATCTACAGAAAAGGGTTTATCTACAAAAAAGCCGGAGTTATGTTGGCTGATATTACCTCCGAGGATAATGTTCCCTACGATATCTTCACACCGCTCTATTTAGATACTCCTAAAAAAGATATTATGATTGTGATGGATAAAATCAATAATACTTATGGTGAGAATACTCTTTTCTCATGTAGTCAGGGGGTTAATAAGAAGTGGCGGATGAAAAGAAACCTGCTCTCTCCGCGTTATACTACTTCATGGAAAGATATACCAAAAGTTAAATAGCCATAGTCGCTAAACCATGGCTATTATAATACTTTATTATTCTCTAAATAGTTACTGTTTATTAAACTCTTTAAATACTTCAGTTGAATAATAGTGATCTAATGTTCCCATAGTCTCTCTGGTAGAGTGCATAGCGAACATGGGATTACCAATATCAACAGTCATAATGCTTGAGGTTGCAGAGCTGACAGGACCGATAGTAGAACCGGAAGGAATATCAGAACGGTTAATCATTTTCTGGTAAGGGATATTTAACTTCTTACAAATATTCATAAAGTAAGCTGAGCTTTCAGAATTAGTAGCATACCTGTAATTAGCACTAAACTTAACCACAGGACCTTTATTTAATTCAGGAGCATAAGTACTGTCATGTTTGCTCACATAGTTAGGATGCACAGCATGGGCTTGGTCAGCAGAGATTTGGAAAGACTTGTTAATAGCCCGTGAATAATCTTCAGAAGTACCCTTCCAACAGAAGTTGATTCTCTGTAAAATCATCTCTAAGAAAGAAGAGTTAGCACCTTGCAGAGTTTGCGAACCTATCTCTTCATTATCATAGAAAGTAGCCACAACAGTGGATTTGTTCTCCTCTGTCTCTACTAAGGC
>JBAYZI010000084.1:0-12119 GCA_041672585.1 Cloacimonadales bacterium (SeqCode) | reverse complement strand
AATCCCATTTTATGAATTACGCGTGCCGACATAGGGAAAGCAGAAATACCGCAAGCCCCAATCATCGGATTTACTTTATTCTTACTAAAGAGGTTCATAATCTTAGCAAACACAACTCCACCTGCTGTATCAAAGATGAAAGCTATTAAGCCTAATCCAAGAATCATAAGTGTTTCCCATTGAAGAAACTTAGCACCTGTCATAGTAGAAGCTATAGCGATTCCCAGAACGATAGTTATTAAGTGAGCAAGAGTTGTTTGGGCTGTTTGAGAGATAGAATTAAGCACTCCACACTCTCTGATTAGGTTACCAAACATCAAGAAGCCGATTAAGGAAACTGATTCAGGAGCAACTAATCCGGCAGCAAAAGTAACTAAGATAGGGAAGAGGATTCTAACTACTTTAGGGATGTCAGTGGCTTGGTATTCCATTCTGATTAATCTCTCTTTTCTAGTAGTTAATAATCTAATAACCGGTGGTTGAATGAGTGGTACCAACGCCATATAAGAGTAGGCAGCTACAGAAATAGGACCTAATAAATCTTTCGCGAAACGATTTGCCACAAAGATAGAAGTAGGACCATCAGCAGCTCCAATAATACCAATAGCGGAAGCATCGTAGATATTGAATCCTACGAGCGTAGCTAAGATAATCGTTACGAATATGCCGAATTGGGCAGCACCTCCAAAGAGTAGCATCTTAGGGTTTTGTAATAAAGGGGTAAAATCAATCATAGCTCCGATAGCTATAAAAAGAAGTAGGGGGAAAAGCTCATTGGCAATACCCATTTGAAATAGTATCTCTAAAGCTCCATGTTCTCCAATAGCACCTGAAAATGGGATATTAGTCAGGATTGTTCCAAATCCGAGGGGGAGCAGAAGTGTTGGTTCGTAATCTTTGGCAATTGCAAGATAGATGAGGACTCCTCCAATCAGGTACATTACCCAGAGTCGCCAATCACCTAAAGCTAAAACACCGCGCAGAAATTCCATTGTTTCTCCCGTTTTCTATTTAGTTTTTAAAAATCTTAAGACAGTTTGAGGATATTTATCTGTAGCAATAAAGAAAGAGTTATTGTGATATTTTACAACACCTTCCCAGTTATAAGAGATATCCCTCTTCTCTTTTTTAATATAAATAGGTTTTCTACTATTGTCGTATTCTATTTTGTTCTCCATAACTCTTAAGGGAATTAATCTTTCAATACCTATTTCAGTGTTATTTTCAGCAACATAATTATTGGGGATGAAATCTTCGTCAGGTAAGTAGTGATCTAAATCACCGGGGAAGAAATAGTTAATTGCCCAGCCTTTTCCCTTTTCATCAAAAGCAGTAACATCGGTAATTCTATATTCAATAGCTTCAAAAGCTACATCTTCTACAGTTTGGAAGTCGCGTGAAATTCTCTTTGCAATAGGGTTTCTATTGATTCTCTTTCCGTTCGCTTCATAAATTAGGTAGATATGGTTATCATAAAAGAAGATTGATTCATAGGAAGCATTAAATACATTAGAGGGTAAATCAAGAATCAGATGCTCATCATTAAGAATCTCCAATTCAGTTTCATCTTCAGAAAGGCGGGCTTTAACGATTGCACCTTGATTAGTGGTAGCATTGTATTCTATACTGAGATAGAAGAATTCTCCATCATAACAGATACCTTCAAAACCTTCATAGCCGGGAAGTAATTCATGAGCCTTATTATTGATTACCTTAATTTGTGCAGGTGCTACTACTCGTTTCCCTTTTCTTTTGATAGTATCGGAAATGAGATCTTGCGAAAGCATGAAAATAGTGTCATACCCTAATATCTTGTTGAAGTAAGAAGGGTATTGCGGTAACATAATTAAATTATTCTCATACCAGCATAAGCCTGAATACTCGGCATTTCTATCTGCAGCAACTTCTGAGAGCTTAATATCAAAATATTGATCAGAATGATCATCTCCGTTACTATTTTTAAATAGTGAACAGGATGTTAATAACAGTGTAACAAATATGAATAATATTATCTTTTTAGGCATAATTATGTGTCCTTTTTAAAGTATTTAATTATCTGAACCAGTAAAATTAAAACTACAATAAAGTAAAGCAAAAAGCAGATCGTAAAGAGATTAATCAGGATAAGCATAATATAATTATCCCGAAATCAGTGCTTAAAATTACTGTATTTATCTACTAATTAGCAACTTAACTACTCGGTCTTTTTCTTTCTTGGTGCCCTCTTCTTTGGCTCTTCCGGTACTTTAGTTTCCGGTTCTTTTTCTTCTTTTTTAGCAAGGCTTTTCTTAGCTGTCTTAACCGGTGCTTTCTTCTCTTCTATCACCTCTTTCACCTCTTCTGCAGGTTTATCAGCTTCTGCATCAATGGTAAAAACTCCTTCCGGTTCGAGATAACTAACAGCTTCCACAATTTTCTTTTGTTTCATATCTACAGTTACAACAGGCTCAATTCTGTGGGTAACGATATACAGCTCTTTGCCTTTGGCTAAGGCAATTTTATCATCAATTGCCATAGACTTCAAGGTTCTGGATTCTATTACTTGCTCAATTTTACCTGTTTGTTTATCTACTATTTGAATAAATGTAAGCTTAGCAGCCATAAATACTACCTCCAATTGGTATTTTTCAGGGAATTTTTCTATTGTTTCATATACAAATTTGTTGTATTTCTTCTTGTTTTTTTGATAATAATCACGGAATGAATCACACTCTTCCAAAGACTCGCAGACAGAGCAGAGAGACGGGGTTAAGAATCTAAACTTATTCATAGGACACATATTGAATTTTCTCTTACGACGAGCCATTTAGTTGTTATCATTCTCCTTTTACATTATTTATATTAATATAGGATATAATTTCAGTTATGCTAATCAGTCAATGAATTTCTTAAAAAAGTAGGTAAAGATTGTAAAAAGCAAGTTTTTAAGATAAGACTTGTTCACTCTTCTAAGTGCTAATTGTACCCTTCCTGTAAAACAAAAATCTTTATTTGTTGACAGCAAGACGCAAAAGAAAATTATGAGTTAATGAATAAAACATTAATTTAGGAGTCGAAATGAGTTCACTTGCCATATTAGGCTGTATGTTCGGAGATGAAGCTAAGGCTAAGATTGTTGATGTAATGGGAAAAGATGCAGATTTAGTAGTCCGGTTTCAAGGTGGAAACAACGCAGGACACACAATCTGGATTGATAATAAAAAATATGTCTTTCATTTAGTACCGTCGGGGATTTTATATCCTAACATGAAGTGTGCTATCGGGGCAGGAACTGTTATTGATCCGTGGTCATTACGAGAAGAGATTGAGAAGTTACAGAAGCAGAATATCTCGTTTGAAGGTAGATTCTATATAGATCCACGGGCAAATATTACCTTACCGATTCATAAACATCTTGATTCTGTGAGTGAGAATACCAGCAGTAAAATCGGGACTACTAAAAGAGGAATAGGGCCAACTTATTCTGATGCAATTGCGCGTAAAGGTTTCAAATTTATTGATTTAATAGATGGTTCTGATTTAAAATCCAAGCTCTTAAGTCTCTATGAATATCACAATGTTGCCTATAAGGATGCGGAAGTAGATTCTTTATTGGAAGATTTAGTAGATGTGAGAAACTTCTATGCACCTTTTATAAAACAAGTAAATTATCTCCTGCATGAATATTACAATCAAGGCAAGAATATAATCTTTGAAGGTGCTCAAGGTACCTTGTTAGATGTTACTTTTGGAACCTATCCCTTTGTTACCTCTTCTAACACTCTATCCGGTGGAATCACAACCGGTTCCGGATTCTCTTTACGCAAAGTAAATAAGATAATAGGTGTCTATAAAGCATATTATACTCGCGTGGGTGACGGACCTTTCCCAACTGAACTATTTGATACTACAGGTGATCAGATAAGGAAACAAGGTAATGAATTCGGATCTACAACAGGCAGACCAAGAAGATGCGGTTGGTTTGATCTCTTCGCTGCTAAATATACAGCTAATCTGAATGATATTGATGAAATAGCCTTAACATTGGTTGATGTTTTGATGGGAATCCCGGAAATCAAGCTTTGCATTGGTTATGAGTATCAAGGGAAGATGCTGACAGAGTTTCCGGCAAGTTCACAAATCTTAGCTGAATGCAAACCTGTTTATAAGAGTTTGCCAGGTTGGGAAGAGGATATCTCACAAATTACAGATTTTGCTAAATTACCACAGAATGCTAAAAATTATGTCTTGCATGTGGAAAAAGAGATGGGTGTTAAGGTTAGTATTGTCTCTGTAGGTCCCGGCAGACATCAGACAATATTCAGGTCTTAGATAAACCCTATCAAATCAAAATAAAGATAAATAAGAAGTGATTGGTCATGTTAATTAAAACAAAGAGTCATTGATCTTACTGATAATATTTAGATAAAACAAGATTTTAAGGAGTTGATATGAAGAAGTCTTTATTGTTATTAACCTTGTGTTTGATAACTATAGTAACATTAAGTGCAGAAGTAACTTATAGTGCTCCGGAGTTCATGCAGGCGTATTATAGTGCATATTCTCAAAACTACATCAACACTTTAGCTTCAGGTCGTGGAAACACAGGTGTTGCTAAAATAGAAAATGTGGAAAATATCTTGTTAAATCCGGCAGGTTTCTCCACAGATCATACCGAGATGTATATTGAATTCTCTATCAAGCCGGAAAAGACTGAGCTGGGACATCTCCATGAGAATCAGTATCGCAGTAGCAAGCCCTTTACCTTTGTAGGCTTTGGCTTTAATCCTGTGCAGAATCTAAGTACAGCCCTTTATTACGCTATGCCTAAGAGCATTGAGTATGATAGATACACTCTTGATGATTTTGGGACAGCTGTATTTGCCGATAGAAAACCTCAATATAATCATTATAGCTTTGGTTTTACTAACGCATATAAAGTAGGTAATTTAAGTGTGGGTGTAGATGTAAATTATAATATTCACAATAACTACAACTTCTTTATTAATGGCTATCCTGCTAAAGAAAACTTGAATGAATATACTTTTGGGTTTAGTGGTGGAGCTGTTTATCAAGCTTCAGATAGGTTGAATTTTGGAGCTATGTATAGTCATAGTTCAGATGTTACTTTTGAAACAGAATACATAGATTGGGATGTTACAGTGCCGGCAAAGTTTTCAGCCGGATTCTCCTATTATTATCTTGCTGATAGTGTGATTAGTTTTGATTATGAGAAGAGATTTAATAGTCAAATGAGTAGTGCCTACGATGATATCGATATCTTTAAGTTTGGCTTGGAACAGCAAATTAGAAATAATATTATTAGATTTGGAGGAATGTATATCCCTTCAACTTTCTCAGGCAGAGTAACGACTCCGGTTGTTGAACTTGCCCCTAACATAATCCCGCAAACACCAACTAATTTTAATAACGGGAAAGAAGATATTCTTAGTAATGATCAGACTTTTATTACTATTGGCTATACTCTTAATTTAGAAGAGTTAACATTCAATCTAAGTGCCATGCAGGCTGTAGCTTGTGAAATGAAATCTACTCAGTTTTCACTCTCCATAGGCGTTAACCTATCTGATTTTGACATAACTAAATATACCCCTAAGAGACGAGATGATTAATAAAAATAAAGTCCTAATTAAAAGAATTGAAGAATATGATTTGCCCAAGATAGTAGCATTCTTCAAAAGAACTGTCTTACAGAAGGATAGAGTATTGTCTAATTTAGTAGGTAAGACTATTCTTCTGAAGCCTAATTTACTGGGTGCTTTTGCCCCGGAAAAGGCGGTAACCACTAATCCGGTAATTATAGAAGCAGTGATTCAAATCTTGCAAGAGATTGATTGTAAGATTCTGGTAGGTGATTCTCCCGGTGGTTCTATCAGTTATGAACATGCTCTTAAGGTGTGTGGTATCCAAGCAGTAGCTGATAAATACAATGTGGAAATAGTGAATATTAGTAAATATAAGATTAGCAAGACTACGCATAAGCAACATGATATCACTTATAGCCATATCTATGATGAAGTTGACTATATTATCAATCTTGCGAAGTATAAAACACATGGTTTAATGCAGTTTACAGGAGCTGTGAAGAATCTCTATGGCTTAGTGCCTGGACTTAAAAAAGCAGATTACCACAGAACCTATCCTAATTCTCATAATTTTGCGGAGTTTCTCAGTAGCCTTTATGCTGTACTGAAGCCAAAGCTTCTCTTCTCTGTAATAGATGGTATTGTTGGGATGGAAGGCAAAGGACCGAGTGGCGGGAAACCACGTAACTTCGGTTATCTCTTTGCTTCAGAATGTGCTTCTTCAGCTGACTATGTAGCTGCTTATATGATGGGATTTAAACCTCTAAGTATAGATTTAATTAGAATGACAATGGAGATAGATGGCGTATTGCCTTCAAGAATCGCCAGTAATTTCCTATGGCAGGAGAATATTATCCCTAATGTAGATACCGGGATTGTGAAGCTAAGAACTAAGCTGTTAACCATTATGCCGAATCAAGTTTCTAAACTGGTTAAATCTGTTTTATGGTATAGGCCCGTCATTACTGATAAATGTAAGAAATGCAATATTTGCTTTGAAAGTTGTCCGGTAGAAGCTATCAAGAAGGATGAAAATGGAACTCTTAAAATAGATGATAAGATCTGCATCAGATGTTTGTGCTGTCATGAATTCTGTCCGCACCAAGCAATTGAAATTAAGAAGTCTTTTGTTGCTAATATCTTAATCCCAACTTAATTCCCCTCTAAGGAGGGGTGGCAGTGTATTTCACTGGCGGGGTGGTTCTTAATTCCCCTTTTCCTTTTGCTGTAGAGACGTAATATTTTGCGTCTAATTAATCAGAGGGGTGCCGAATTTCGGCGGGGTGTGGTCTTAAATTTCTCTAATTATTAACTAAACAGAAATACTTCTTGACGAATATTTAATAAACTGACTAACTTGTATTAATAAAAAGTTTGGAGTGAAAATGGCACGATTGAAGCGCGGAATCCCGACCTCAAAAAAGACAAAGTATCTGTTGTTAACCATCACAGCTGTGTTACTGTTCAAACTTTGCTTTATAGGCAGAGGAAGTTTCTTGCATGTTTACAGAAGCGGGGCTAAAGCTACTAAAATGGAAGAACAGTATAATGAACTTCTGACAAAAATAGATAAAACAGAAACTGAAATAGATAAATTAAACAATGATCCCGAGTACATCATTAAATTTGCCCGTGAAAAATATGGCATGCAGCGGGCAGACGAACATGTAACAATAATCATTGATTCTGAATAAATAAGATTCTACAGGAGAATAAGATATGGCACAAGTTGTTGTAAGTAAAATCAATAAAGTATTTGACAATGGATTCCATGCTGTAAAAGATGCTGAATTCATTGCAGAAGATAAAGAGTTTGTAGTCTTAGTTGGTCCTTCCGGATGTGGAAAAACAACATTACTTAGATTAATTTCCGGCTTAGAAGAGATCACTACCGGCGAAATTAAAATAGGTGAGAAAGTGGTTAATAATGTTGCTCCCAAAGATAGAGATATCGCTATGGTATTTCAAAATTATGCTCTTTATCCTCACATGACTGTCTATGATAACATGGCATTTGCTCTTAAATTAAGAAAAGAACCTAAAGAAGTTATTAATAAAAAAGTTATGGATGCTGCTAAGCTTTTAGGTATAGAAAGCATGTTAGAAAGAAAACCTAAACAACTTTCCGGTGGACAAAGACAGCGTGTGGCACTCGGAAGAGCAATTGTGAGAAAGCCTTCAGTCTTCTTGTTTGATGAACCTTTATCAAATCTTGATGCTAAACTCAGAGTTCAAATGCGTGCCGAAATTATTAAGCTCCACAAGACTCTTGAAACTACAATGATTTATGTTACCCATGATCAAGTAGAAGCTATGACTATGGCTGATAAAATTGTAGTGATGAAAGATGGGGTAATTCAGCAGATTGATTCTCCTCTAAATCTCTATAATGATCCTGTTAACCTTTTTGTTGCAGGTTTTATCGGTTCTCCGGCTATTAATCAATTGGAAGGAAAGCTCATTGAAAATGAGGGAAGAATCTTCTTCTCAGACGGTGATGTTACCCTCAGAATAGATGACGAAAGAAAAGAGAGTTTGAAAAATCATATCAATAAAGAAGTTGTTCTTGGTGTCAGACCTGAAGATTTATACGACTCCGATTATGACGATTTAGCTGAATCACCAGAGAAAATAGTAGCTCACTGTGAAATTGTAGAACCAATGGGCAATGAGTTTGTCGTATTTCTATCAACAAAACATGCCAAGCTTACAGCTAGATTTGATCCTAAGAAAATGCCTAAAGTTGATGAAGATATTAAAATTACTATTGATATGAAGAAAGTAAGGATGTTTGACAAAGAGAGTGAACTCGCCCTGTTTTAAAGGAAAATATTTTACCAGTGGGCTTCGTGAACTTCGCCCTACCACGCAAAAGGCACAAAGATCACAAAGAAAGAGTTAAAATAACCCTTAACTATGAGTTTTTCGTAGGGGTATCCCCTTTGTGGGTACCCTCTTCGACTTGACGTAGAGACGCAACATTTTGCGTCTAATTAACATGCTGGGTGTGGTCTTAATTCCCAGTGAAAAGGATACTCAGATTGTCCTGTCTGTGTGGTCTTAAATATCTGTATCTATTCTTTTAATTGCTAATTGCTAATTACTAATTGCTAATTGGAAATCGAGGTTTATTATGAGGTTACTTTGTTTATTATTGTTTTTATTCTCTTATTTTTCTCTCCCAGCCCACATCTATCTCTCAAATTGTGCTTTACGGGTAGGTGTTTCTAACCTCAATCTCATCTCAGAATCTCCCTTAACCAGCTACTATCAGCCGGCTGTTTCTCATCAGGGAATCGCCTGCTCAATCTCCCAGCCTTTCCAGTTCTCCAATATAGAGAGTGGTAATCTGTGCTTTTCACAAGCCTGGCAGGAAGCCAATTTCACTGTTGGTTCAAATTACCTAATCAGCAGTAACTATTCAACATACAGCAATTTTCTCAATTATAATTATACCTTTCAGAAGCTAATCACAGTCGGGATTGGTCATAAGTTAATCTCAGTATTTGAAGAAGAGAAGTACTTAGCTAATTCTACTGACATCGGGTTCATGCTCAAGCAAGAGAAAGTAGCTCTAGCCCTTAGTTATACCAATCTGTTTCATAATAAAAGCAGTAAAATCTCCCTTCCTAATATTATCAGCACTGAACTTAGCTATCAACCGCAAGCAGATGTTTTCCTGGGAATAGGCTTAGAAAAAGAGAAGAACCACAAGCTGAATCCTAAGCTGGGCATAAGATATCAGCTGGCAGAAAGTTTATCTTTGCTTTCCGGCTATAGTTTAGAACCAAATCAGATGACATTTGGAGCAAATATTTCTTATAATAAATTCAATATCAGCTATGCCATCGCTACCCACAATGAACTAAAGTCTTCTCATTATATTTCGCTTGTTTATGACTTATAAATCTCTACTATGCCCTATCGTTGCCCTTATGTTAAGCTTACATCTCTACGGAGCTGTGGAGTTGTACGACTATGAAGAATCAGCCGAACTAGTGGCAGAATATGAAGAGCTGTTTTGGGAGAATAAGTTGCTACTTCCTAAAGAGAAGAAACTGAAGATTACCTATTACAATGATTTGCCTAAGAAGTTAAAGAATCGCCTATTTCTAACCTCTAAGGCAGAAACATTAGATACCTATTTCAACATCAAAGAACAGCAAACCGGTAAGATATTTGTCGATTATCACACTTCGAAATGGCAACTGGGATTTGGTAGTTTCAGACCAACCTTTGGGCTCGGTAGCTCCTATTATGAAACACGCAAGCAGAGGTTCTCGCCTAAAGTTACTTCTAATTCTAATAGAGACTTACAAGGAGTTTTCGGTAGTTATCATAATGATTCATGCTCTCTAAGTATCTTCCACTCAACAACTAAGAATAACTACAAAACTAATGGTGAAGGGCAGAATTATCTAACTTATGCAGCTGATAACGAGAGTAAATACACGCAAACTGCTATGATTATGGCTTATTCTCAAGATAGAATAAAGCTTAGTTTACTTTCCGCACTCTTAGCTAATGAAGTGAGAATTACCCAATTTCATAATGAGAAAAGTTTGCTTCTGCTAGCAAGCAATCTTGGCTACCACTCTGATAATCTTGCCCTCAATTATGAGCTGACCTATCATCATGATGAGTATGACCATGCAGGTAAAATAGATTTCTCGCAAGGCGATTTCTCCTCAGTCTGGACATATAAAAACCTCTCTCAGCATTCGCTAAACTGGATAAACTCCGGCATCAGCAATAAATATAATAGTGCAGCAATTATCTATTCCGGTGAGAATAAGTTTAAGTTATTTGAGGCAGATATTCAACTTGGCTCTACACTCAAAACATTAAAGAACAGCAACTTCTGGAGAAGCAATATCTACTGTAAACTAAGCTATAAAAAACAGCTTAGCTACACGCTGGCTCAAGATAAGTTTAGAGATGCTTACGATGACAATAAATGTAGATACTCCCACAGAATCAACGCTCATCTCTTCAAGTTTTCCAATACAACCTTCGATTTTGCCTACTCTCTGCACAACAAAACTTATGAATCAGGCGTGGCTAATATGTACCAGTTAAGCGTAATGCATAAACTTAATTGGGCAGTAGCTAAGCTCAATCTTAAAGTGTTGGATAACTATAAGCAGGAAGAGCTGGTGCAAGACAGTGAGAATGCAGTAATCTCAACTTATTATGAGTTTAAAGAAGATGCTCTTATCTCAGGAGAAATCAAAACTAAGGAGAAGTATAGCTTTTCGTTAAGAGGTATGTGGACAAAATCCCTGTATCATAAACAGGCGGATGCGGTAAGGATTGAAGTGAGCTATCAGCTATAGAACATCCAAAATGATTAATAATTTAAGAAGAAGAGATCTATCCACGGATTACACGAATTACACAAAAAAGAAAGAAGAAGAAAGAAGAAGAAAGACCCCTAACACAGAGTTTAAATGAGGTAAGAATAGTTTCACATAGTTTATACAGATTATAAACTGAGGCTAAGCTTCTTAAATCCCAAAGGGATAATATGAAAGGGTGGTATTTATCAATTTTTATTTATCCCTTCCTGACATTTTCAAAAAGCGTCCTAAGCATAATCATTGTTCTATAGGTGGTTTCTCTTCTTAGTGTAATTCGTGTAATCCGTGGATAGATTGAATTCTTCATCATTTATTCCTAATCTCTATTCGCAGATTATTTAAAAAAACAGAAGATTACGCTTGACATATATCTCTAAAATATGAAGGTGATAACATGATAATATTAATAATGGGGATAAGATGTTAGATTTAATAAAAGAATCGTACACAACAACCTATAATCTTCTGGGGAAGTTTATAGATTCGCCGGAGAACCTGAAAAATACTGAAGCTGTCGGAAGAAAGCTGGTAGAGATTTTCCGCTCCAAAGGCAAGGTTATAATCTGTGGAAATGGTGGTTCAGCAACTGATGCTATGCATTTCGCTGAAGAGTTTACCGGTCGTTTTAGAGATGATAGAAAAGCACTTCCGGCTATTGCTTTAAGCGATCCGTCGCACATTACCTGTGTTGGTAACGATTATGGTTTTAATGAGATTTTTGCGCGTGGAGTAGAGGCTTATGCCCTTCCCGGTGATATGGTGATTGGTCTTTCTACCAGTGGAAATTCTCCTAATATCATCAGAGCTTTAGAGCAAGCTCAAGAAATTGGTTGCACCACTGTTGCTTTATTAGGTAAAGATGGTGGTAAATTACAAGGAAAATGTGATTATGAATTTGTTATTCCGGGAAAAACTTCAGATCGGGTGCAAGAGATTCATATGACTATTTTGCATATAGTTATTGAAGTTGTAGAACGCCTAATGTTCCCTGAAAATTATAAATAGATGAGAAATAATAAAAATAATCTTGACAGACAAAAGGATAATTCTAAATTGTCCAAACGTGCGAAAGTGGCGGAATGGCAGACGCGCTGGACTTAGAATCCAGTTGGGTTAAACCAGTAGGGGTTCAAGTCCCCTCTTTCGCACCATTTTTGTTTTTAAGACCCCCTAA
>JBAYZI010000083.1:0-12156 GCA_041672585.1 Cloacimonadales bacterium (SeqCode) | reverse complement strand
GAGCTTACGGGAAGTTCTCTAAGATTGGAATTTGGTATATGATGATCGGATTCGGTGCTTCATTCGGTTACACCGTGATGGCGCGTATATCTCTTCTCATTGGAAGACTCCAATTCTTAGCAGACACCTTTAAAGGTTGGATTGCCTAGAAAACATAATTTAACATAGAGTTAGGGAGCTTTAATGGCTCCCTTTTTTTCTGGCAAACTATGATTTAGTAAATATTACTTGAACCTTTTTCTGACCTTAATTATCTTGGTATTATATTAAAATTATGAGGTACACATGATAAAATCGACCTTTGGAAACTACTTGGAAGAGTTTGAAGTTGGACAAATAATTAAACATGCTTTGAGCAAAACTATATTCGAATCTGATAATAATTTATTCTCTTTATTAACTATGAATCATCATCCGGTTCACTTAAATCAAGAGTATGCTAATGCTCAACAACATGGGAAAATCTTAGTTGTCGGCACTTTAGTCTTCTCTGTAGTGGTAGGAATGACAGTTGCTGATATTTCCGGCAAAGCTATTGCTAACCTCAATTATGAGAATATTCAACATAATGGAGCTGTCTTTATTGGTGATACTCTTTATGCCGAAACTGAAATCCTCTCTGTCAGAGAATCCAAAAGCAAGAAGGATCGCGGGATAGTCTATGTGGAAACAAAAGCCTATAATCAGCACCATGAACTGGTCTTAACCTACCGCAGAAATGTGTTAATTCCCAAGAGGTGCAACTAATGGCAAAAAACTTACTGATGCGTTCACTCATGTTTGTTCCCGGGCATAACGAAAGACTTCTCAACAGTGCTTCCAGATCCAATGCCGATATTCTGCTCTTAGATTTAGAAGATTCTGTTCGCCCCTCTTTCAATAAACAAATAGCCAGAGATACTATTCAGCAATTTGTAGAAACAGGTAAATTCAGCAATCATAAAGTCTTCCCGCGGGTTAATGACAGAGAAAGTGGCTTTTTACTTAAGGATGTCTATCAACTCACAATTCCCGGAATCGCCGGTTTCATGTACCCCAAAGCTCATACCGGTGAAGATATCTACTTCTTTGATAAGCTTTTAGAAACTATTGAGTATGAAAAAGGACTTCCTGTCGGTACTTTTAAGATAATCGCCTTAATCGAAACAGCTGCTGCTGTTCTGAATGCCCAAGATATTTGCAAAGCTTCACCGCGCGTGGTAGCTCTTGCCTTTGGTTGTGAAGATTTTGTTACTAATTTAGAAGGCATCCATGACCCTGAAGGCATAAGTATCAGCACTCCCCGTGCTATGATTGCTATGGCCGCCCGAGCCAACAAAGTTATCCCAATTGATACAGTGCATATTAAAGTTCATGATTTAGACGACCTTGAAAGAAACCCTAATATTGCTTGTAAACTTGGCTTCGAAGGTATGCTAGTTCTAAATCCCAAAGAGTTACCACTGGTTCATCAATACTTCTCCCCTACACTAGAACAACTTGCGGATTCACGTGAGATGTTAGAGCTTTATCAAGAAGCATCCCGTAACAATCAAGGTGTGGCTGTCAAGAATGGTAAATTTATAGGTCCGCCAATGGTGGAAATGGCTAAGAATATCCTGGCTAAACAAACATTAATTGAGAAAGTTCAGAGCTCCAAGAATGGAAAATAAGCAGAAATTTACTAAAGAGATGCTGATTGAAGATATCAAGAGAGCCGGAATAAAACCCGGTGATATTCTTAATTTGAAGATATCATTGAAGTCTATTGGCTGGGTGGAAGGCGGAGCAGAGTCCGTAGTTTCAGCCTTCCTTGCTGTTGTTGGCACTGAAGGCACAATAGTTACCGACAGCTTTGTCTCGGTTAAAGCCTTAAAATATCTCAAGCAGAACGATTATCTCACAGATGACACCACGCCATCTTACGCTGGAGCTGTAGCTAATGCCATGTTGAAACACCCTGCTGTCAGAAGAAGTAAACACCCAATTCAGAAGTTTGCTATTATAGGTAAATTGGCAGATGATTTTGCTGATAATCATCATGTAGAAAGCTATGCTTATGATGTTCTTAGAAGAATGGCAGAGTTGGGAGCTAAGAACATCAGACTCGGCGACCCTGATAAAGTAGTGGGGGTTGGCACTACTCACGTAGCGATCGGGATATTAGGTTTGCAGCAGAAGAGATTAAAGTTTGGAGTGCATTATCTTGATGAGCAAAAGCACAAGCAACTCTTCTTAGTTGATTGGGCTGGTGGTTGTGTGGCAGGCTTCAATAAACTTCTGCCTGAATATAAAAAGATTGGTGCTTTTATTTATGAAGGTAAAGTAGGACAAGCTGATATTATTGTTTCTGATATGACAAAAACTTTAGAGTGGGAGCTGAAGGAAGGCACGCGAAATCCTAAGTTCTTCTTCTGTGATAATCCGGCTTGTATTGATTGCAGAATAGCTTGGAAGTTCTCTACCGGTAATCTCTTACAGGTTATGTGGGAGAATATTAAGCTTAAGAAATATGACCATGCTCTTTATGCTTTAATGTTGAAGGTTAAAGGGAAACATAAGCCTAATAGACCTTAGCCAACCTCTCCGCATCGTACTCCCACAAATACTTCTCTTGCAAGACTTTTTTAGCATTAGCTACTAATACATCTTGTTTAGCTTTATCTCCATAAAGTTCTAACACTTTGGCAATAAACTCTGTTGGCTGATCATAAGTATAAATCAAACCTGCCTGATTATCTTCCAAGACTCTTATAAACGGTTTGCAGTTAGAAGCAATAATTGGGATACCGGTTACCATATATTGAAATAGCTTATGTGGTAGTCCTGATTCTGTTTGAGGTGATTTAAGATGAGGTATCAGAGCTATGTGAGATTGTGATAATAGATCTAGCAGCTCTTCAAAAGGCTTCTGCCCGAAGAACTTCACTAAGTTTTCAACTTTCTCTGCTTTTGCCAATGCTTGTAAGTCAGCAAGATAACTGCCAAAACCAACTACCCACAGCTTTATGTTAGGAATAGACTTTTCTAACTCTTTTAGTGCCGGAATCACAAATTGCAATCCTCGATCTACCGTTATCCCGCCTCCATAAAAGAGAATTAACTCATCACTCTGAGGCTTTCTCTGGGGTGCTAAAAACTTAGAGCTATTAAAGGTATTAGAAACAACAATCACTTTTGTAGGTTCTGCTCCCAGCTTAATAACTCTTGCTTGCATCTCTTCCACAACCGTAATTACTGTATCTACCAGCTTCACCATCCGTGCTTCATAATTCAACCATTGACGGTAGTTAAAGAAGAATTTTCCTAATCTACTTTGCGTATGCTTGGCTATTCTTAAGAAGTCCGGGTAATTCTCATGCAGATCTAAAGTAATCTTGAAGTGTTGCTTTAATTCAGCACGCAAGTTTAAGACTACTTCTGACAGCGGTAAATCATGAATATGAAGAGCATCATAACTAGTTTTGAGTAGCTCTTGTTTTATCTTCTTCTTCCAAAAGCTGAAATAAAAGGGAAAGTTAAGAGAACCAATTGAGCTTTTATAGATAAATAAGGGAAGGAAAACTCTTATGATTTTAGCTTTTCCATAATAGGCAATCTCAGGTAGTTTTTCCCTGAATCCTGCTATAATAGTAACCTCGTATCCTGCTTCTAATAAAGCATCAATCTCATTTTCTACTCTTAAATCAGGCGGAAAGCGGGTTTCTAAAATCATTAATATGTTCATATTCATCTCTACTCTTTATTTTTTATATAAAAGCTCGGACAAGATTATTTGTCAATGTTTTTATGATTTGGCTAGCTGTTTTAATTAAATTTACCACAACTCTTAGCTAGTTGATTAGAAGCAATACTAAGCTCAAATAAAGAATCAATATAATTAGAATAAGCTTTTTGCCATTGCGTTTGGGCGTTCAACAAATCTGTAAGTGTAGTCATACCAACTTCATAATTATCAGTTTCCAAGCGTAAATATTCATCAGCCTGAGTGAGGGAAGATTCAGCAAGGGAGAGCTTTAACTCTTTATTCTCAACATCTGTAAGCGATTGAGATATCTGCAATTGCATCATCTCGGAAGCATTCTCCAGATGGTAATTCTCTTCTTTATACTTTGCTTTAGCACTATTCACTTTGCGGAAGCTATCACCCCACTGAAAGATAGGCAAACTTATTTGCGCCATAGCATTAAGATTAAAATCATCATGATTGTTGTTATTTAGCTGATAACTAAAGTAGTTGTAGGAAGCCATCAGACCTATTTGCGGTAAAAAGTCTGATCTCTCCAAATTTATATTCTCAGAAGCAAGCTCTGTTTTGAGCTTTAGCATTTGGAAGTCTAAGCGATCCTGATAATCAGCAGAAGAATAGTCTTGAACACTCTTACTTTCTATTACGCTAATTAAAGAATCTGCAGTAGTCAAATTGGTCTCCAATGGCAAACCTATCTTCTGTGCCAGTGCCATTTTAGCCAAATTAAGTCCATTATTAGCTTCTTGATTAAGCAAGGCAACTTCGTTATATTTAACCTGAGCTTGCAGAAGTTGATTCTTATTGATCATGCCCACTTCATAGCTATCCTGCACCTTAGCCAAAACACTCTCTACCAACTTCATATAAACTTGGGTAACCTTGGTCTTTTGCACCAGTGAAACAACTTGCCAATAGGCTTGTTCTGTCTCAAACAGGACATTCTCTCTGGTGAATTGCAGATTAAGCTCAGAAGCTTTTTCCGCCAAAGAACCCATTTTATAAGCAGCAGTAATCTTCCCGCCTGTGAAGATTGGCTGTTTTAGAATGAGAGCTGAGGTGAAGCCTGTCTTAGGCAGAATCTCTAAATCTTTATCAGGAAAGAGAGCATATTGATTAAAGATTGGTGTTCCCTCGCTGTTTAAAACAGGCTGACCTGTCTGTGGATTAATATAGAGATTCGGGTCAAGCTGTCCGGTATCCGGATTAAAGTTAAAGGTTGGTAGGTAACCTCCTTCCAGAGTCATATTAGTACTAGTAGATCTAAGCAGGTAATTAGCACTTACTTCCAGCTTAGGCAAGTAGTTAGTGAAAAGAGATTTCTTAGTTTGCGTAGCCGATTCTGCTTTAGAATCACTCTGTTTAATCAGTTTATTATGTTCAAGAGCCAGTGAACGAGCTGTTTTCAGAGTCAACGTATAGTTGACATCTTCATAGTTGCTCTCCTGATCTGTCTTTCTTAAAGTGTCAACTGCTCCTAAATTCAGAACTCCTATTAAGAGAGCCAAACTACAGACAGTATATAATTTACGCATTTTATTCTCCTTTATAATCTTGAATAGGTTTGATATTGAAGAATATCGTGTAAAGTAAAGGAAGTAAGACAAGCGTTACTAAGGTTCCAACTAAAAGTCCGAACATAATTGTAACCGCCAAACTTCCAAACATAGGGTCAGGAATGAGAGGTATCATCCCCAGAATTGTGGTAAGAGAAGCCATCATGACCGGTCTAAAGCGAGCAATTGCAGAATCAAAGACTGCTTTAAAGGGATTTGTTCCTTGCTGAATCTCATAGCTGATAGAATCAATCAACACAACCCCATTCTTAATCAGCATTCCCGATAAACCGATTACCCCCACGATCGCTACAAATCCAAACTCTTTTCCGGTAATAAGTAAGCCGGGGATAACTCCAATCATGGCAAAAGGTAAGCAGAGGATAATAGCAAGCATTTTCGCATACTATTGAACAAAGCAATAAGGATCAGAATAATCAAAACAAAAGCAATAGGTGTGAACATAATTATATATTTCATCGCACTTTTCTGGTCATATTGCTCGCCATACCATTCCAGAGAATAACCCGGTGGCAACTGAATCTGCTCAATCTTAGATTTGACATCTTTATACAACAAATCTGTACTACAGCCGGGAAGTGGATCGCATTGTGCCATAATTGCCCGCGAACCATTGTGTCTTCTAATCACCTCTTCCAAAGATTTAATATCAATATTATTAGAGACAGAACTTAGCGGAGAACTTCTAAACAGTGATTTCTTCAAATCATCTAGAGATTTAGCACCACTAAAAATCAGCTTCATCTCTTCATTATCTACTTCTAAATTAGGAAGCATACTCCACACCGGAACATCTTTCAAATCTTTGATTCGCGAGCCATCAGGCTCTACAGATTTGACGATAATAGGAAGTTGCCTATTACCTTCATAATAAGTACTTACCGGCGCTCCATCGGTTGCCATTAGCAGAGACATAGCTAATTCACCACGATCAATTCCCACTCTACGACCTTTACTCTGGTTGTAATCAACAGTGAGGAGCTTCCCTTGTGGTTCCCAATCATCAGTAGTATTCAGAGAATAGGGAGATTCTTGCATAATCTCTTTAGCCTGATTAGCCAGGTTTCTCAACACTGCAACATCGTTTCCCTTGAACAAAGCTTCCACAGAATAGTTGCTATTAACAATTAAGTTGTATAATCTAACACGAGCTTTAGCTTCCGGATAGTGTTGTGTGAGATGAGTTTGAATCTCATCTTTGAGTGAACGCATGGTTTTATAATCTTTAAAATCAACAATTAATTCGCCATAACTTTTACTGTTTTCGGAGATAGTACGAACTAAATTATAACGCGTAGGAGTTCCACCTAAACTCATCGTAATATTGGTAACACCCTCTATGCTATCAAGATAGCTACTAATTTCATTAAGATCAGCTTCCACTCTCTCTATCTTTCTGGTTTCCGGCAACTTATACTCTATATAAACTTGGTTATAAGTGAAATCAGGAAAGAATGCTTGCTTGACAAATCTGTAAGAATAGAGGGAAATAACTAGCAGAAGTACAGCGATTCCGATGGTTACCGTTCTTAGTCTAAATGCTTTATTCAGAACCTGTTTGAAGATTCTATATATGAAGCTACTGTTTGCTTTCTTACTCTTCCCATCTTTATCTTTCTTAGCAGGAAACAGCTTTTTATCTGCACCTAAAGGAATCTGAGTTAAAGCAAATACCCAGCTAAAAAGAAGCGTAACAGCGAGTACGATAAAGAGGTCGCGGGTATAGGTTCCGGCTGTGTCAGGAGAGAAGAAGATTGGCAAGAAAGAGATAATCGCAATCATGGTTGCACCTAATAGCGGAAGAGCTGTCTTTTTAGCTGTATTTCTCATCGCCTGTTTTCTTTCCACTCCCCGTTCCAGATCCACTAAAATCCCATCTACCACTACAATAGCATTATCAACCAGCATTCCCATAGCAACTATTATTGAAGCCAGTGATACTCTTTGTAAGGTTCCGCCTAACACAAATAGTACAACAAAAGAGGATAAAATAGTGTAAATAAGTCCTTTTCCTATCAGAATACCACTCTTAAAACCCATAGTGAAAAGTAGCACGGCAATCACGATTAGTATAGATTGAACCAGATTAGACATAAATTGCCAGATGGAAGTGTTTACTTTTTCCGGTTGATAGAAGACTTTATGAAAGTCAATTCCAATAGGCAATTCTTGCTTGGTAACATCCAGCTTAGCCTCTACACGCTTACCTAAATTAACGATATTATCACCATCTTCCATGGAAATAGAGATGCCAATAGATTCACTTCCATTGTAATACATCTTCTTGTCAGTAGGACTTTTAGCTCGTTTCTCCACAGAGGCAATATCTTGAATCCTAAACATATCTTGTTCATGCCCCTTGATAATTACATTTCTGATATCATCAAGAGAGGTAAAACTATTTGCAACTTCCAGCTTGATTCGGTTATCATTATCCTCAAAATATCCTGCATAAGAAACCTTATCTTGTCCTTGCACAGTTAATAATATTTCGGCTGGTAACACCCCAAGGTTAGCCATCTTAGCAGGATGCATTTCCACATAAACTGCATAATCCTGAATCCCATTTAGCTGAACCCGACGCACACCTTTTACTGTAAGCAAATCGCGTTTGATCTTCTCAGCAAAATCATTCATCTCTTCATAAGAATATCCATCTGCTGTCATAGCATAGAATATACCATAGATATCACCAAAATCATCCACCACCACAGGAGAATAGGCTCCGGCAGGCAACTTCAAAGAAGCTCGTTCCACCTTCCGACGCAAAATATCCCACTTCTGATCTACTTCATCATCTTTAACAGTTGTTTCTAAGGTGATATGAATCTCTGAATAGTTGGCTAAAGAACGCGAAGTAACCTTCTCTAAATCACCCATAGTTCTTATCTCATCTTCCAAAACCTTGGTTACTTCCAACTCTACTTGATTAGGATTTGCTCCCGGATAGCCGGTTACTACAACTGCTCTTTTGACAGTGATTTCAGGGTCTTCCAACTTACTGATAAAGATAAAACTGACAATCCCCCCAAGTGAGAGAATCAAAATGAGGAAATTGATGATTCGCTTGTTTTTAAAAGCAAAATCTGTTAAATTCATAACAGTCCTCCATAATTAGTGGGAGTGATTTCCTCTACAGGTTTCACAATTTGACCCTCTTTTAAATCATAAACTCCTGCTTTTACAATATTGCTTCCTATTTCCAGCCCATTACTAATCAAAGCAAAGCCACTTTCATCAATCCCGACCACCTTAATCTGCTTCTTATTTACTCGGAATTCTCCTGCAGAATCAGCTGTACAGAGCCAGACATAATTAACTTCTGATTCTTCAATAATAGATTGTATAGGCACTTTGATAATTTGTTCATCTTCATTATATTCAAGAGCATATGAAATCTCAACTTCGCAATCCATGCCGACAGCTAACCGCAAATCAGGTTGTTGCTTACCCTCTATTTTGAAATAAACATGATATAAGGAATTAAGATTTGATTTGTGCTTGATATTTACTAATTCTAGGGGAATATTTAAAGTTGGATTAGTTTCTAAAATTACGCTAAATGACTCAAACTTATCACGGTTAGAATATACCACTGCAGGAATATCGCACTCTATTTGAAAATTCTCATCACCAATAAGAGTAATCACTGGTAACCCGGCTTTCACTATTTCTCCGGTTTGAAAGTAAATCTCTTGAATAAATCCGGAGTAGGGAGCTACAAGTTTAATATCTTTAAAAGCATTCTGGGCACTTTGATATTTAGCTTGAATTAGCTTCAATCCTGATTCAGCTTTCTCATAATCATTCTCTGAAATATTCCCTTTTTTATAAAGCGTCTCGATTCTTGCTACTTCGCTTGTAATCTGTTCATATTGAGCCTTAGCAGCTTCCAATTGCAATTGATAATCACGCGAATCAAGAGTAGCTATTACTTGTCCGGACTTCACATATTCCCCTTCCTCAACTAATATCTTCTCAATTGGGGCAGAAATACGGAAAGCCAAATTAGCTTTTTTACTTTCAACTACTTTCCCGGGAAAAGTGCGAATCTCTGAAGTTACAATATCTTCAATTTCGAATAGTTTTACGAATTTACTTTTAACAGCTTTTATCTCTTGCTTAGGTGTGCAACCTACTAAAATTATGATTAAAAGTAGCAAAAACACCACTTGCATATTCTTTGAGAAAGTTTGTTGATTCTTCAATTTGTCCTCCTAAATCCGTAAACCACGAATTATTAATTTATTAAATATATTTATCTTTTCCTTGATAATCTCATCTGATTCATTACTATCAATCGACATCTGTAAGGTTTTTCTTATAATCTGAATCAGAAGCCTCAAGTTTATATCCTGAGCAATCTTACCATCAATTTGAAACTTCCTCACAAGGTCATAGAACTTCCCCTCTAATGTGGTCAAGTACTCTTCAATGTCTTTTTTAATAAAAGGATATTCCACATAAATCTCTCTTACCAAGATTCTCAATTTACCTACTGAAATCTCTTCCAAAGAATGCATACTTCCCTCTAATAAAATTCCCGGAGAAGGTGAACCTAAATAGAAATTATAAAACTTAGCAAATGTGTTTTCATAGAAGTGGAGAGCAATTTTACCTACCAATAGTGCCTTACTCTCAATTATTTTATAGAGCGTAGCTTTTGCTAAATTACACTCCTTTGATAGCTCATCCATATTCAAACCCTTCAATCCTTTAACGATAATCATTGTCTTAGCTTTTTCAAAGACCAATTCTCTTATTTCATCATTTTCTACTTTCATTATTGAACTCCTGTGTCTTATTGAGTTCATTTATCTATAGACCTTAATATTTGTCAAGAAAGAAATTTCTTGCCATATTCAATTCTTATTATTTTCTATATTCAGAAGGAGTATGCTAATGATAATCCAGATATTTGGTACTAAAAAGTGTAAAGAAACACAAAAAGCCTTAAGATTCTTTAAAGAGAGAAAAACTGAAATTCAGTTTATTAATTTAGCTCAGAAAGGCATGAGTAAAGGCGAAATCAAGAAAGTAGCTGCCTCTGTCGGGATAGACAATCTTATCAATAAAGAGAGTAATGAGTTTTTAAATAGAGGCCTCAAAGTTGCTTCTTATGTTGGGGAAGATATTCTTTTTCGTTACCCTCTAATCATGGTTACCCCGGTTGTGAGAGTCGGCAATAACGCTACAGTAGGAAATGCTCCGGAAGAGTGGAAGAAGTTAATAGAAAAGTAAGGAGATGAGTTGAAAAAAATAGATTTAAAATTAGTAGAAGAGAAGCTTTATCATGAGATTGGCAAAGCAGGGATTGTCATGGATGAAGATTTACAACGACTTATTGAAAAGTATAAGGAGAATGAACGAAACCCCTTGGCTAAGGAGATTCTGTCTGATATTCTGAAAAATGGAGAGGTTGCCCGTGAACTTCAGAAACCTTTATGCCAAGATACCGGAGTAGCTGTCTTCTTTGTAGAAGTTGGTTCTAAAATAAACTTTAACGGTTCTTTAGAGAAATGTATAAATTCTGCAGTAGAAAGAGCTTATCAAGAGTTCTATTTAAGAAAGTCAATGGTGGAAGATCCTCTTTTTGGACGTAAAAATACCAATACAAATCTGCCTCCGCTTATTCATTGGACATACACTGAAGGAGAAGAACTCAAAATATCTTTCTCAGCTAAAGGTGGTGGTTCGGAGAATATGAGCAGATTAGCCATGCTAAAACCTGCTGATGGAATTGAGGGTGCAATGAAGTTTGTTCTGGAAACAGTTATCATAGCGAAAAGTAACCCTTGCCCTCCTATTATTGTAGGTGTTGGTGTTGGAGGTAACTTTGAAACCTGTGCTATTCTGGCTAAAAAAGCTTTATTTAGAAAACTTTCAGATTCTCATACAGAAGAAAGATGGGCGAACCTAGAAGATACTCTGCTTCAGCAGATTAACTCTACTAATATTGGTCCTCAGGGAATGGGTGGCGATACTACAGCCTTAGCCGTTAAAATAGAATACATGCCTTGCCATATTGCTTCCTTACCCATTGCTGTAAATATTCAATGCCATTCACATCGTCACTTTTCACTAACATTCTAAGGAGAAAATCTTATGGAAATATTCACCCCTTTAACAACTGAAACCATTCATTCACTAAAAGTAGGAGATAAAGTCTATCTTACCGGAGTAATCTATACTGCCCGCGATCAAGCTCATAAACGCATTATCGAAACCATAGAAAGGGGAGAAACTCCACCCTTCCCACTAGAGAATAATATTATCTTCTATGTAGGTCCAACACCGCCAAAACCTAATGAAGTCATAGGTTCTGCAGGTCCAACTACCAGTTATCGCATGGATTCTTACACTCCTTATTTGTTAGATAGAGGATTAAAAGGAATGGTTGGTAAAGGCGAAAGAAGCCAAGAGGTTATCGAATCTATAACAAAAAACAAGGCTATCTATTTTGTTGCTATTGGGGGTGCCGGCGCCTTGCTATCAGCTTCTATTGAACAAGCTGAATTACTTGCTTATCCTGATTTAGGACCGGAAGCGGTTTATAAGCTTACGGTTAAGAGATTTCCCTGCTATATAGGAATTGATAGTTTGGGTAAGGATATTTTTGCAATTAACTATTAATCTTGGATATTAAATATTTAAACTAATTTTTTTTTAATTAGCTTCTCAATATTACATCATAAGAGTATGAACTTACACGTACTCCTATTTCAAGCTCTTTATATTTTACTTAGCAACTCAATGGGATGTTCACGGGTAACCCGTATATTATGCGAGAATTAATCGAGTTACCCTATAAAAACCCAAGGACTAACTTACTACAATAATATAAGAACGAAT
>JBAYZI010000082.1:0-12386 GCA_041672585.1 Cloacimonadales bacterium (SeqCode) | reverse complement strand
TAGTTTCTATGAAGCAAACTGTCGTTATCACCTGACAACTACAGAAGCAATTACCATTGACCCAAGCAAGATTAACTATATTGAATTAGAACATTGGTTGCATACTGAATGGGATTACGATAAGGCTATGGTTGTTATCACTCCTGACGGAAATGGCACAGATGCTGAACCAATTTGGGTTGAATCAGGACAGTTTGACTACTTACACAAGACATGGATTAGAATACCTGCGGATTATACCTCTAACCAAATCTATATTACTTTAAGATTGGAAGATGATAATGCAGAACCGCGTTTGGTTGACCCGGGTTGGAATATCAAGAAGATATCAGTCAAATCATTTGCTCCCAACGTTACTTCTAACGAAAATGGTAATGTTGCCCCGATTACTTCTAAACTGGGTAATAACTACCCTAACCCCTTTAATCCTGAAACAAGTATTAGTTTCTCCTTAGATTCAAAATCAACAAAGAACGCAAAAATAGATATCTACAATATTAAAGGACAGAAAGTGAAACAGATTCAGCTCGGTGAGAAAGATATTAAGGCTGGTAGGGTAACATGGAAAGCTGAGAATAAAGCTTCCGGAGTCTATCTCTATCGCTTAACATCTGATGGCATTGTTATTGATACTAAGAAAGCAACTTTATTGAAGTAAGTCTTTTAGAAATAGAAATAACATAAACTAAATTATAGAGAAAAGGACAGGTTTTTATGCCTGTCCTTTTAATTTTTAGGTAAATTGTGGGGGTAATTGCTTGTGAATGAAAACTATTTATTTTAAAGACCTCACCCCGTCAGTTCCACTGCCACCCCTCCCCGGAAACCTTTGAAATACAAAGGGGGTAGGGGATTTTAAGACCACACCCCGTCAGCAAAGCTGCCACCCCTCTCCAGAGATTCGCTTTGCGAATGAAGAGGGGAATTAAAACAAAGACCTCACCCCGCCGAAATTCGGCACCCCTCCCCATATCTTTGCTTCGCAAAGGGGTAGGGGAATTAAGAGGTTCCATATCCATCTTAATCCGTGTTATCCGTGTTATCCGTGGCTAAATATTCTTCATTCAATTGCTCATTGCTAATTGCTCATTGCTAATTAAGATCTCCGCTTTTACCAGGTCTTCCGGTGTATCAATCCCTATCCCTCGGTAATTAGTTTCAATCATCTTAATTCTATACTCATTCTCTAAAAACCTAAGTTGTTCCAGTTTCTCAATCTTCTCCAGTTTCCCCATAGGCAACTTTACAAAATCTAAAAGAGCCTGTTTCCTATAAGCATAAACCCCAATGTGTTTAAAGTAAGTTACTTCTTCATTTCCATCTCTGTTAAAAGGAATAGGTGAACGCGAGAAGTAGAGTGCATAATTGTTCTTAGAACAGACAACTTTCACATTGTTGGGATTATTTATCTCATCAAGAGATGTAAGTTTATGCATGAGAGAGGCAACATCTACTGACTTATCATTAAAGGCTTGAATCAGCTCTTTAAGAGGTTCTATTTGAATAAACGGTTCATCACCCTGAACATTAATTATCAGGTCGTAGTCCAGCTCTTTGATGACTTCAGCAATTCTATCGCTACCACTTTGGTGATCTGGCGAAGTTAGCACACAGTTGGCTCCGAATGCTTTTACACTTTTCTCAATAATCTCATTATCAGTAGCTATGATAACCGGGAGTCCCAAACCTTTAACAGCATCATAAACATGCTGAATAATAGGCTTATTATGTAAATTAACTAGTGGCTTACCGGGAAATCTGGTTGAGGCGAAACGAGCGGGTATTACGATTATGCTTTTAATGTTCTTATTCATTGCTATCCTTTATCTTAACATCTTTAAAACTATACTTAGGTTCCCAGGTAACTTCCACATACGCATCATAAATGAAAGCGTTACCACACTTTCTTAGAATTAAAGAATTTTGACTGTTTTTAATATTCTCGATAATTAAGGAAGCATCAATTTCAACAAACTTTTCATAGTATTCGTGAGAACTCATAAGAGCAGAAGAGACATCAGTTTTGATACTTCTAATTAGCTTATAGACAGCAGCTTCGTAAGCATTTTGATAAGCAGTTGAGATATCTTCTGCAGAAGACATAGCGGTGCTAACCAAGAGGTTGTTATCTGAAGTGTAAGTATCTTGAGTGTACCAAAGGGGAGTTTCATTAGTGGGGATTTGTGATTCTTGAAAATCCAGGTTTAACCCTCTTTGACCTATTAAGCCAATCGTCATGCCATTTAATTCTTTTTTGCAATAGACTTGAGAGTTCTCATAATAATCTTTTAAATAATCTAAATTACTGGTTACCTGAAACTTAAAATCTGTTAAAGTAGGAGTTAAGCAGGTATCTGTTGCTTTCATTTTTAACTTAACAACCACCACCGAAGATTTACTTCTCCCGGCTAAAATAGAGGCGTATTCTCTTAACAAATGATCTGTTTGCAGTGAATCATAACAAACAGTCGGGGCAATACCAAGGGCAATACCCGAGTTTTGCGGGATATTCAAAAACCAATCAGGAAGTTCTATCAGAAGCACTTCTTCTTTCATTTCATGAGGGGGGGTAGCTATGTTAGCAGAACATGAGATAAGAACCAGTAAAACCACAAATAACATACAATAACGCACGATTTACTCCTTATTATAGTACTTTTTCAGATAGATCAATAAAGATGATACATCTGTAAAGTTAACTCCGGGGATGCGCGACATTTGACCAATATTAGTAGGTCGTATTTTAGTAAGTTTCTCGCGCGCTTCGTAAGAGATAGAATCAAGAGTCATAAAGTCAATATCATCAGGTATTTTATGATTCTGGGTATGCTCAAATTTATCAATATCGGCTAGTTGTCTTTTCAAATAGCCTTCATATTTACATTCTAAAGTTACTCTTTCTGCTACATGTTCCGGAATCTCTTCCGGGAAGCTAAAGCCAAAGCGTTGTAAATCAGAGAAAGCGATATCAGGTCTTTTTAGCAGCTTAATAAACTTAGTAGGTTCACGCAGTCCTTCAATTGCTAAGCTGTTGGTAGAAGTTAACTTTGCGATGACTCTCTCTTTCAGCTTCTGACCTTGTTGATACTGTTCCCAACGCTCACCGGAAACTAAGCCCAGGCTATAGCCTAAAGGCATTAATCTCTCGTCAGCGTTGTCTTGTCTGAGAAACAGACGATATTCAGCCCGCGAAGTAAACATTCTATAAGGTTCGTTGGTTCCTTTAGTTACTAAGTCATCTAATAGTACACCAATATATGATTGAGATCTGTCGAATTGGAGAGGATCACTACCATTAAGTGCAAGTACTGCATTAATACCGGCGGCAATTCCTTGGGCTGCAGCCTCTTCATAACCGGAAGTACCATTAATTTGTCCGGCTAAATATAATCCGGAAATGCTTTTAGTCTCCATTGTGCTTTTGATATCAGCAGGGATAACATAATCATATTCAATAGCATAGGCATAGCGGAGAAGCTTTACTCTCTCTAAGCCGACTATGGAGTGCAGCACTTCAAGCTGAACATCAGGAGGAAGAGAATTACTTACACCATTCACATAAGCTTCGTAGGTATTTACTCCCTCAGGTTCAATAAAGACATGGTGCTGATCTTTATCAGTGAACTTGACAATCTTATCTTCTATAGAAGGGCAATAACGCGGACCTGTTCCGGATATTTTCCCGCCATAGAGAGCAGATCTAGTTAGGTTTTGCTGAATTATCTCGTGAGTGTGTTTGTTAGTATGAGTGAGCCAGCAATCTACAAGATTCTTTAACTTAATATTTCTATAAAAAGAGAAGCCTGTCGGGTTATCATCTCCGGGTTGAATCTCCATTTGGGATAAATCAACAGAACGTAAATCAACACGTGCAGGAGTTCCTGTTTTGAATCTGGCAAGATTTAATCCCAGCTTGCGTAAAGAGTTAGATAAATCATCAGCAGATGGTTCGCCGGAACGTCCACCCGGGTATTGCTTATGTCCGATATGAATAATGCCTTTCAGGAAAGTTCCATTAGCGAGAATTACTTTAGGTGCTGTGTAAGTATAACCTATATGAGACTTTACTCCGATTACTCTCTTCTTGTCATCAACTAAAACCTCTGAAATAACATCTTCAATAATCTGTAAGTTAGGTTGATTCTCTAAATGAGAACGCATGATTTTGGAATAGAGTTCGCGGTCATTTTGAGAGCGTGGTGCCCAGACTGCAGGGCCCTTCTTCTTATTCAGCATTCTGAATTGAATCCCACTTAAATCGGCAACAAAGCCTATCTCTCCGCCCAAAGCATCAATTTCGCGGGCAAGATGACCCTTGGCAGGTCCGCCCAGCGAAGGATTGCAAGAGAGTCTGCCAATGCTTTCAAACTTTATCACGAAGATAGCAGTGTTGGCACCCATGCGGGCAGCAGCAAGAGCAGCCTCGACTCCGGCATTACCGGCACCGACGACAATCACATCAAATTTATTCATTGCGCTCCTTACAATCTCTAATAATCATAGTTTTCTATTAATCCCCTTGAGTCTTCGCATAAAGCTACGCCCTCACACGTCAGGGATAGTCTTGTTTTAGGTTTCTGTACCTGGGGTTAATCCTTGAAATACAAGGATACAACACCCAGGCTAATCTATTTATCCCTTTCAGGGAGTTTAAGAGCTAATCAGTTAGCTAAAGCATTTTCTTTTCGTGTAATTCGTGAAATTAGTGGATAGATTTCTTAATTACCTATCTTAAAACAAGAGTTTCTCTACCCAACTGGTAACGCTATCAATCCCGACTTTCTTGATAGAAGAGAAAGGAAAGACTTCCACGCCTTCGACTTTGAACTCTCTCTTTATGCGGGCAACTTCCTGCGGGATAGTTGTTTTCTTTATTTTATCACATTTAGTAGCGATGAGACAGAAAGGTATTTTAGTACTTACTAACAAGTCTTTCATAATTATATCTTTAGGGTCGGCTTTTCTTCTGATATCAACTAATAAAGCAATTCCCTTTAACTGAAAGCGATTAGCGAAATAAGTGGAAATCATTGGTTCCCAACCGGCTTTTTCAGATTTTGCTACTTTAGCAAATCCATATCCGGGAAGATCACAGATAGTGAAGAATCCGGACTCTTCGCTGTCAGGAAGCTTGACTCTTATCTCGAAAGTGTTGAGAAGTTTTGTTTTGCCTGGTGTTCCGGAAGTCTTAGCTAGCAGTTTTCTATTAGTAAAAGTGTTAATGAGTGTTGATTTACCTACATTAGACCTGCCGGCAAAAGCTATCTCGCCAAAGACGGTTTCAGGGTAATCTTTAGGATGAACAGCACTCTTTATAAACTTAGATTCAACTATTCTCATCATTATTCAAAGTACACCAGAGAAGACTTTTCAGATTCCCACACTTCTACTTCATGAACAGTGCAACCTGGAACATCAACCATCTTTTTAAGGCGTGTGTAAATGTGTTTAGCAATATTTTCCGAGGTAGGATTAGTAGTCAAAAAGGGTTCTAATTTATTAAGATGTTGGTGATCGAGTTCTTCCATTAAATCATTAAGCCACGCTTTAGCAACGGTAAAATCTATAGCCATTCCGAGAGCATCAACTTCTTTACAAAGCAAGCAAATTCTTACTCTCCAGTTATGTCCGTGAACATTCTTACATAACCCTGGATACTCTCTAAGGTTATGAGCTGCAGAAAAATGAGACTCTACATTTATTTTATACATTGTTATTACTCCATTTATAGTTTTATTTTTATCTTAAAAGACAAGATACTAAACATTTGCTCTTGTGTCAATACAAAAAACATCTGAGAAAGTTGGTAAGCTAAGCTAATGTTGTCTTTAACTCTCTTGCGCGTTTATTATGAACAATTAACTCCGTAGTATAGATTATTAGAGAAGTCCAAATAATGATGAATCCCCAAAACTGTTCTTTAGGGAAGGCTTCTTTAAAGATAGCTAACCCTATAAAGAGTTGAATTGTGGGAGAAATATATTGTAGCATTCCGATAGTAGTGAGAGTAAGTTTCTCTGCTGCAAGGTTGTACATAACTAAGGGTAGCCCGGTGGCTATTCCTGCTCCGAGCAATAGTAAGTTAGCATTGAGTCCAAATTGTCCCCAAGAACTTTGATTGGTGTGAGAAAGAAAAAGGATATAAGCTAACGCAGGTAAGGAAAGAATCAATGTTTCTAAGGAGAATGATTCTATTCCGCCTAAATCTGACTTCTTTTTTAAGAGTCCATAAACAGCAAAAGAGATGGCTAAAGTTAAAGATAACCAAGGCAACTTACCATATTTATAGGTTAAGAAAGCAACCCCGAGAAGGGCAACAACTATAGACACTTTTTGGACACCTCTTAATTTCTCTTTTAAGAATATTGCTCCCAAGGACACGTTGACCAAGGGATTAATATAGTAGCCAAGGCTTGCTTCTACTATTTTACCGTTATTTACTGCCCAGATATAGACTAACCAATTAATAGTAATGAAAGTGGCAGAAAGTCCATAGTAGGAGAATCTTTTGAACGTAAGCTCTTTTAACCATTTCCATTTATTTATAATTAATAAAAGCAGTCCGACAAAAGCAAGCGATCCCACTATCCGATATGCCAATATCTCAAGTGCCGGAACTTGTTGTAATCCTCTCCAGTAGAGGGGAAACAAGCCCCAAAAACAATAAGCTAAAAAACCATATACTAAACTTTTATTCATTACTATTCCTTTAGATTTTAATTAAGCATAAGTCTAAACATTAAAAAAATAAGGGTGATAATAGGCAAGAACAAAAGTAAGTTTAAATTAGAGTTAAAAGATTCTGATAGCTTTCATAGATTGCTTCCACGGATATTTGCTTAAGACAATTGAAGTGTTTTAACGGACACTTTTTCTCGCCGTGGAGAGTGCAAGGGGAGCATTCTAAATCAAGAGAGAGCACCAGGGCATTAGGATTCAGAGGTTTGAAGCCTAAAGCAACATGAGTACTTCCGAAGAAGGCAAGTTGGGGCTTTCCTAAAGCTGCAGCAATGTGCATAGGACCTGAATCATTGGTGATAATAACATCAGCTTCATCTATAGCATTAATAAGCTCAACTAAATTAAAACTTCCGGCTAAATTATGACAAAGCTTATTGGTAGCCTTTTTTATTTTCGCAGTAAGATACTCTTCTTGATTAGAGCCGAGAAGATAAAAAGCTGTCTCCGGATGTTCATAATTATCAATAAAAGAGATTATTTTCTCAGCCGGAATTCTTTTCGTGTTATGCGTAGCTCCGGGGAAAATCACGACATTCAGCTTTTTCTTAGAAACGAGTAAACCTGTAGATTTAGAAGTTTTGAGCTTGGGAACACGGAAGATATATGGTATCTTAAGCTTATCAAAAATAGTGTTATAGAGATCAACTGTGCTATTAATTGAATCAGAAGTCTTGTGTGCTACTATCTTTTTCCTTAATCTTCTCTTTTTATCATAGCAAACATTCTTTTTGCCAACAATGATATTCTTAGCCCACCAGGAGTTAAATTTCCTCTGTAAATCAATCACTAGATCATATTTTCTTCTTCTAAGTTCTATTAATCCTTTTAAAGATTCATAGTCAGTGAAAACAGCATCAACGTTAAAAAAGCCGGATATAATTGGCTCGAATGCCGGTTTGGTCAGATAATCAATCTTGCAATCAGGGAAGCTAGCTCTTAGTTGTCTGATTATGGGTTCTGTAAGAATAATATCACCCAGCGAGCTGAATCTAATAATTAGAATATGTTTAATTTTGTTCATTGTATCTATTTTTATATCAACAACTTAATAGTTTTGTTGATCTCCGTTTTGCTGTGGCACACTAAAGAAGAAGGTTGATCCTTTTTTCTCTTCACTTTCCACCCAAATTGAGCCATGGTTAAGCTGTACAAAGCTCTTACAGAGTATTAATCCCAGTCCTGTACCTCTCTCTTTAGAAGTTCCGAGAGTAGAGATAATATCGGTAGAATTGAACAGTAAAGCTAGTTTGTCTTTAGGGATTCCGACTCCCTGATCTTCCACTGAAATAATAATAAAATCATTTTCGACTTTTGAGGTCAAGGTTATTGTTGATTTCGGATGTGAGAATTTAATGGCATTTGAGAATAAGTTTCGGATTACTGTGCTGATCATATTCAGATCAAAATAGCCAATATGTGTAACCTCGATATTGGAGACAATCTTAATCTCCTTATTGTTTAAATGAGACTGCAAGGTGGCTACGGTTTTAGAAACTATTTCATATATTGAATTATAGTTGGGTACAATATGCAGTTCATCGCGTTGGCTTCTTGTCCATTGTAGTAAATTTTCCAATAAATCAAAGGTACTGTCTGCAGATTTATAGAGTTCTAACATGAGAGAATTTCTTTCAGTTTCAGAGAATATTTTCCCGTTTGAGGCGAGAAGCTTAAATATCTCGCGGAAATTTCCGATAGGACCCCGGAGGTCGTGAGCGATGATGGAGAAGAATCTATCTTTTGTCAAGTTAGCTTCGCGTAAGCTTTTCTCTGATTTTCTTAAGGCTTCATCATATATTTTTTGGTCGGTTATATTTTTCAAAATGGCGACATAAACGGTTTTATTGATAATTGGGTTGAAGGCAGTGGCAAAGGAAATTTCCATATAAACAATCATCCCACTTTGAGCTTGTACTCTTAATTCTACGGTGGTAACTTCCTGATTTTGAGGGAGAACCCTAAATGACTCCCTAATATCCTCTCGGTCTTCATCCATAACATAATCTAAGATATTACCGTATGGAGAGTTGGGGTCTCTTAAAAGCAGATTTCGAAGGTAAATATTACCTTGATCAATTACCCCTTCTTCATTAAATGTGCAGATGCCAATTGGAGCAAAATCGAAGATAGCCCGAAGTAGATTTGTGGTTTTTATAGATTCCAAGTAGGTTACATTATAGTCAGTATTATCATTAACAATTCCTATTGTCCCTACAATAGCACCTCTTGCGTCTCTAAACACATCTTTATAAATCACTAAGTTATGCTCTTTATTGTCTTCTAAATAAACGTTACAATTGTATTTTACCAAGTGCTTTTTATAAAGAAGTTCGTCATCTGCTTTGGCTAGTACAGAAAAATATTTTTGGAGAAACACATCGTTAAGATTATTTACATTGAAAGGTCTTGCTTTACCAATAAAGAGGTCACTCCATTTCTTATTATAGCCGATGTAATTGCCACTTAAATCACGATAATAGACAGCATTAGGGATAGTGTCAAGTATCGTTTCCAGAAAGTTCTTTTGTTTTCTGATAGTGCTGTTAGCCTCTTCTAAATCTTCCTTTTTTTCTTGAATCAGATTAATCTTCTGTTCTTTTTTATCTATTTCGTATTGATTAAGCAGCGTAGCTGTTTTTGAATAAGAGTTCTTACTTGCTATTTTGTTACAAATCTGGTGGCACTTCTCTAAATAAATGAAGGCTTGAGGAATATCGTTGATAAGTTTGTAGTAGTGGTAATAATTTTCATAGCAAATTTTAAGGGAGAGATCATCATCTATCTTAATAGCTATATCCATGGATTTAGCAAGAACATCATCTAAACCTTCAGTTTGATTACACTTGATAGAAGCCAAGATTTGATTACTGTAGATTTTTAACAGAATAGATTCAGGGAGTTCGGAATAATCTTTTTCTTTTAGTGATTTAAGAATCTCATAGGTTAGATTATATTTGCCGATTTTCAGGTACATCTCTGCCATTTCATGAAGAGTTAAGACTACCCCTCTGTTGAAGTGAAGAGATGTTGAAGTTAGGATCATTTCATGATATAGCTCGACAGCTTTGTCTGTCTCTTTGTTTTTTATAAACCACTTTGCCAGGAGAGAATTTATTTGCAATTTGGGTAGCAAATCACTAGTTTTGTAATAATATTCTTTAGCTTGGAGAATATAATCTTTGGCTAACAGGAGGTCATCAAGTAAAAAATAACACTCTCCAATGATTTTATTAAAAACACCAAAATATAGATGCTTCTCTTTAGTAGTTGCTCTTTCTTGGGCTAAAAGAACATACTTAAGGCTTAAATCAGGTGAAATTTCAATAATCTCCTGAGCCTTTTTTAGTAAATCATGAGTGCTTTCTATTGAGAAACTGCTTTTATTCATTGTTGATTTTCCTCGATTAACTAACTATTGTCTATAGCTTAAAAATGTAAAGCAATATTTAGCAGAAATGTTATTTTTTATTTTATCCCAGCGAATAGTAGGGCAAATAATGTTTTTCTAATGAGATAAAAAACGGGTATTTATGTGATTTTATACTTAACATTAGTTGAGTCTGTAAGGCACCCGGTTAAGTAGCTCGTTTGGTATGCGAAATTACAACGTGCAACCTACTATGCTCCCCCGGAAGCGGTATTGATGTTGCCAAAATAAACATCTACTAGACAAGCACTTAATAACTATGCCAAAGAAGAATGAATTAGCACAGTCTTCTGTTTATATTTTAATTAAGCTTCTTCCAATAGAACAAAAATATTGCTTGAATAAACACCTGAAAAGCAACAGCTGTGAGGATTATCATAACCAGGTAAGAATAGACATCAACCATATTATAGAAAATCCGTGCATTGTTGAATAAAAAGCCAAGTCCATCATCACAACCTACAAATTCACCTAAGATAATAATCTTCAAAGAGAGAGCGGTACAGATGAGAAAATTTGTTTTAAAAACAGGATAGAGCTTAGGAATATAGACATTCTTGATAATATCAAAGACATTCCCCCCAAAGACATTTATCACTTCAACCAACTCTTTAGGATGATCTAATAGACCAGTAACAGTATTAGTGGCTACAATTGGAGTAATCATAATAATAATCATGCCAATAGGAACGGCAGAGCCAACGCCATAAATTAAAATGAAAAAAGAACCTATAATCACGCCGGGAACCACTTGCAATAAAGACATAACATTCTCAATATAATGATTAATCTTCAAGATATAAGAGACGACTCCTATTATGGTTCCACAAAAAAAAGAGAATAAAAAGCCGATTAGAAGTCTATACATAGTCAACCAATAGTTCTGAACAACTGCCGGTTCTGTAATCATAGAAACTAAGTTTTTCACTACTAAGAGAGGCGACGGCACTATAAAATTCTCATAAAAAAGAGAAATAATAGACCAAACAACGAGAAAAGTTGCTAGCCCGAAAAAGCTTTTTTTAATTGAGTTCCAAAACTGTATCAGCAAGATTATTTTCCTTATTGGTTATTTGAAAGAGTTGATTTATTGCTTCTTGAAGAGTAGCTCCATCTTGATAATAGTAAGAAGTTCGGCGTAGAGTTTCCACTGTATAATCCTGAGAATTAGGGAAATCAGCACCCAATCTCTTTAGCATTAGCTCCGGATGTGTTTGGAGAGAATCGATATAAACTTTGGTGAGGTAATTAATAGTTGCCACGCTTTTGATATCTAAATCTCTAACCAATAAGACAACCTGGGCAGGATGTGAATCAGGGAAAGATTCAGCATAAAGATCATTCAAAGAGAGACTTACCTGCATCTTGTATCTATTTTCAGCAATAGAAGCAAAAGGCTCCGGTTGCCATACTAACAGGTCAGAACCTTGTTGTAGCATTTGTAGCGAAGTGCTTAAAGGCAAGTAGGTTACAGAGTAATCTATATCTTTAGTTAAGTTGTTTTTGGCAGCAATAGCAGAGAAAAGCTGTTCCATGGGAGAATCAGCAAAAGGGAAAACAATTGTCTTGTCTCTAATATCTTGAAGAGAAGAGATGGGCTGATTACTCACTAAGTGAGATAAGTTATCTACCTGAGCACTAATAAGTTGGAAGTCCACGCCTTGTTTCTTAAAACTATCAGCAATTGATATCCCGGTAAGTAAAATCTTGGCATCGCCTCTTAAAAATTTAGCATTAGCTTGCGAGTGATTCAAGAAAAAATCAAGCGAAAACAGAGGATTATTCTTGAGTGCTAAGTAAAGCGGTAGGGCAGATGGGGTTTGGGGTGCTAAAACGGTGATCTTATTCAGAGTAACATCACCGGCAGTTTCTGCTTGTTTTGTTTTATTGCAACCACCTAAAACTATTATAACGATTAACGCAATAGCGATTAAAAATTTCTTCATACAATCTCCTAAATAAAATATATACATTATGACAAAGATAAATTATTCACATAATGTCAATTTTTTTATCAAATATAATGGAAATTATAAAAAAGGCGAGAGGAAAATGCATTAGATATGGTTAGTCTGAAGGTTCTGTAGAGACACAACATTTTGTGTCTTGTTAATTTTAAAACCACACCCCGGCGAAATTATTTTTAATAAATTAGACGCAAAATGTTGCGTCTCTACAGCAGAATGAAGAGAGGAATTTTAAAGGTCTGGCGAATGGT
>JBAYZI010000081.1:0-12756 GCA_041672585.1 Cloacimonadales bacterium (SeqCode) | reverse complement strand
CAAAAATATTGCCGAAATAGGTAAAGAGAGAATAAAAAGAGTAATTAAAACAATAGATAATAGTGATGGTAAATTAGATTTAGGTTTTAAGGTTTTAAAACTGGATTCATCAAATATCAAGTCATGGGATTCTCAAACACAAGATTTGGAAGAAGATTTACTGAGTGCTATTAATAATATTGTAGAAAATAGGACAGAAGAAGATATTTTGTATGAAATCTTGCTTAAATATGGACTGGAGCTGACGCTCCCAATTGATAATGTAGAATTGATAATTGATAATGGTAAGAGAAAAGCAAAGCTTTTCAATATCGGTATGGGGGCTATGATAGCTTGTTTGGATGATAATATTACTCTTGAAATAGTAGAAGGGATAGGGAAGCTTAAAGTTCAAGAGAATCCAGAGAATTGTAGGGTAGTCTTTATGGATAAAGGCTTTAAAGATGATGAGGTTAAAACTAATGCAATGAAGATATTAGCAAACTATGGGATTGAAGAGATAAGGAGTATATAATTGGAGATGGGGAATTTGTAATGAGTTGTAAAAATATAGATATTTCTAAAGAAGAAATCAATGACTTTTTACTTTTCGTTTATTTTGGTAAAGATGATAGTCATATTGATAATTGCATAAATAGAGCTTATAGAGATTTTAATAGAACTTTACATAAATTTGGCAAGTTAGAGAATAAAAAAATAATTTATTTAGAAGCTAAAGAATGTATAAAAGAGACTTTAATCCAGGCTTCTAAAAATGTTGCTATCAATAATCAAGAATCTTTTGATAAATGGCACAAAGAATTTTGTCTGAGCATAGTAAAGATTTTTGCGGATTATTCTTATGACAAATTTTATATAGGTCAAGCTCAGAAATGGATTAATATGACCATTAAATACTTCTTTGTTTTTCAGGATAAAATCAAGGACTTTGAGAAGCTCTATCAATACTCTCATATTCCAATTGATAATATTATTATTGATAAACTTGAGTATAAAGACTTTAATACTTCCTGGAGTCGCAATAATGACTATGATGAATATTTATTATTTCAAAAATATATTCGCTCTATTACTGGAGATATGACACCTTTGGAGTTTGAATTCAGGTTATTTACACAAAAAAAATAGTTTAACATATTTAGGGACTAAACATGGACACAAAAATAAAATTTGATGGTAATTTAGAGTTTCAGAAAGAAGCCATAGAATCTATTACTGGTATTTTCGAAGGACAAGAGATTTGTCAAGCAAACTTTACAGTTCTTGCTCCTATCAAAGAGTTTGAAAAAGAGACGGAGCAGTATTTAATCAAGGAAACCCAAGAAGTTCAGGGCTTTTATAATAAGCTTAGCTTGCTTGATGACGAAATCTTAGAGAATGTGCAAAAAATACAGCTGAGGAATGGACTAAAACAAACCCAAAAGATAGATATGAAAAACCTAAACTTCACTGTGGAGATGGAGACAGGTACCGGGAAGACTTATGTCTATCTGCGTTCTATTTTTGAACTAAACAAACTGTATGGCTTCACCAAATTCATTATCGTAGTGCCTTCTATTGCGATTAAAGAAGGAACGAACAAGTCTTTAGAAATTACCAAAGAACATTTCAAGGGTTTATATGATAACACAAATTATGATTTCTTTACTTATGATTCTCAAGCATTAGAACAGGTTAGAAGTTTTGCTACTAATGACTATATTCAGATTATGGTAATCAATATTGATGCTTTTAGAAAGAGTTTTACAGACCCAACTAAAGAAGATAAAGCTAATATTATTCATCGTGTAAGTGATAAATTAGGACATGCTCCCATAGAACTAATTAAAGAGACTAATCCGATTGTGATAATTGATGAGCCTCAAAGTGTTGATAATACTGATAAATCTAAGGAAGCTATTGCATCTTTAAATGCTCTTTGTTGCCTAAGATATTCTGCTACTCATCGTGAAAAATACAATATGATGTACAAACTTGATTCTGTTGATGCTTATGAAAAGAAACTGGTAAAACAGATTGAGGTATCTTCTTTAGCTGTACAAGATGAACATAACGCACCCTATATTAAATTACTTAAAGTGGATAATAAAAAATCTCCTCTCACTGCTCAGGTAGAAATTGATGTTGCCGACAAAAAAGGTGTAAAACGAACTACAAAAAAAGTTAAACAAAACTCTGATTTGGCTGAAATTACGAAAAGAAGTATCTATTCCGGTTATATTATCAATGATATATATTGTGAGAAGGGAAATGAGTATATTGATTTTACTTCTAAAGATGAAGTTCTTTACTTGGGGGCAACCATTGGTGGGACTGATGATCTGTTGATAAAACAAAAACAAATAGCTACAACCATTGAAAAGCATCTTGATAAAGAGTTAATCCTTAATCCTCAAGGTATCAAAGTTTTAAGCCTCTTCTTTATTGATAAAGTGGCAAACTATCGCTACTATGATAAAGATAAAAATCCTCAGCAAGGTAAATATGCTAAGATTTTTGAAGATGAGTATAAAAGAATAGCTTCTAAGGGAAAATACCGAACTCTCTTTAATTCTGTTAAAGATATAGAAGAGGATGTTAAAGTTATTCATAACGGTTATTTCTCTATTGACCCTAAAGGTAATCTTAAAGATACTAAAGGCGACACTGTTGCTGATAATAACACATATTCCCTGATTATGAGAGATAAAGAGGAGTTATTAAACTTTAGATCTAAGCTAAGATTTATCTTCTCCCATTCAGCTTTAAAAGAGGGCTGGGATAATCCTAATATCTTCCAGATCTGCACGCTAAACGAAACGACTTCAGAAATGAAAAAAAGACAAGAAATTGGTCGTGGTTTAAGATTATGCGTAAATCAAGCGGGTGATAGAGTTCATGGTTTTGAGGTAAATACATTAACTGTGATGGCAAATGAATCCTACACCGATTTTGTTACTAAATTACAAAAAGAGATTGAAGAAGATACTGGAATAAAATTTGGCATTTTAGACTCACACTCTTTCGCTAATCTTGTAGTAGGTTTAGATGGGGATGATCCCAAGTATTTGGGAGAACAAAAGTCTAAGGAGCTGTGGTCTTACTACAAAGACCTTGGCTATATAGATGCCAAGAACAAAGTTCAAGATAAATTAAGAAGAGATCTACGAGATAATAATCTTGATATTCCTGAAGAGTTTCAAGCAGTAAAAGGTCAAATTATCAAACAGTTTAGACGAGTTGCCGGAAACCTTAATATAAAAAATGCTGATGATAAGAAAAAGATAAATGTTAACAAAAAGGTACTGCTAAGTCCTGAATTTGAAGAAATCTGGAATAAAATTAAATATAAAACAACCTATCAGGTTAACTTTGATACTGAAAAACTGATTGAGAAGTGTGCCGAAACAATAAGATCTCAAATTGTTGTGGGAAAGGGAAAGTTTATTGTCTCCACTGCGAAAGTTCAAATAGAAAGAGGTGGTTTATCAGTAGAAGAAACTTCTAATAAAATGCTAACAATAGATGACTATGCTCATAATCTTCCTGATATTATATCTTATCTGCAAAATGAGACAAATTTGACCAGAAAATCTATCTATAAAATATTAGTACAAAGTAAAAGATTAGAGGCTTTTAAGATTAACCCTCAGAAATTTATAGATCAAGCAATTGGGATAATAAAATCTCAGATGAAACACTTCATTGTTGCTGGCATCAAGTATCAAAAAATAGGTAATGACAGCTATTATGCTCAAAAATTGTTTGAAGAACAAGAGCTATTCGGACACCTCAAACAAGATATGATTGAAAGCAAAAAATCACCTTACGACTATGTAAAATATGATTCAGCTGTAGAATCTGAAATATGCCAGGATTTTGAAAAGAGTAGTAATGTAAAACTATACGCTAAACTACCAGCTTGGTTTAAAATAGATACTCCCCTTGGAAGCTATAATCCAGATTGGGCTGTTCTTTGGGAACAAGATAGTACAGAGAAATTATACTTTGTGGTTGAAACAAAAAGTACTCTTGACCTTTTCGAAAGAAGAGGGAATGAAAATGATAAAATCTCTTGTGGTGAAAAGCACTTTGAAGCTCTGGGAAATGATGCTCAGTTTGTAGAAGCTAATAGCTTTGAGAGTTTGAGGGATAAGGTAAGTGAATAAGACTTTAAAGAAAAATACAAGGAGTAAGTAATGAAAGATTATGAAAAACAGTTTGAAAAAAAACAGCTTTTTGATTATCACTTAAATGAATTTATTAATAATGGTGCTTTTGAGAGCTTTCTAATGCAGGGACTCAGATCTGTAAATTTTATTGAACCTGAAGATATAGATAGTTTTTTTGGTTTAATATCTTTTTATACAAGCAGTTATGATTCTATTGCTGGAAGTTATAATGGAGAAAGTGTCTATTTATCATTCAAATACAGAGAGATGAAATACTTAATCAATAAAGAGTATGACATGATAGAGGACCTTGATCAAAGGTTTGATGCTTTTGCTGCAAAACTAGCAAACTTATATTTTCAAACTAAAACTAATGAAGAAGAACATAACACCGAATATTTTGACAATGATGATGATGATAATGATGAATTTGATATATAGATTTTGTCATGATGTTGCTCTTAAGTATAACTGTATGCTCCTTGCTTGAGGCTTGCTAACTACATCATTAGACAGGTAAAGAAATATATACTTTTCTTATTGTTATCTTTTTTATTTAGTTTATATGTCGCCCCTGCAGGGCTATCTTTTAATTTATATATCTACAAGGGGTTTGCACCCCTTGCTGATAAATGTCGTCCTTGCTGGACTTAAGCCCATATTAATCCCCTTCAGGGATAGGCTAGGGCGGGAAATCTGTACCTGGGGTTAATCCTTGAAATACAAGGATACAACACCCAGGCTAGTCTATTTATTCCTCTCTGAGGATTTAAGAGAATACACACCCAGGCTAGTCTATTAATCCCCTTCAGGGATATTTCAATCGGGGGAATCACACCCAAACTAGTCTATTTATTCCTCTCTGAGGATTTCATTGAAGAGGTTAACCACAAGGGATTACCCCTACGAAATTCTTTCCAAATCTCCAAATCTAATTATAGTGTCGTAGCACTCTTTAAGATCTTCATAAATAACATATTCATTAGGGGAATGTTGGTTGTAGTAGCCTATAGAGAGCACTATAGGTGACTTTTGGTACTTTCGTGCTAGTACAGTTACATCTGTAAAATACCCTTGGGTAAGAACTTTATCTGCAAAATTATCTTCAATTAAATTAATTAATTCTCTGTCTGTATTATCATAAACTGCCACATAATCTCTGGCAAAACAATCTAAGCCTATGAGGTAGGAGACATTATCAGCAATCACCTTTTGATGAGGCATTGCCTTGGAGCCAACACCCAGCTGTTCTTCTAAATCAAAAATCACGAAGATAAACTTATCCCAGCTAGCTGATTTCATTACTTCTGAAATCAAGTAACAACCATTACGACAATCTCCACCAATTCCCTTAGCCGGAAATGAAGAGCGGAGTACGGTACCTCTCTCACTTTGGGTAGCAACTATTTCAGTCGGCTTCTGATAATACACAGTATCTGTGTGAGCGGTTAGCAAAGGCAGCTTATCCTTGGTTAAATCTATATTTTTGGGTACATAAATCTTATGCAAGCCACCTTCAATAACATCATATTTACTCTCAATTTTGGCACCGGCTTCTATTAAACTTAAAACATCTTCATGACTTTCTGCTTTATAAAAACTAAATAATTCTTGCATCCTATCTCCTTGTTTTCTCTGGTTGAATATCTCTCGGGTTTAGTAGGAACGATTTTCGCTAATCTTAATTAAGTCTAAACTTGGGTTGTCTGTTTATTATCCACACTGGTGGTACTCTAGCTCTTACTTCCGGGTTCATTACCCCTCCTCAACTTCAGTGTTAAATCTTATTAATTTTATCTCTTTCCCTAATTTCTTAGCTACTTCGAGAGAATTAGCTGTGCCTTTTGACTTACCGTCCCAAAACACCACACACATATCACAACTTGCAATTATTTCCTTGTTTCTAATTATCCCGCCGCTTCTGCCATATCTTTCCCAGTTTGGGTAAAATATGGTTATGGGTAAACCATGCTTTTTAGCATAATCTTCAGCACAATTATCTGCCCCTTTTGCCCCGCCGGAGATTATATGTGTTATTTCTGTTAGCTCGTCTAAAACCATAGTTACTTTACTACAATCTGCAAAACTTCTACTTCCAATAACTGCAACTTTCATATAAACTCCTTATGTTTAGGGTTACTCAATATCTCTTTGAGAAGTAATCATATTCATATATGACAGTTATTATTGTTCGGTTATTATGTCAAGTATTATTATTTCAGAGGGAAGTTTGGCTAACTATAAGTGCTATGAATAAAGGGTTTAAGATGGTAAAATAGTTTTATAAAGATATGAAATTAATGAATTAGAGGTTTGTTTTCGTATAACATATTTAAAGAATATTGCGAAATTAAATTCGCACATTATAGAGTTAAATCTCGGAGGGATGATTATATAATAGCAGGGAAAGGTTAATTTTGTGTCTCGTACCCGGGGGTAATCCTCGGAATACAAGGATTTAACCACCGAGCTAAACTACTGATCCCCAAGGGGATTTAAGAGCTCCTTCGAAGTTTTCTCTTGACGGTTTATAATCATTGGAATATAAAAGGTTCAAACTTGAAAAAGGAGATTCATTATGCATATTTTAAGTTTATTAAACTCTGTTGTAATACCAATCACAAGAGGTAAAGAGACCTACTACTTTTTCTTAGATTCGGGCTGTCCTTATTCTATATCGCCCGTTTTAACTTCTCTTAATCAAGATGATATTGGGGTTGACTTCCCTTTTCATTTGGATATTCATAATAGTAATATTCAAGCTATTTTAACATCTATATCTGAACTTTTAGGAATAACCATATCAGGAATGTTGGGTTTGGATTTCTTTACTAGTTTTAATAACTTTCTCTTTGATAGTCGTAATAATTCTCTAGAATTCAATCTGCCTAAATTTGATTATGATTATGCTATCGGGATAATTAACATGGGGTATCTGTTAACCACTATCTCTCCTATAAATCAAAACAATGAAGAGATGGCTCTTATAGATACAGGAGCATTTACTTGTATGACTTTTAATGATGATCTTGCAGATTATCCGATATCACAGGGTTGGAAGTACCCTAGCACTATGGGAGAAATGACAGTTAATTTTTATAATGATATACCTCTTTATCTTGATCATGAAATGAAAGGTTTATTATCTTTTGGTCGTCCTACTAATCTTCCAGCTATGCCATTTAATTATGTTTTAGGATTAAATTTCCTCACCCAATATACTTGTCTCTTTGATTGGGGAAATAATCAATTAAAATTGTTAAAATCAAATAAACCATCCCAGTTAAACAATACCCCAAGTTTAACTTTAGGCTTTCAAATTAAGATAATCAATGATGAGATAATGGTTTCTAATATATTACCTAATTGCAATTTAGACATTAATATTGGTGATATAATTAGCCTGCCTGGACTTGATATGTCAAATCTGGAAAGAATTAATGAGATTTATAACCGCTTAATCTATCTAAATGATAACAAGGATGTTCACCTTTTGGTTAATGGGGTAGAAAAAGTATTCACTCCTATAAATTTATTTAATTAATATAAGATAAGATCTTGTTCATGCCTCTTAAAGTCCTGAAAGGATGGCATTTGTCAGCAAGGGGTGATAATCCTACATAGCTTTAGCGAAGATAGGATGCAAGCCCCTTGTAAAATGAAAACCGGATAATAGCCCTGCAGGGGCGACATAAATTAATGAATGGGCAATTGCAAGAATTTGTTATATCAAATCCTATTTATCCCTTACAGGGAAATATTGGCTTTAGGTATCTTACCCAGGGTTACATCCTTTTAAGAGGATTTACCCTGGGCTAATTTATTTAACCCCCTTCAGGGGTTTTAGAAATAATAATCAGTAAACTACTAAAAGTATAGGTTATTATTGGTACAATCTCGACCCGCTCTTTTTAAAAGGAATAGTAGGGAAGCTTTAACATATATAGATATTTGAACAGCATCAAATAAGAGAAGAAAAAGTATCATTAAAAAAGCATTGACAGTATTATTAGGTTTGTTATTTTGATATATAACATTGTAAAATGAGGTGAAGGTGAAATTAAAAGATATTGTGAAATATACAGGTTCAGGCCTTGTGCTTACCAGGTATCAGGCAAAAAGTGATCAACCGGTAAAGCAACTATATAGAGTTCTGACTATTAAGAGTTTAGATAATTATGGCAAGATGGATGAGACTCAATTTGAAGAATTGAATGCCGGCAGAGATATTCCTGATAAATATGTGGTCCAACCGGGAGATGTTTTTATTAGAAACAGTATTCCTTTTACTGCTGGCTTCTTCCCTGAGGAAATAAGTCAGCCCACTCTTGTCTCTTCTAATTTTACGATATTAAGGGTGGATAAGGCTATTCTGCTTCCTCAATATTTAGCTATCTATCTGAACAGTCTCGCCACCAATGAATTCTTCAATAGGGTAACCTCACCTAGCAGTATGAAGTTCATCAAGGCAGAGACTATCCAAAAGGTCGAAATTGAGCTAATCAGCTTAGAGAAGCAACAGGCTATAATAGAACTTCATGAGCTTATGCAAAAGGAGTTACAGTTACTTAAATCTATTTATCAAAAGAAGGAAGATCTTTACCGGAAAATTATCAATGCTAAAATCGGGGGTGAAGATGTTAAATAATAAAATCCTAAAAAGTCTTAAGCTCTATGAAGATTTCAATGCCAAAATTGCCACTTATGATAGAACTGATAATAGCGATATCTTTTTACTTTTTATCTTCTTTGTGATGAGGTATAAGCAGCTGGTTCATTCCTATTATGAACAGAACCATACCGAGAATGAAGAATTTATTTTTAAAAAAGTGGAAGCTGAAATGTGGAAAAGTAATTCTGATCCTGAATTCAATCAGCTTAAAGTATTCAAGACACACTCTTCTGCCTCTACCTTCATTAATGTTGTTAATAAATTATTTAGATACTATTCAGGAACATTGAAAAGTACAGATTTACATATCATGAAACTAATCAAGGTTGGCTATCTGATAAATGATAAGGAGGGCTACACTGCTCTTTACGATCTTAAAGATAAGCTTTTTCCATTGCTTATAAATAGTGAAAAAGATTCATTTGAACCACTTCTTTTTAATGATGTTATTTTAGAAATAGCAAGCAGAGTGAATAGAGAGCAGTTTTCCACCCACAAAGAGTTGAATAATATAGTAGCTAATCTACTTAAAGGACTAAAGGTAAACTCAATTTATGATCCTGCGTGTGGGTCTGCTTCTCTTTTAGTAGAATCAGCTTTTAATGCTCAGGAAAAGATTGTGATTTATGGACAGGATAATGAGGAGAAGCTAATTCTCTTTGCTGAATTAAACTCTATTTTAGCAGGTTTAGAAGCTAATTTCAGAGTTCAAGACTCTTTCAAGAATGACAACAAACACTACCCTAAGGTAGATATGGTTATTTCTGAACCTCCCCTCTTTGCCAAAGATTTGATTAAGCTTGATGAAGCTGTCATTAGGGAGGAGGAACAAGAGTATTCTCAAGAACAAAGTAAACTTCTTAGTAGTGATGAAGTCTTCATCTTAAATATGAGCCGCCGGTTAAAACAATCCGGATTGATGATCTTAATTCTTCCTCATAGCATTCTTTATAAGGAAGCAGAAGAGAAAATTTATCGGCAAGAAATTGTGGCTCACTATAATAGTTTGGATGCTGTTATTGTGCCGTCAGTGAAGGATGGCAAGAGAATTTTAAGTAATTATGTTATTTTAGTTTATCGTCCCGGAAGGAATAAATATGATACTAAGACCAAAAAGATTAGCAAACTTGAAACCGATATTATGATAATCAATGATGATAGTGGAAGTGAATTAACCCCTGAATCAATTGCCTCTATCTATCTAAACAGACAGGAAATACCGGGGATCTCAAGAATAGTGCCTCAAGCTGAAATAGTTAATAATGACTTTAACTTAAATATTTCTCTCTATCTGCAACAAGAGAAAAATGCTGAACTTTCTTATGAAGAGATGTTAAGCGAAATTGAAGATGTGGAGCAAGAGCTAAAAAAAGTGCAATCTCAATTAGAGAATGCACTTAGGGGAAAAATTTAAGCTAAGCTTATGTGGCTGTAGCGGTCCTTGGAGAGAGCTTCATCCATTAAAGCTACAGGGTTTTCATACACTTGCTTTAATACAATATTCATAACATTTTGGGAGCTACCACTAAGTAGTAAAGCACCCGATTCATCAAACTTCACAGGGAAGTTTTCCCCTGAGGCATCAACATTCCAAAAAACTATCTCAGGGACTTGATACCCTGCAGCCTTGTACATACTTCTTATCATCTGATAAGCATTTTCTTCCGGGTTTTTAACACAATAATTAAACTCCATATCACTAAATATGATAAGATGAGTAGGCATCTCTTCTGCAGGTACTTGGTTCTTGGTTGCTTTCTTTAAGATTAACTTAAAGGTTGCCTCTAGGTTGGTTGTGTTGTTCCAGTTAGCTCTCAGAGCATTTATGATTTTATAATACATATTCCAACCCTCAATTTTTTGAAATTGAGGTTTTCCGCTAAAAGTAATAAAATAATCCCTAAATACTTGATTAGGGTTGCGTTCTGCCAGAAACATTCCTAATCCCAGAGCCATGCTGATCGGAATAAAATCAGGCATAGTCATGCTTCTACTTACATCAATAATGGGCAAAGCCCTATATTCAGCAGGTAAATCATTTAGTTCTTTCAAGTTTTGCCACTGGAGGTCAGCCAGTCTAAGAAGTCCGTTATTATTTCTATTTATTAATAAATCATGTATTATATCAAAAGGCGTCAGCCTCTTAGCATTTATCTTAGCTTCCCCTGCTTTAACCTTCTCTAAGAAAGGTTGCAGGATGCTATGCCTTTGAAATGCCCTCTTATACTGCTTCATAGCAATAGAAGGCACTTGTTCTAAGTTTATGTTATCCCACTCATTCTTTGACATCTTTTGCTCAACCACTTCAGTTTTGGAAGTGATTAAACGGCGATACGCCGAATAAGTTTCAATCTGTCCGTTAACTCGCATATATTTCACCAATCTCTGGTTCTGCGAGTTTTTACGTGGCATCCACTTTGCCACAATATTCCCATTCTTTTTATTCTCTAACATTAAAAATAAGAAGCTTATTATCTTATCAATGTTAGCATTTCTAGTTAATCTCTGTCCAATTAGACAGGTGGCTAAATAAACTAAATCATCTACTCTAACTATGTCAGCTACTAAGTTTTCCGGTTTAGTTAAGTTAGCAACAATCTCTTCTGTATGACTACCCTTGCTTAGGAGGTACTTTAGAGCTTCTCTAAAATATCTTCTCTCCCCGTTACCTTCATCAATATCTCGAGCATAAAATAAAACCTTTAGGGTTTTTTCTTTATCAACCTGCCATGCCTGTTCAACCTCCCACCTAATATCCTCAATACCCTTTTGGCGGGAAGCTCCTGAAGCAATAAATAAATCAAAAACCTTATCCCCGGATGTTGAGTGAGTTGGCATTTCATTTTCTGTTAAATTATCATTATACTCCATCCCAGTGATAAATCTGTTTCCCATCTAGCCTCCTATTGGCTTTAAAAAGTGATTGCTTTTATTCCAACTCAAATACCGTAATTAAACAAAGAAAAAAGAATACTAAGTAATTCTACAAAGAAGATCTGCCTTATCGCAGACATGTCCATGTGTTTTTTTAGATGCTGACTTCTTTAACCTTAGTATTCATAAATATGTTGTTATAAATTAACTCTACTCTAATAGATTTATAAATAAAGAATACTAAGTAATTCTACAAAGAAGATCTGCCTTATCGCAGACATGTCTATGTGTTTTTTTTAGATGCTGACTTCTTTAACCTTAGTATTCATAAAATTTTATTATGAATTAACTCTCTCCACACTATTCGTTTTTCAAAGATCATTTGATGACTAACTCATCATTCAATTTCCAACTTATAGAATAGCGTAAATGTGTCAAGAATTATTTTGAATTATTTATATATGACAATATTTAGAATATTGTAAAGTATTGCCAATAAATAAGATAAAAGTATAAAATATATTAAAAATAAATTTAAAAGATATTAGATTTGTACTAAAAAGCGAAGAGTTGATGCTTGTGAAATTTGAATTTGGGATAAAGATGATAGATTTTGAATAGTATTGTATTAGTAATCTATTTCGCCGGAAATTCTCCTTGCGAATGAAGAGGGGAATTAAGAAAATACGGGCGAGCCGCCCGCAATCCCAGTTAAAGAGGGCGAATATTGATTCACTCCTACATTTCAATCATCATTGCGATACATCCTCCGAAGCTACTAAAGCGAAGGGGGAAGCAATACCTTAACTTTTCACTTTTCACTTTCCTTTTTTAATTTCAAAAGACCACACCCCGCCGAAAAGTCTGCACCCACTTTTGATAGACGCAAAATATTGCGTCTCTACACAGCAAACGAAAAAGGGCGTATATTACAAATACGCCCCTAATGCTATAAATTCTAATTTAATATTACATTTCCCAGAGGGTGGTAATCCCCATTCCTCCGCCAATACAAAGTGAAGCTAAGCCTTTTTTATTACCTCTTTTTTGCATTTCGTG